>DAHWJO010000059.1:0-18431 GCA_027344105.1 Sulfobacillus sp.
CCGGCCTCTCGTGGGTCGTCCACGAGACCTTCCCTCGCCCACGGTTATCGTGTCCGCGGGGTCCTCAGTACTACGCCCGATCCGCCGGGCTTGGGCCCTCCACGCGCTTTCACGTTTGCGCTTATACGCGCGGCCTTGCCCTACGCGGGTGCTCTGGGCTGGGTCCAAGTCCTTCCCTGCTTTGCTACCGTCTCCTTGGTATCCATGCCGCCTCCCATACGCCGGAATGGATCTCGGTGCATGTTTCCATTGCTGCCCCAGACTGGCCAGTCTTCGCCCCCATACCCCGAGCTCGACCTCTTCAAAGATCCCATTAGTCAGATTTCGCAGGAACATGATCTTCGCGGCTTTCCACGGGCAAGCCATCCCTGTTCCATGGCGCTATTCGCTATATGGTCGGATAGGAAGTGCCCATGTCCAGACTGATCCCGGATAAAGACACGAGGTGACAGGCTGCACCCTACGGGGCTTATTTCGGAAATCTGGGGTAAGACGTAAACTTACGCCCCAGCTGTGCGATGTCGGGCGAGAACCGTCCCTTCGGAAGAGACACAGCCTACGCCTTTCCATTCTTGACGACACACCAGTGAGGGTTTATAATCCTTGGAGAACGATGAGCCATGGAGCTGGCTCACCAAATTGCCTAGCGGCTAATGGCTCCTGATCAATAGATGTTGGTCAGGGGTCATTTTTTGTGGATTCTCGGGTTACCCCTGACCCTGTGCAATTTTATCGTCGAAAGAAGGGGCCACCATTAGCACACAAGAAACTGGGTACAGACTACCCCGTCCGACCATTCACCAGGGGAACAGAAGATCTCGTTGGCCGCATCGATTGTGGGAACATCACCCTATGATGGGGCGACCGTGGTTACGGATACTCCCAACACTCGCGTGTTCCGTCATAACCGCAACGCACCAATTTTATGTTAAAACGGCGACCGCTCTCCTGCCCGCTGACCAACTTCGAGGCGCTCTTTACGGGGAACAGCGGGTCACTTTTCCACACAATCGAGGCAGGCGGTCTCCATGTCCAAAGCAGACAGATTTAGTCTGGGCAAACCCGCGCGTCACGGCGCGAGCATGGTTTGCTACAATGCTTTCCCTGACCCGTTGCGCCCACCGGCACCTAGTCGTGAACGCTACGTTATGGATACTGACGGCTTGGTCATCATCTCTATCTATGGGACCCAACCAATTTCACTCTTGTTCCGGTCTCCAGCTTACGCGAGGCTATGATCCTTTTGGGCGGAAGGAGAATGGCGATGCCGTCGTGGCTTGAACCTCCAAATCCACAAGATATGGTGTTCGAAGACGAAAGCGTGTATGACATACTGAAGTCGCGAGGGCATTTCTCTCGCGGCCATGAACCATTGGCGGTGATCAATGATCAACATCAAATCCATAGTGTGGTGTGTCTGTCCGACATCCTCAGCTACGTGGCCGTTCAAATGCAGGAGGTGCACCATTTATGGCCATCCTTAACGGTAGTTGTGCCGGAAACATCGTGGCGAACCATGCGGACGTCAATGCTTGGGATGCCCATTGGACAATTTTCCCGTTCTCGGCGGGGAATTGTCTGGATGCCGACTGATTGGGCTCATGCGGTACGGTGTCTCTCTCGCTCCTCACGGTCGGTTTTGTATGTTCAAGATCGTCGCCATGCTTTGGTGGGTAAAATAACATGGACCTCTTTGCAACGTTATAGGAATTTTCTGGGAGATTCCGAGCAAGACGATCGTTCGTAATACGCCCAAAGACAATAGCACGTCGTCAAAACATGGTATCATGCTACAGGAAAGCACCAAGAGGTTATGAAGCAAGCACGCGCGGATCTCCAGCCCGCTGGAGATCCGCATCCGCCAGATACCGCGGATGCGGGGCCCTCCACCGGCATCGAGACCAATGTTACCGATCTTGATTCGCATAAAGGTGACGAAACACCAAAGCGTGCAACAGAAATCCTCTCGGAACGGTCCATGAGAGGACTCGGACGGCACCTTGCGCGAGTTTCAGCCAGATATTGACGTAATGGGCCATGATCTGCACAATAACATTATCTCGGTCATGGTGTTGACCGCGGCTCAAGCCAAAGCGTGGGTCAAACCACTAATAACACCTCCCTCAGACAATTGACAAAGGGAGGATATCCTATGAGTCAGATAGCAAAATTTATCGATCATAATACTGCTAGGCGCGCTTTCCATCAGGCCGTAGCGACTTACAAGTCAGATCCTAGCAATGGTGATTATCAACGGATTTCTGAGCATATCCCTAGCGTCTCCGCGGGGTATATTATGGCATGGCCGATACGCAACAAGAATCAATCTTTCCGACATGACGATTTATCGTATTTCAACCATATTACGGAAATGGGCCTCGTCCCACAATCGGTGGTGGCGGCCGTAAGCGATCCGAGAAAACACCATCAAGAGCACTCAAAACACATAGTGGTAAGAATCGTGAGGGGTCACGTAAAAGGAACAATTACATCGCGACGCTCCCTGGATAAATTCTTGTGTGGATCACATTGTCACATATCATCCGCAGCGTGGCCTCTATCAGGATGGAGAATGCCTTGATGGCTGAACAGCATTGGTGTGCATACAGCCGACTCCCAAAACTAAGAAAGCAAGATCCAACATTACAAGGGACTAAATGGGATAGTGCGTTTTTATCATCCTTGGCAAGCGCGCAGTGCCTTCTTTGTGCGGGCCAGGAAAGGGCTGTTAAAGAATATTTTGATGCTCTGTTCTATGAAATGATTCATGCCTGGGAAACGCAAAAAGATATTCGTGAGGCATGGGGAGTTTGTCCCCACCATGCAATCCATCTTGCTCAGTATGAGGGCGCTTTAGGTGGAATGATTGTGGTTCAAGATGTGCTCACTACCCTATGTTCGTATTCTTCGCCCCCGAAAGCGCCCACTCCATGTCCTGTCTGCATCTTAGAAGATGAAGTGACTCAACGCTACAAACGTTACCTAAGAGCGGTGGCACACTCAGAGACAACCATGCAGATCACTTTGTGCTGGTCACATTTCAAAACTACTGTGACGGATATCGAATTGTCTAAAAGCTTCCGTCAATCGCTATGGAACCAACAAAAAAAGATTTGGATGACATGGCTGGGATCATTCTCTGATGCGACTTCTTTACATTCCCAGGACTTGGACGCAGAGCGGGCTTGGCAGGAAGTGCTGGAATACTGGTCTGATCGATTATTGGTAGCCACGTCTAATCATGACGATGTCGTTTCAGGTGGCAGTTGACCCCGCGAGTGCAAAATAGGACGACTGGAAAGGAACGGAACATGTATACAATTGAAATTCCTGGACGGGGCACCCTCCAACTCAGTTACGCAGTGTTTGATTTTAACGGAACCCTAGCTGATGGAGGCGAGTTGTTCTCCAGTATTGGAGTGTTGATTATGCGCTTGTCGAGCTTATTAGAATGTGTGGTTTTGACCGCTGATACCTTCGGATCGGTGCACGAAGCGCTCAAAACCTTGCCAGTTCGCACTGAGATTGTTAACTCGGGGACCGACAAAGCTAATGTCATCAAACTTTTGCGGGGCGGAGTAGTAGTGGTCGGCAATGGTCTTAATGACTACGAAATGATGACTGCGGCAGATCTATCTATTATAACAGCTGGTCCTGAAGGCACTGCGGCAAAATCCATTATGGTGGCAGATATCTTTGTACCAAATATTTACACAGCGTTTGATCTGCTATTACAACCCAAAAAAATGATTGCTACGCTGCGATCCTAACCATATGTTGAAAAGTGTGATGAAGGGGTCCCGTTAACAAAACGCGGATTTCTCCCGGTAGTATTTTATGGATAAATGGAGCGAAGGTGGGTCCCATGGAGCGAAAATGATGATAGAATCACCTCCACCATGGTTGCCTTCTTCGCTTGCCCTCCACGGCGACTGTGGTCTCCCGGTGGACAGGAAAATGGAATTGATCCCGCGGGATCTTATCGCCGCGGTGTCTACCGCCGAACCGCACACAAAGACTTTGTGTGCGGTTCGGAATACCGTCCTATCAACATTTTGGCCTCTACACCTGATTCTCGTATTTTGAACCGCACAAAACATGATACGATGGACTACGAGTGGTATTCACAAAAGGTGGGATCAAGGCAATGAATACTGTGGAACCGATTCGGGACATCAAACAAAGCGTCACCGGGCCCGCCGGGCGCAGGATAATTTGCGGTGAGCCAAGGACGCTCGGTGCGCATGCGCCGCACCGGCCGCATCCTCGCGGACGCGGCAACCTGTTCCTTCACCATCAAACAATTGGAGTCGTTTTGGTGGTGGATCGAGCCGCCATTCGTCCCGTGCCAACCGTGGCCACAACCGGAGCGACGCCGTCATCAATGAGTGCAGCATTGGCGGCGTTATCGCGCCCATATTCAAGACTTCCCGGAAGACTTTCACGGTCCGCTACCATTTTAACAGACGGTCAGTCAACGTGAGAAAACTGTTGACGGCGATCTTGAGAGTCGACACTAGGAATCCCTCTAGGCGTTCAACCAGTCGCCGTCTTATGCTTGGGGTACACAGAGCACTTCGCCCCCGAGCCCCATCTGAAAAGCTTGGGATGGGCCGCGCCGGAATCATTAACGCGGTTGGTGCACTGGCAAAATTGGGCTAGCACCGACTCGCAAATGAAAATATGCATCCCTAGATAAGTCAGATAGCAGGGAAACGGTCAGTAATTCTCGCAACTTGCGAACGTATTCATGCCATTGCAGAGCCCGATGACCCCGAACTGGTGTCATATCCTCCACCGGAAGGGTCCCGCCGGACTTATCTATGAATGCATGAATGAAAATTAAACAGGTGACGCCCCTAGCTGACGACTTAGAGGAGGCTCCTTGTGGTTCAAGAGGAGCCTCCTCATAAAACAGCGGATCAAAACACCACTCCGAATGAGTGCCTGGAAATAGATCATAATCTCTGGGCATGATCTCGCACTACCAGCCCGTTCAGATTCCCCTGGGCAAGAACAACAAAGTCTCTGCGGTGTGATCTTTTTTTGAGGAGGACGTGTCTCAATGGAACGAGCAGGC
Source organism: Sulfobacillus sp. (assembly GCA_027344105.1). Taxonomy (GTDB): domain Bacteria; phylum Bacillota; class Sulfobacillia; order Sulfobacillales; family Sulfobacillaceae; genus Sulfobacillus. The sequence goes on from DAHWJO010000059.1 coordinate 5,081, forward strand.
CAATCCCCAAATCGTCAATGTCAGACAACATCACGCCTCCTCGCGATCACTCAGGACTCACTAACCGCCGCTTCCAATTCTTGTCCCAGTGCATGCAAAAAAGCTTGAAGGTTTTGCCGTAGGATTTTCTGGGCAGCTGTCAGCACCAATCCCCGACGCCGGGACGTCATTTCCACTTCGATGGTGACCAGGCTCCCAACAGGGTCACGGGTTACACGCCCGCAATAGTGATAATGGTCAAAGAAACTGCTCGCAACCAGATCCCCTTCCAGACTCTCCCGCCCGTCCCATGTTTGTCGTTCCGTCCACACAATCCGTTGACCGAAATAGTGCACCGTCCACTGAATAATGCGATAGGTCGATTCAGCCTCTACTACCTCCACTTGCTGGATATCCGGCATCAGTCGAGGATAATGAGTGGGATCGCAAAAGACTCGGTAGACTACAGCCGGATCGGCCGCAATTGTGACTTCCACCCGCAACATATTCCCAATAGGAGCCGTCGTGACGTTTACAGCATGGTCGGGCGTGTGTTCCTTTAAGGCTGCCTTCACGGCTTTCTTCGTCTGAACTAACCGATTGTAGGAAAAATCGGAGGGCAAGGGCGTTCTTTGTATCATCCAATCCCGCACCGCGCGCGCCGTGGCCGGTGCCAGAAGAAATCCGTGCCGGTAATGTCCGCCGACTACCAGCACCCGGTCATACTGAGGAACAGGCGCAATCATCGGCAAACCATCGGGAAATACAGGTCGAAGACCAGCCCATTGCTCAACCACCTGTGCCTGAGCGAGTTTGGGAAATAATCGCGCGGCTGCCGCTCCCACTGCTGTCATCCCGGCCAAGGTCGCCCGACGGTCATAGCCTCCATCGGGTTCTTCGGTCGCGCCCAAAAAATAGCGTCCGCCCGCCTTGGGCACGACATAGACGCCGTCTCCAAAAACCGGCGCCCGCGCCAGCAATTGAGGCAGTTCGACCAAAAGGCGCTGCCCCTTTACCGGCCGCAGGGGCAAATCCAAGAGATGGGGAATCCACGCACCGGCGGCCACAATAATGTACTGTGCTTCCAAGCGCCCCATAGAACTCAGCACGGCTCCGTCCTCTAAACCTGTGACCGTCACACCGGTATGGATCATCGCCCCCTGGCTGGCCGCCGCTTGAGCCAAGACCCGGGTGGCCCGCCATGCGTCCACCTGCCCCCCAGGCACCCAGAGTCCGAATTGCGCCTCGGAATTAATTCCGGGTGCCCAATCGCGAATGCCCGGACCATCCAGCAATCGGGCCATGTGCCCCATCTGGATTTGGCGGGCGGCCAATGCTCCTAACTCCGCTGGTCCCCCTTCCGTCACCCGCAATACCCCGGAAAGATCCAGATCCAATCCGAGTCCGATGCGGTCACCAATGGCATGATCCCACTCCCGATATAAAGCTAGAGAGCGCAATCCCCACTCCAAGCCCAGGCCGCCTTCGGAGAATTCAATTTGCGGTGCCAGCATGCCGCCGGCACCATAGGATGTTCCGGATCCCACCGTATCCCGTTCCAACAGTTTCACACCAATCCCCGCTGCCGCAAGGTCATAGGCCAGAGCACAGCCAATCACTCCGCCTCCCACGATGAGCACATCCGCAGTGGTATCCGCCACCATCATCATACCCCCTTTAATCACAAGGCCAGTTTTCCATGAGGTCTTGGGAGACGGCTTCCTCTCTCACAAGCCAATTCCCCATCCCAGGCTGAACAGGGTCAGTCACTCGGTCCCTGTTCTTCCTCTCACCGTGGATGAATCGCGCCGCATACCGGGCAGTCGGTGCGAGCGGGGATTGTCATAATGCGCGTAGATCCGGAAAATCCATCCCATTGCCATAAGCGCCCAACCAAGGGCTGGCCCACCCGCAGCACCCATTTCAACACTTCTTGCGCCTGCACCAGCCCCGCCATACCCACCACTGGTCCTAGCACACCTGTCGCGGCACAATCATCCGCTACATCCGCTACGGATCCAAACAAGCACGTCAAACAGGGCTGTCCGCCGTGGACACCAAAGACTTGCGCCTCATACCCGGTAGCTCCAGCAAAGAATACCGGTTTACCCGAACGCATGGCGTAGCGGTTCAATACCTCGCGCGGCTGTCCCAAATCCACCCCATCCAACACAATGGCGGCCTCTTGCAACAGTGCGTCGACATTCGCTTCATCAAGCTGGTTCCGGCGCTGTTCAATCTGCGCCGTGGGGGAGAGCTCCCATAGACGCTCGGCCGCGGCATCCACTTTGAATTGGCCCACCGTGGGCGGCGTCAGCAAGATTTGCCGCGAGAGATTATGCGCTTCCACCCGGTCAGGGTCGATGAGTATGAGACCCCCCACCCCTTGCGCCACCAGATGCTGTGCGGCAGCCTGGCCAATGCCGCCGACTCCGACGATGGCGACGGTCGTGTCTCGCAGTCGCGCCACCCGCTCTGGTTTGACTCCCGGCAGCGACACAAGGCGCCGTACCCGTTCTTTGTCCGAAATCACCGGACTACAATCCACCATACGCCTCGACGCGGCCCGATTGGGGAGAGGACGCCTCGGCTTCCTGCCGCTTGGGCATGCGTCCCGCCAAATATCCCTGACGTCCCGCCATCACGGCCCATTTCATGGCTTCAGCCATAGCCACGGGATTTTTCGCCAAAGCGATCGCGGTATTCACCAGTACCGCATCCGCTCCGGCTTCCATAGCCACGGCCGCGTCGGCCGCTCCCCCAATTCCTGCGTCCACGACCACGGGCACGCGGGTGACGCGTTCTTTGATGCGGCGAATCGCTTCGATGTCGATTATCCCTTGTCCAGAGCCGATAGGAGAACCCAAAGGCATCACGGCTGCGGCGCCCGCATCCTCCAGGTGCTTGGCCAATATGGGGTCCGGTGTGGTATAGACCATGACCGTAAATCCTTTTGCCACCAATCGTTCCGTGGCCTGAAGGGTTAGGATCGGGTCGGGCCACAAAAGTATGCTGTCCGCTATCACTTCGAGTTTAATTAAGTCGCCGATTCCGGCTGCGCGGGCCAAGTCCGCTACTAGGAGCGCATCCTCCACGGTGTAGCAGCCCGCGGTGTTGGGTAAAATTTTGACGGAGGGCGGCACGAAATTTAATAGTGAAGGCTCGTCAGAACGGGACACGTTGACCCGGCGCAGCGCCACAGTGACTAATTCCGTCCCCGATGCAACGATAGCTTCTTGCATCAGAGTGTTGCTGGCATATTTTCCAGTGCCCACAAAAAGACGGGAATGAAACGTATACGGTCCGACCTGAATCAGGCTGTCTTCCAATATAGGCATAATTATCCCCCTCCCACAAAACGAATGATCTCTATTGAAGCCCCTTCGTGCAATAACGTATTCGCGACGTGTTCGCGGGCGATGATCACGCCGTCGACCATCACCGCAACTGTTTGATGCGATACCCCGAAGTGGTCCAATAGGTTGCCAACCGTTGTCACAGCGGCCATGACCTTCGGCTCGCCGTTAACTGTCAAGGTCATCTGTTGGTGTCCCTCCCCGTGCTTCCTGGTTCCAAAGGTCCTTGATGACGGCTGCCGCCGCTGCCGGATTAGACTGTTGCCAAATTCCGTCACCGACCACCACTCCCGATCCCCCCCAGTGGGCGACCTCCGATACAGTGGACGCGTTTACGCCTCCAATAATCATCACAGGGTGGGCCGTCCGTTTTAAAATGGCCTCCAAACTAGCGCGGGAGCGGGGCAACATTCCCGGTTTAGACCGTGTGGCATAAGCATGACCCCAAATAAACCAATCCGCTTCGCGATGTCGTTCATACTCCTCCAGAGAATGAACGGAGGCTGCGATAGGACGGTCCCATTGATCTCGTACTCTCCGTGCTGCCAGATGATGGCTGGGCAATTGCAGCCCATCAGCCTTCAGCGCCCGCGCTGCCAGAACATTTCCCCCGATCCAAAGCGGCACCTGCGGAATGAGACGGGAAATCGCCTGACCCCACTCGAGCCATTCAGCAGGAGATAGAGCGGGTCCACGCAGCCATAACCCGTCAAGAGATACTCCCACAGCAGGTAAATTCCGCCAATGGCGTGGATCAAACCGGGCAGTGTCGATTAAACCCCACAACACTCCAGCTACTTCCCTTCCACGTTCAAGGTTCCGCCGCGTTGACGGAACTCCTTGGCCTTTTCCTGCATGCCCGGCCAGAAGGCCGATTCGGGTGGCACTTCGTGTTGCTGAGCCCAATCCCGAATGTCTTGGGTAATCCGCATCGCACAGAACTTGGGTCCGCACATGGAACAAAAATGCGCAGTTTTTGCTGGTTCCGCCGGAAGGGTCTCATCATGAAAAGCCCAGGCCCTTTGGGGATCCAGGCTCAAGTTGAACTGATCCGTCCACCGAAATTCGAAGCGCGCCAAAGATAACGCGTTGTCCCAGCCGTGGGCCTGCGGATGGCCTTTCGCGAGATCAGCCGCGTGAGCAGCAATTTTATAGGCGATGACTCCATCTTTGACGTCGTTCCGATTGGGCAGTCCCAGGTGTTCCTTGGGGGTGACATAGCACAGCATGGCCGTGCCATACCACCCGATCATCGCGGCGCCAATCGCTGAGGTGATGTGATCGTATCCGGGTGCGATATCGGTCGTCAGCGGTCCCAAAGTGTAAAACGGTGCATCGTGACAAATTTCTCGTTCCCGTTCGACGTTTTCTTGAATTTTATGCAAAGGCACATGCCCCGGCCCTTCAATCATGACCTGCACGTCCTGCTTCCAAGCCACCTGCGTCAGTTCCCCCAAGGTGTCCAGCTCAGCAAATTGGGCTCGATCATTGGCATCGGCAATCGACCCTGGCCGCAGTCCATCTCCCAGGGAAAACGTAATATCGTAGGTCTTCATGATTTCACAAATCTCTTCGAAGCGGGTATAAAGAAAGTTCTCTTGGTGATGCGCCAAACACCACACGGCCATGATGGAACCTCCGCGCGAGACGATACCGGTCACCCGGTCAGCCGTTAAGGGAATGTAGGCCAAGCGCACGCCAGCATGAATGGTGAAATAGTCGACTCCTTGTTCCGCCTGTTCAATCAAGGTATCCCGATAAAGGTCCCATGTAAGCTCTTCCGGTTTTCCTCCGACCTTTTCCAACGCTTGATAAATGGGCACGGTGCCCAAAGGAACCGGCGCGTTGCGAATAATCCACTGCCGCGTGGCATGAATATTTTGCCCGGTAGAGAGGTCCATCACAGTGTCAGCGCCCCACAATGTGGCCCAGCGCATCTTATCGACTTCCTCGTCAATAGAGGAAGTCACGGCGGAATTTCCGATATTGGCATTGATTTTCACATGAAACCGCCGCCCGATAATCATGGGCTCGGATTCGGGATGATTAATATTGCTAGGAATAACGGCCCGGCCACTAGCGACTTCTTGGCGCACCACATCGGGGTCGAATCCCTCACGCAGGGCAATGAATTCCATTTCCGGCGTAATGATTCCTTGCCGCGCGTAATGCATTTGCGTCACAATGTGGCCCGGTTTGGCTCTCAGCGGCCGGCGTTCGAGCGACGGCAACACAGATGCTTCGCCCCGCCCATTGTCTCTTGGCTGCACGGAACGGCCCACATATTCTTCCACATCATTCCGGTCCAAGATCCAAGGCCGCCGAATCACAGGAAGTCCCTGCCGGATATCCGTGGTGATAGCATTATCCGTGTAGGGGCCGCTCGTGTCGTAAACGCGAAAAGTTCCGTGGCCATTGCCGGAATCTAACGCAATTTCCCGCATCGGCACAAAAATATCGGGCCGACTCCCCTGGAGATAGACTTTGGAGCTCTTGGGAAAGACCTGATAAGCATCGGATTGGGATTTATCAGTGGATGGCAAGCTGTATCCTCCTCACATCGCAATAGACGGGAGGACCGAATTCCTGATGGAATAGGTGGCAAAAAGGAGAAATGATGGGGACTATTATAATCATATTTTCCCTCCGCTGGCATTATCCAGATCAGGTTTTACGGTCGGTGGCGGTAGTCCACCCTCTCAGCCCAGTTCCCCGAGCTCCCGTTAAGACCACTATGCCCTGCCCGAGCATTTTTAGCAAGGGGCATTCGCAAGTAAATTGGTGAAATTTTAGGAGGATAGTGAAATCAGAACCAAGACGGCAACAAGAAATCTCGATAAGAAGTCCTACGAGAATGCGACAATAGTTGCCGGGATGAAACCGGATCCCCTGCTGACGGCCTTTTTGAATCTTCCCTCGCAATACCCGCATTTTTGGACATTGGTGGGAAGCGTTGCCGATTGACCTCGCTGATGATGCACAGCCGAAACCGAGTTATTCATTTGGCACGAAAGAGACCTGGCTTGATTGGAAAGACTTGTTGCCTGTTGGCGGCCGTATGCGGTAGTGGCATGCGGCCGCCACTTGGTTGGGAAGGTAATCTGAAATGGCGATATGGCGTGGTGTCTCGGTGACCCCTAGAAACCGAGAACACGGGCGCCTGTGCGGCACGGCTTGGTTCTCGAGTGTTCCAGAGCCACGGCACACTGCCATCACTGGGATGGTGGCGGACAATGCCAATACGGTAGCCAACGGCGCTGTCAAGGACGCCCACAGTTTAACGTTCATCCAGACCCTCTCGGAGAATTAAGGATGTTGTAATTGCTGAAGCGACTGATTCAATTGCATCACTGCACTCTTAAGCCGGATCGCTTCAGGAGCAGGAACTCCTCCGACCGCAAAAGCTGCACTGTCAGATGTCCTTGCCCCTGTTGCACGGGAGCCTGGGTGCGAATGAGTAACCGTTTTTGTGAAAGTCTGGCTCGAATAATCGTTCGCTGCAGGGTTCTTGCCCCACTTCCCATCAACCCCATGGCTTCCGCCAACACGACTCTGCCACTCAGCTCGTTTGACTCGTTGCATTGAGTCGCCAATCCTTTCTGTCTTCTGTGGTTGCAGCCTTGCGTGCTGTACAATAAGGGCTTTGTTTGCATCACCACGCGGGAGTGTCAAGAGTTTTGTGTAAACCCGATTTAGGCTTGCTTTTCTAGCGGGCCCGTAACGCCGGGACAGCGCCACGCCCGCGTGAACCGAGAGCTTGTCGCAAAGACAGGAAGTTCGAGCGCAAGAAGCGCAAAGCCCGTGAGGATACATATGTCTTGTCATGTGCTATATGTCCAAGTATACTACCTCTATCATGACAAGTGACAAGGAGTGCGCCATGCAAAAGTGGTCGTGGGACCAGTTGGCCCGGTGGGGATTGGAAGAAGATATCGGATCTGGAGACATTACGACGGAACTAACCATTGGTGAAAGCCTCAGAGGCAACTTGGTATTCAAGGCCCGAGAACCGTTAATAGTGTGCGGCACGCCAATTTTGGAGGCGGTATACCAGCAGCTAAGCGATGAGGTGGGAGTCACCGTGCTGACAGAGGAGGGACAGTTTTGTGGTGCGGGCGAGGCTGTGGCTGCTCTGGCAGGACCTGTTCGGGCACTGCTGACCGGAGAGCGCACCGCGCTGAACGTGATGACCTGGCTAAGCGGGATCGCTACCGTGACCCAACAAGCCGTCACGCAGGTCGCGGACCTTCCGGTGGCCATATTAGACACCCGGAAAACGCGTCCGGGCCAGCGCCTCTGGGAAAAATATGCTGTCCGCACCGGAGGAGGGACCAACCACCGGTTTGGCCTGTATGACGCCATCTTAATCAAGGACAACCACATCGCCGCAATGGGCGGATTTTCTGCCGCCGTCTCTCGCATACGCCAGAGCGTGTCTCACGTCATGTTTGTGGAAGTGGAAGTGGACCGGCTCGATCAGATTCCTGAACTTCTAGTGGCGGGAGTCGATGGTATTCTTTTGGACAATATGTCGATGGAGGAGTTGCGCCGGGCTGTCGCGATAATTGATCATCAGGTGTTTGTGGAAGCCTCGGGGGGTATTCGGCCGGATCAGGTCCGCACGGTGGCGGAAACGGGTGTGGACGCTATATCTTTAGGCTATCTCACTCATTCCGCGCCCCACGTTGACATCGGGGCCGACTGGGGGGCGACGCTGTGATGACCCCGGTAGTGGTCGTGGGAGCCGGCATCGCAGGACTCGCGACAGCTTTGGAGATTGCCCAATTTGAAGACGTCACCCTCTGCGTCCCTGACCAGGGTTGGAAACAGAGCAGCACCTATCGGGCCCAGGGCGGCGTAGCAGTAGCGCTCGGCCCAGACGATCACTACCGTTATCACTATGACGACACGGTACGGGTCGCACGGGACTTGGCACACGACAATGCTGTCGCGATTCTCGTCGAATCCGGTCCGGAGGCTGTAAAGTCCCTCATCCGGGGCGGAATTTTTGCGATGCAGGGTGAGACAGCGCCTGCCATGGAGCAGGAGGCGGGACACTCCCGCGCCCGCATTGTGCACGCGCCTGGCGGTCTAACTGGGCGGGCCATCGCCGACTTTCTCTATGGCAGGGCTATGCGCAACCCCCGCATTCACTGGATAACAGGACAGGCCGTGCAATTAATCACCGACACCTCCAGAGCCTGCCGGGGGGTGTGGGTTATGCCGCCTTCCGGTTCCCCATTTCCCCTGTGGGCGGGAGCGACCGTGCTGTCCACGGGAGGATATGCCGCGTTATGGCAGCAGACAACGAATCCGACTTCGTCACTGGGCCAAGGACACTGGCTGGCATATGACGCCGGTGCAGCATTGGCAGATTTGGAGTTTGTCCAATTTCATCCCACCGTCCTGGACGAAGGCATGCCGCGCGGTCAGGCCTTGCTGCTGACCGAAGCCCTGCGGGGATTCGGTGCGTATTTGGTGGATGGACAAGGTCACCGATTTATGCAGGATTATCCGCAACAGGAGCTAGCACCGCGTGATGAGGTGGCCCGTGCCATCTATCAGCAGCCGCAAGCGTTTCTTCGTCTGGACCATTTGGATGCGGCCGAGCTTTATCGGCGTTTTGGGGACATCGCCCAGTTGGCCTCGCAGCGCGGGTGGAATTTGGCTGCTGACCCGTTGCCGGTTTATCCCGCGGCGCACTTTTGCATGGGAGGCATTCGGACCGATACTTCCGGGCGGACCACCGTGACTGACTTGTTCGCGGTAGGGGAGGTCGCCCACACCGGGGTGCATGGAGCCAACCGTCTCGCTTCCAACTCCTTACTGGAAGGGTTGGTATTTGCGCGCCGTGTGGCGCAATATCTGGCCGGACACCGTGCGGCAGCTCAGGAGCTGAATGATGGCACCCTCATCGCTCCCAAGCCGTGGACGATATCCGATGAGACCGCTTTAGACCAACTGGGCCGAATGATGGACGATAATTTTGGTGTGATGCGTGCTGGGGGGACCATGACTCAGGCCTGCGCTCACCTCTCTAGCCTTGCATTGCAGGAAAAGCACTGGATTTTCTCGTTCGCATCCCTGGTCGCCCAGTCAGCACTAGAGCGCCAAGAAAGCCGTGGTGCGCACTTCCGGTCCGATGCTCCGCACAGCGAGGCACGCTGGCGAGGTCACCTCATCCATCAGAAAGGGCAAAGCATGCGCTTCCAGGCACTGCCTGGTGAGGAATAGAATACACAAGGGGACTCAGGGATGACACTTTTAGAAGAAATTGAAATGTTGAAGACACAACGCCACGCCGTTATTCTGGCTCATAACTACGAGCCTGGTCCTATTCAGGACATCGCGGATTTTCTAGGAGACTCGCTTGCCATGGCCCGCTGGGCACAGCAGAGTGCCGCCCAAGTGTTGGTGATGGCAGGAGTCTATTTCATGGCGGAAACGGCCTCCATTTTATGCCCCGATAAACGGGTGCTGATTCCAGATCGCGAGGCGGGCTGTTCCCTGGCAGATACGATTACCCCGGAAGAATTGCTCCAGTGGCACGCAGAGTATCCTGAAGCGGTCGTCGTCTCATATGTCAACACGTCAGCGGCCATCAAAGCATTGTCTGATTACTGCTGTACCTCATCCAATGCCGTGCAGGTAGTCAATGCCATTCCTCCAGAGCAAGATGTTCTGTTTCTTCCGGACTTCTTTCTGGGAGCTCATGTGCGCCGTATCACCGGCCGTAAAAATCTTCACCTCTGGCATGGAGAATGTCATGTTCACGCCGCTATTGAAAACGAAGGAATGGTGGAGAAGGTGCGCCAAAACCCCGGATCCGAACTGTTAATTCACCCAGAATGCGGGTGCACCACACGGGCCTTGGCCATCCCTCCCACCGCAGTCCAAGGGCAGGTTCTATCCACGGATGGCATGCTGGCACACGCCAAACGTTCGGCGGCCAGCACATTCATTGTCGCCACGGAAGTTGGCCTATTGCATCGGCTGCGCAAGGAAAATCCCGATAAAAACTTTGTCGCTGCCCATGATGGGGCCATCTGCCCCTTTATGAACATGATTTCCCTGGAAAAGATCCGGGATGCCCTCCGGTGGGATCGTTATGAAGTGCGCGTGCCGGAGGCTGTCCGTCTGCGCGCCTTACTTCCTCTAAAGCGAATGGTCTCTGTAAGCTAAGAGCCCATTATCCGAACATCATTTCCTGCCACTGCCTGTCATCTGCGGCTTTCCCGTGGCCACAGCACGTCAATGCAAGGTCAGGGGAGATCCCAACGCCTTTGGATGTCACGAATGAAAGGAAGGAGCCATGGCCAGCTTATCCACCACAATCCCGCAGTCTCACCCAGTTCAGGAGCGCACAAGACCCCGCCATAGTGTGAGCTCGCTGCGTGTGGTATAACTAGTCCATGCCTACCATGACGATGTTTGTGCGAACGGACTTTCCCGCTGGCCAGGGGCATCCCTGGCTTTTTGAGCATCCTGACGATATTGTTGTCACCTATAAGCCTCACGAAATTAGCGAGTGTCTCGATAAGCTCATAGCCGCCAGCAAAAGTGGCAAATGGGTCGCGGGCTATCTGGCCTATGATGCAGCTCCTGGTCTGGATGCCAACATGGTGGTCCACCGGTCTGCTTCTCCCGTGCCCGTACCTCTTCTGCTCTTTGGGGTCTTTTCCCACGGCCCCTCGGTTATAGACACGGCCTTGGCGCCGAGGATTTACCGTCTGGGCGAATGGGTGCCTGATGAAGACAACACCACCTACACGGGGAAGATCGACCAGATCCGTGAGGCGATCCGCGCGGGTCTGACGTACCAGACTAATTACACTTTTCGGATGCGGGCAGCGTTTTCAGGCGATCCCTTAGCCTATTACCAAGCTCTTTGCGATGCGCAGCAAGCCTCCTATAGCATGTACATAGAAACCGACTCTTTGGCTATTCTGTCGGCCTCTCCCGAACTGTTTTTCGCACTCAATCAAAACCATGTGCTGACTCGGCCCATGAAGGGAACGGCCCCTCGGGGCCGTTATCTGGAAGAAGATAACCGTCTGCAGCACTGGCTGCAAAATTCCGAGAAAAATCGCGCGGAAAATATTATGATTACGGATTTGCTGCGCAACGATATCGGCCGCATCGCCGTGACTGGCAGTGTGCGCACCACGGCCCTATGCGAGGTGGAACGCTATCCCACCGTATGGCAGATGACCTCCACAGTCGAAGGAGATATCCCACCCCGCATGGACTGGGCGGATGTGATGCGCGCGCTCTTTCCGAGCGGCTCGATTACCGGTGCCCCGAAATTAAGCACGATGAAGATTATCGCCGGATTGGAATCCTCGCCGCGCGGCGTGTATTGCGGCAGCCTCGGCTATGCCGACCCGAAAGGTTCGGCGGTGTTCAATGTGGCGATCCGCACCGTGGTCCTGGATAAGAGAACGGGCCGTGCAGAATTCGGAACGGGGGGAGGCATTACCTGGGATTCTCGGTCGCAAGAAGAATATCAGGAATCGATGACAAAAACCCAGTTCCTAACAAGTCAGCACCCGGCCTTTGCTCTGCTGGAAACCCTTCGCCTCGAAAACGGGGTCTATTGGCTGTTATCCTATCATATGTCCAGACTGCTGGACTCGTCCGCCTATTATGGTTTTCCAGCGGAGGCGCCTGACATCATGGCCTGTCTCGACACCGTCGCAGCGTCTCATCCTACCGGATGCTGGAAGGTGCGCATTACCGTATCACCGGGTGGTGCAATCGGCACGGATGCCACCTTGATTTCGAATGTGCCGGCGCAGCCCCAAGCGGTAGCCTGGGCCGCATCACCTATTAACCGAAGCAGTCCCCTGATGTTTCATAAGACCACCGCTCGGGAGGTTTATGACCACCATCACCCACTGCCGTCGGATGTTTTTGATCATTTACTATGGAACGAAGAGGATGAAGTGACAGAGTTCACCCGCGGCAATCTGGTGATCTGGCAAGACGGTCACTTTTGGACTCCCGCACGGAACAGCGGATTGCTGGCGGGCACACTTCGCGCGGCTTTACTCTCCCATGGTGTGATCCAAGAAAAGACAATAACCCGCCATGAGTTGCGTGGGGTGCGGCGCGCATGGTTTATCAACAGTCTCCACGGTTGGGTACCCCTCGCGCTTCCCGTGTTGGAGAAAGAATAGAGGTCGGTTCAGATGTGGTCAGCGGAATCCGGGTATCATACCCCAGCAGATCGTACCCACGGCTGACTTGCTGAGCCCCCATCTGCGGGGGCCCAGCACCCGGCTGGAAGCAAACATAGAACAGCGCCGCTTGTTGGCCTGCGGCGCTGTTCTATCATGGTAGTACTCCACTCCGGAAGTTCGTTCCCTTTTTCGATTGTCAGATCTGTCTTTGTTCCGTGACGGTGATGAGCCGCCCATCACGTTAGGACCAATCTACCAACACGAAACCAAATTGCTCTATGAGGAGGGTGAGTAAGGCGTCCAGCGATCCCGTTTCGCCGGTCTCGCCCCATCGGCCCCGCGCATCGGCCATGCTTAAGGTAAAGGTCTGTCCATGCCTCCATGTGAACCGCGCGCGGTTCACTTTGTCGCCATCGGCGTCTTGGGAATAGATCACGAGATGTTGTCCCCGCTTCGTGACCTGCAAGTGGGTCCACCCTTGCGCCCGCAAGCGGGCGCTCACATTATCCCCATAGGCTTCCAGGATAATCGGATTCATCTTATACCGCCTCACCTTGCATAGGATAGCCCCGGAAGGTCCAATGGAAGGGATGACCTTCGCCCGTATTCCAGCGGGCAATGAACGCCATGACGCGGGCCTTCAAGTCCTCGGTCGAGGTAAAACTTCCGTGTTTAAGGGCCCTTTTATAGACAATTGAAAAGAAAATTTCCACCTGATTCACCCAGGAGGCATGCAAGGGCGTGTAGTGGAACTCGAACTTGTTCCCATGGCGGGCATTGAACGCCGTCCAGCGGTGGTCTGGACCTTCCTTGTGCGTATTGAGATTGTCCCAG
>DAHWJO010000005.1:0-57531 GCA_027344105.1 Sulfobacillus sp.
TAAGTCTGACCTTGGTCCAGCATTCTCGCGACAGAAAGCCTCTGCGCGATGGACTGCATTTCATGTACTGTCAGGATAGCCTCAAAGAATGCCAGACACTCCTCTTCGGATTCCAGTGACAAGAATGCTTGGCAAAGCATCGCTGTTTCCTTGGTGCGAAGCTTCGAATTCATCCGGACACCTCAGTCCCTCATAAAATGGCTACGGTTTTCACTATAGCGTATTTCTTGTGGGAATTGAACACAAAAATTCGTCTCCGCCTCGCACAAGGTTCCCCTGGCCCATCCCCATTTTTACTGTTGGTGTTTTCTGCATAACTCAACCTCGCCCCGGCTAAGGTCGGGGGTTCGTCCGCAGGAGCGGCGCCGGCGGTTTTGCGAGTAAAGCCGACGTGAGTCGGCTCTCGCAAGAATCCCCTGCCTTTAGGCGTGGGGAGGTTCAGCTACTCTTATCGCTGCGTCTGGAGTCTTTTTGCAATCCAATGCCCCACAGCATTCGTGTTCCATTTGCGTTGATTGTCCAAGGCAGCAATAAACCGCCGCGTTATATATTTGGAACGCGGCGGCTTGATGGAACGGCAACGGCAGTTCAGGCTGACACCGCTGTCAGCCTGAACTGCTGCCGCCTGATGAACTGCTGCCGCCCGATGAACTGCTGCCTGATGAACTGCCGCCCGATGAACCGCTGCCTGATGAACTGCCGCCTGAGGACGAGGAAGTCGCCATTTTCATCAAGCTGGATTTTACCGCCGTGTCAATCATCTGAGTCATCGCCGGCGTCGTCATAGTCTTGCTGACATCCATTTCCAAGGTTTTCTGAAAGGTCGGGCTGCTGACCACCATGAGCAATGCCTTCTCCATAGTCGATTGGCCGGATGGTGTCATCAGCGCCTGCTGCAACTGGGAGGTGGAAATCGTCTCAGCAATCAATTTCTGCATTTTGGGCGTTTCCATTTCATCCCGCACGGCTTTTTGAATTTGCATCGGCGGTTCCTGGCCCGAGGAGGAACTGCCGGAGGCGGCTCCTGACCCGCCTGATGATGAAGAGGCTCCGGAACTGGAGCTGGAGCCGCCCGACTGCCCGCTGCTGGCAGAACTGCTCTGCGTGCCCTCTGTCTGGTTGGTGGAGGCGGTGCTGCCATGTTCTGGCGCGGGCGCCCCCATAGTGAAAGTGCAACCGGCTGCTGCCCAAACCAGCACTCCGGTCGCTGTCAGTGTAATCGCTTTGCGAAGCAGATTGTGCACGAGCGGCACCTCCGAACGTATTCATGTGTTCAGAATGCCCCGCCCCCCGAAATTTACTCTCCCGCGTCCCGGGCAATATCCATGCGCTTGCAGCTAGCGGGGAAGTTGATGGCCTCGACTTGCCGGTAGCTGTTCCCCCGGGCCTGTGCGACATTGCGGCCCAGGCCGACAGCAGCCAGCACCCTCCCCCCATCTGCCTCAAGACGGCCGCCCGCCAGCCTTGTGGCCGCGTGGAAGACCAGGCTGTCATCTGTGGGGGTGATAGTGATGGGCTGCCCCCTCAGCGCCTGCCGGGGATATCCTTCCGACGCCAGCACGACTGCCACCGCGGCCGTGTCCGGCTGCGGCAACTGCAGCGCTGCCAGCCGGCCCTGTCCCAATTCCCACCACCAATGCGTCCAGTCGATGTCGAGTATGGGAATCAGCACTTCAGTTTCAGGGTCTCCCATGCGCACGTTGAACTCCAGCACCAAGGGACCGCTGTCTGTCATCATAATCCCCACGTACAGAACCCCCCGGTACAGCAGCCCTTCTTGCCCGATGGCCTGCATAATCGGATCCAGAATGCGCGTGCGGATGTCTTCTCTGTCCTCGGCGCTGAGCCAGTCCACCGGAGCGTAGGCCCCCATGCCTCCCGTGTTGGGACTCTGCGGGTCCTCGGTCAGCCGCTTGTAATCCTGGGCCAGGGGCAGCCAGACGTACTCCGAGCCATTGGTCAGAATATGCACGGATACTTCCCGCCCCTCGAGACAGGTCTCTGCTATGACTCCGTCCGCATAGACTTGGGCGTCGGCCGACCATTCAGCGATGCACGACAGCGCCTGGTCTGCATCTGCGGCCACCACGACTCCCTTTCCCTGAGCCAGCCGGCTCTGCTTGAGCACCAGCGGCCACTCGCTCTGCCGGGCCACATGCGCGGCCAAGTCCTTCTCACCGTAAAAAATTTCCCAACCGGCTGTGGGGATGCCATGCCGGTCCATGAATTTTTTGGCATAGGCTTTGCTGCT
Source organism: Sulfobacillus sp. (assembly GCA_027344105.1). Taxonomy (GTDB): domain Bacteria; phylum Bacillota; class Sulfobacillia; order Sulfobacillales; family Sulfobacillaceae; genus Sulfobacillus. The sequence continues at coordinate 2,252 of DAHWJO010000005.1, forward strand.
CTCCAACTGCGCCGCTTCCCGGGAGGGCCCGACGACCACGTGGCCGTCCGCGCGCAACAGGTCCGACAAGCCTTCCGCCAAGGGCCCCTCAGGGCCGATAACGACCAGCAGCGGACCTTTCCCGCGGGCCCAGGCCGCAATGTCCTGCGAGGATTTCAGCGGCAGACACTGGGCCAGTTCCGCCATTCCTGGATTGCCAGGCGCCGCATACAGCGGCACTTGGGGGGACCTGCGCGCTATTCCCCACAAAATCGCATGCTCGCGGGCTCCCGAACCCACTACCAAAATTCCGCGCATCATCTGGGCGGCGCTGCTCATTGTGATTCCTCCTGTTCTCTCCTGCGGATCAATGCCGGAAGTGGCGCTCACCCGTGAAAAGCAGCGGAATGCCATGCAGATTGGCCATTTCAATGGACTCATTGTCTCGCACGGACCCGCCGGGCTCGATCACCAGCCCCACATGGTGAAGGCTGGCTTCCTCCATCACATCTCCAAACGGGAAGAAGGCATCAGAGGCCATGACGGCTCCGCGGGCCCTGTCCCCCGCCTGCGCCAAAGCCTGGCGGGCGGCATCGATACGGTTGGTCTGGCCTCCGCCAATCCCCACGGTCTGCCCCCCGTTCACCACCACAATCGCATTGGACTTGACAAACCCCACCGCAGCCCATGCCAGGGTGAGGTCCTGCCGGTAATCCTCGACATTGACAGCCGGACCCGCCACCTGCCTCAGGGACTGCCACGGCACGGAAATGCGGTCGCGGTCCTGCACCAGGAATCCGCCCGTCACAGTCCGCACCTCATCGGAATGCTCCGGGAGCGCAAAAGCCATAGCCAGCACCCGCAGATTTTTCTTCGTCTGGAGAACGGCCAGGGCCTCTGGTGTAAATCCCTCGGCAATCACTACTTCGAGAAATATCTCTGTCAAGCGGTGCGCAAGAGCCCCATCGACCGTGCCCTTCAATGCGACAATTCCGCCAAAGATGGAGACGGGATCGGCCTGGTAAGCTTTCTCGTAAGATTCACCGAGGCTGGTTCCTACGCCCGCCCCGCAAGGCGTCTGGTGCTTGACCGCGACAACCGAGAGGTCAGGCAGGGTGGACGCTAGGCGCCAGGCCGTATCGGCATCCGCCAAGTTGTTATACGACAGCGCCTTCCCCTGGTGGAGCGTGGCCGTCTGGAATCCCGTCTGCAGCGCCTGCGAGTAAAATGCCGCCCGTTGGTGAGGATTCTCCCCGTAACGCAGCGCGCCAGATTTCCGGCCTGCAAGCACATACACATCCGGGGAATCAGACTGGTGTTCCGGACCTTCCCACTGGGCAAAACTCTCGGAAATCAGGGCATCATAATAAGCGACCTGGGTAAATGCCTCATAAGCCCACGTCCGCCGTTCAGACACTGTGACATCTCTGAGCGGCTTTCGCAGCACCCGTCCGTACTGGCTTGGGTCCACCACCACCGCCACGCGGTCAAAATTTTTCGCCGCGGCGCGGATTAGGGCCACCCCCCCAATATCAATTTTCTCTATCAGGACTGCGGGGTCGGCCCCTTCCTTCTGAAACTTCTCAAAAGGGTACAAGTTGACGACCACGGCCACAATTTCCGGCGCTTGGACGGTCTTCCGGTCAGCAATGTCGCCAGGGGTCTCCCGCGAGAGAATCCCCGCGTAAATCCGGGGATGCAAAGTTTTCACGCGCCCGCCCAAAATTTCGGTGAATCCTGTCAGATCCTCCAAAGAGGTCACCGCCAGTCCCTTGTCCGCCAGAAACTGGAAGGTGCCGCCGCTGGCCAGAAGCCCAATTCCCTGAGAAAGAAAGCCCTGGGCTAATTCCAACAGCCCTGTCTTGTCGCTGACACTCAATAATGCCCATTGATCCATGATTTCGATTCCTCCCACACAACATTCTGACCGTCGAGACGGACCAGCCCTGTATCCACCGCCTCGACAATCCGCGGGTAAAGGCGGTGCTCGTGGTGCTGAATCCTCTCCCGCAAATCCTCAAGCGTATCTTCCCGGTAGCGCGGCACGGCGGCTTGCGCAATAATCGGCCCGGTATCGTGGCCGTCGTCAATAAAGTGCACCGTCACCCCTGTCCAGAAAACCCCGTGCCGGTACGCTTGCTCCACCGCACCCAAGCCGGGAAATGACGGCAGGAGGGCCGGATGCAGGTTGACGGCCCGGCCCCGGTACTGGGCAATCACGGCCGGGTCCAGCCAGCGCAGATATCCCGCCAAGGCCAACGCGTCAATATTTTCTCTCTGGAGCAGATTCAAAAGGGCCTGGTCAAAGGCTTCCCGCACCCGAAATTCCTTGGGCAGGAGAACCGCCGCAGGAATATGGTACTTTTCAGCAACCTCCAACGCCCGCACATTGGCCTTATGGGAGACCACCAAGTGCACAGGATTGCCATATTCCAGCATCGCTTCGAGATTGCTGCCGTACCCGCCAACAAGCGCCGCCCACTTCATTGCCATACCACTCCCTGACCTTCTTTCAGGTATCCGATGCGGTGGGAGAGCACGCCGTGCTCTCCCAGCACCTCTTGAGCCAACTTCACGTCCGCGGGGTCCACCACGACCGTGAACCCGATCCCCGCATTGAAGGTGCGCATAAACTCTGTGTCTGCCACCGGGCCCAAATCGGCCAGCCACGACATAAGGGGCGGGACTGGCCAGGACCGGCGGGCGATCACACAGGCCAGTCCGCGGGGCAGGGTGCGGGGCACATTTTCCTCCAGACCGCCCCCAGTGATATGCGCCATGGCTTTCACCGCCACCCTCTCCCACAGGGCCCTGACAGCGCGCACATAGATGCGGGTGGGAGTGAGGAGCGCCTGACCCAGAGTTTGGTCCGAGTGATCCACCATCTGGTCAAGATCGAGACCATTGTCTTCCACAATGCGCCGCACCAGCGCATACCCGTTGGAGTGGAATCCGCTGGATTCCAGGCCTAAGACCACATCGCCCACCCTAGGCTGCTCGCGGGGCACATACACCTGGCGGCCTACAGCGAATCCAGCCAAATCAAAATGATCCGGGCTGTAAATATCAGGAAGTTCTGCCGTCTCCCCGCCCAACAGCGCGCAGCCAGCCTGTATGCATCCTTCCGCCACTCCCGCCACCAACCGTTCCACCTGGTCTGGCACCACCTGGTGCACCGCGATGTAATCCAGAAAAAACAGAGGCTCCCCGCCTTGCGCCAGCAAGTCGTTGACATTCATCGCCACCAGGTCAATGCCGATGGTGTCCAGGCGATTCAGCTTCTGCGCCACCAGGAGCTTGGACCCCACCCCGTCGGCACCGGCCAGCAGAACTCCTGGCTGGTCCCACGCAAATGCTCCCGCAAATCCCCCGACTCCCGCCATTACCTCAGGGCGCGCCGTCTTCTCTGCCAGTGGCCGGATTTTCCGCACCGCTTCATTCCCCTGCTCAATATCCACGCCCGCATCACGGTATTGGAGCGGGCGCTTTGCATCCGGCATCACTCGTCTCCCCTTTATGGTCACTGCCTGTCTTCATACCCGGCTTGCGCCACCGGCAATCTGTCCTTTTCCGCCAGCGGCACCGGGTAGCCGGCACCGAAGCAGGCCATGCACCATCCCGTCTGCCCGAGTCCTTCTTTGAGTCCGCCCAGAGACAGATAGGCCAAGGAGTCTGCCCCCACCATCGCGCGGATTTCTTCAATGTTCATATTTCTGGCCGCCAATTCCGTAGCCCGCGAGGTATCAATCCCGTAATGGCACGGATCCGTGTACGGAGGCGAGGCCACCCGCATATGCACCTCGGTGGCGCCAGCCTGGCGCAGCAACTGCACCAGGTGGCGGGAGGTCGTCCCCCGCACCAAGCTGTCATCAACCAGAATGACCCGCTTGCCCGCCACCACGTCGCGAATCGCGGAGAGCTTCATCTGCACGGCCGATTCGCGCAGCGCCTGGCTCGGCGCAATAAATGTCCTCGCCACGTAGCGGTTCTTGACCAGCCCGAAGTCAAAGGGCAGGCCGGCTGCCTCCGCGTATCCCATGGCTGCGGGAATGCTGGAGTCGGGCACCCCCACGACAATATCCGCCACAGCTGGAGCCTCTTTCGCCAGAATTTTGCCCAGCCGCCTGCGCACCACGTGTGTGCTCTGCCCTTCCATCTGTGAATCGGGACGGGCAAAATAGATCATTTCGAACGCGCACAGCGCACGGTCCGACTGTTCTACAAAACGTGCCGATTCCACCCCTGTATCTCGGATCCTCACCAGTTCGCCGGGAACAATATCCCGGACATAGTGCGCGCCGACCACATCGAAGGCACAGGATTCCGATGCTAAAATATAGGCTCCATCCGGAGTTTGTCCCAAGGCCAGAGGGCGGATGCCGTGCGCATCGCGGGCTCCGTACAGGGCCGTGGGGGTCAGCACAGTGAAGGCAAATCCGCCTTCCAACAGTCCCAAGGACTCTTTCAGGGCCCCGTAGAATGACTGCTGGGCACTGCGGGCAATCAGGTGAGCCAGCACTTCACTGTCGGAGGTCCCCTGAAATATCGCGCCCTCATCTTCCAGGCGCTGCCGCAGAGAATCGCCGTTGACCAGATTCCCATTGTGTCCCAAAGCCAACATGCCAAAGCGCGTCTTCATCAAGAGGGGCTGGGCGTTGACCAGAGAAGATTCCCCTGTTGTCGAATAGCGGACGTGGCCAATCGCGGCATGTCCCGGACGGAGACTTTCATGCTCCACCTTCAGGGCCTCAGTGACGAGCCCCATCCCTTTATCCACAGTGATCTCACCGGCATCGAGCACCGCCAGCCCAGCACTTTCCTGTCCCCGGTGCTGGAGGCTGAATGTGCCCCAATAGGACTTCAGAGCGGCCCGGCTGTCCCCATAGATCCCGAACACCCCGCATTCGTCGTGCAATTCCTGTGCCATGTTTACCCCCTGTAACCCCGTGCATACGTGCGCTCCAGTTCGCCCCGGCCATAATGGACACTCTTTTTGGCTGCAATAGTCAAGGTGCCGTCTCCTGTGACACGCCCCAGATGCTTAAAGGCGCCGGGCCACTGTCCAAAGGCACTCTCCAGGCGGCCCGCCGTTTCCGGAGGGCAGAACACCAGAAACTGTCCCGCCACCTCGGTGAACAGCTGCGATGCAGCGGTGTCGGCGGAAAGTTCGACGGTCATTCCCAAGGACGGCGGGGAGGCCAGAAGCGCGCGGCTCAGAGCCACGAAGAGCCCCCCGTCTTCCACCGGCCGGATGGCCGTGAGATGGTCGGCGGACTGCGCCACGCTGCCAATCACGCGGTAGGTTTCCGCGAGCCGCGCCAGATCAGGACGGGGATACGCGGTCGTCTCCTGGCGGAGGCTCTCAAACACGCTGCCGTTTAGAGAAGCATCCCCGGACGGATTGACCCACACAATATCGAGGCCACTGGTTTCCGGCGCGTCCAGCACTGGCCTTAATGGGTGGGGGTGGCGGCCCACAGCCCCTATCACCGCGGTGGGCCAGATAGGCTCGCCGTGGGTCTCATTGTGCAAAGACACATTGCCCCCTGTCACGGGCACCCCGAAAGCCCGGCTTGCATCGCCAATGCCGGCCAAAAGCGCCATGAGGTCCCGGAATACGCTCTCCTTGTCCGGATTGCCTGCGTTAATGCCGTCAGTCAGTCCCAGAGGCACAGCGCCCTGGCTCGCCAGCAAAGCAAGAACCCGGGCCACAGCCGCCATTCCCCCGCTGTAGGCATCTCTCGCCGCATAGCGCCCCGGGCCCCTCACAGCCACGGCCAGCCCTTCCTCGACGCCCTTCACAGTCAAAACCGCCAGACTGTGATCGGGTCCCCATACGGTATGGGTGAGAATCATGGAGTCATAGCGCTGGTATATGGGGGCGCGGCTCATGCAGTCAGGAGATCCCAGCACCTCCAGGCCCCACTCACGCTCCCAAGTCAGGGGGGTAAAGCCGGGGGAGAGTTCGGCAGTCTTGCGGACCTCAGCCGCCCACTCCTGCGGAACCGGTTTCAAAGGACAGGCGCCCGCCAGCACATCTGGCGCCACCACGGCGGCCGCCGGGTCCTCTTCGGTGGCAATTGTCAGCACCTTCTCCCCGGTAATCACCCCGATCACCTGGTACGGCAGCTCCCAGTGGGCCACAATCTGTATAATCTGCTCCATATTGCTAGGCTGCACCACAAGCAGCATCCGCTCCTGGGTTTCTGAGAGCATGATTTCATAGGGTGTCATGCCAGGCTCCCGGCAGGGTACCTGGTCCAGCCACACCGTAGCACCTACCTCTGAGCGGTAGGCTAATTCCGCAATAGCCGAAGTCAACCCCGCTGCGCCCAGATCCTGAACTGAATCGAGAAGACCGGTGCCCACCGCTTCCAGGGTGGCTTCCATGAGCAATTTGCCCATAAAGGGATCCCCTACCTGAACCGTAGGGCGCATGTGTTCGGTTCCTTCTCCGAAATCCTGGGAGGCCAGCAAACTGGCTCCGTGAATACCGTCGCGTCCCGTCGGCTGCCCGAGCAGCACCAGATAGGATCCGGGCTTGGCACCCCGGGCGCTTATCGGGCGCTCCGCGGGGAGCAGCCCCACAGCCATCACATTGACCAGAGGGTTCTTCTCGTAGCCAGAAGCGTACGCCACTTCCCCTGTGACCGTGGGGATGCCAATGGCGTTGCCGTATGCGCCCACCCCTTCCACCACGGCATGGCGAAGGCTCTGGGACGCCCTGTCCGTGCCGAAGCGCAGGGAATCGGCGAGGGCAATGGGCCGCGCGCCCATTGCCACAATGTCCCGCAAGATGCCCCCCACACCCGTGGCGGCACCTTGGACCGGCTCGACGTAAGAAGGATGGTTATGGCTTTCCACTTTAAAAGCCACGTGGATAGCGTCATTCAGTCTGACCACGCCAGCATTCTCTCCGGGGCCCTGCACTACGGCGCTGCCCTCGTGGGGCAGATCTGCCAGCAGATTTTTCGAGCTCTTGTAACTGCAGTGCTCCGACCACAGCACCCCGAACAGTCCCAGTTCCAGCTGATTGGGCGTCCGTCCCAGCTTGCCCGAGATCATGGCATATTCTTGGGCAGTGAGGCCCACATCCTGATAGTTCACCGGTCGCCCTCCCCCAGCCATCCCCGTAACAATTTCCGGCCGTCGACAGATCCCAGGTAATCGGCCATAGCCCGCTCAGGATGCGGCATGAGTCCCGTAACCGAGCCCTGGCTGACTCCCGCGATATTGGCCACTGAGCCGTTGGGATTGCTTAGGGCATGCACCTGCCCCACAGTGTCGCTATACTGCAAAAATACCTGCCCATTTTGGAACAGCGGGGCCAATCCCCCCGGCTCCACGGAGAAGGCCCCTTCATGATGGGCAATGGGCATGCGCAGCAGGTCGCCTGCCGCCAGCCCTTCGAACCCTAGCGGCACGGACGCCACCCGCACCGTCTCCCAGGTGCACAGGAACTCTCCTGAGGCATTGGGGCGCAAAGCGCCCGGCAACAGACCGCGCTCGCACAAAATCTGAAACCCGTTGCAGATTCCCAAAACCGGCATCGCCTCGTCGCGGATCGCGCGCTCGACCGTCTCCATGACAGGGGCTCTCGCCGCCAGCGCACCGCTGCGCAAGTAGTCACCATAGGAAAACCCACCGGGCAGAACCAGGCGGTCCACTCCCGCCAGGCTCTTCTCCCCATACCACAGAGGCACCGCATCAACCCCCAAGGCCTCCAAGGCGCTCAGGGTGTCCTGGTCGCAATTGGATCCGGGAAAGGAAATGACGCCCACTCTCATTCGGCCACCACCCGCACCGCATAGGTCTCCATCACGGGGTTGGCCAACAGCCGCTGCGCCATCTCACGGGCCGCCGTCTCCGCCTGGGCAACATCCGGCGCCTGAAGCTGGAAGCGAATTTGCTTGCCAATGCGCAGGTTGTCCGCGGCATATCCCATCTGCTGCAGCACCTTCGCCGTCGACTGTCCTGCCGGGTCAAGAATTTCCTCTTTCCAGGCCACATCCACCACCACATTGAACGTCATGACAGGACCCTTTCCAGCACTTCGCGGTAGGCATCCTCGACGCCGCCCAAGTCACGCCGAAACCGGTCCTTGTCCATCTTGCGGAGTGTTTTTTTGTCCCACAGCCGGCAAGTGTCCGGAGAAATCTCATCGCCCAAGAGCAGCTGGTCCCCCTGCATGCCAAATTCGAGCTTGAAATCCACCAAAATCAGCTGGCGGTCATCAAAAAATCCTTGCAGCAAGCGGTTCACCTCAAGGGCCTGCTGCTTGAGCTGCGCAACCAGTTCCACAGACGCAATACCCATCGCCCGGATATGGTCCTCATTGAGCAGCGGGTCTCCCAGCGCGTCATTTTTGAAATACAGCTCAACGACCGGCGCCTCGAGCACTGTCCCTTCCGCCACCCCCATCCGCTTTTCCAAAGACCCGGCGACGCGGTTTCTCACCACCACCTCCAGGGGAACCATCTGCAGGCGGGCGACCGCCAGCCGGCGCTCATCAAGCTGTTTGTGGAAGTGTGTAGGAATGCCGTGCGATGCTAGAAAATTCATCAGACGTGTCGTAATGGCCGCATTAGCCACGCCCTTTTGGGCAATCTGGCCTTTTTTTTCGCCATTGAATGCCGTGGCGTCATCTTTGAACTCGACAATCACGACATCGGGGTCGCTGGTCGCGAACACTTTCTTGGCCTTACCCTCGTAGAGCAGCTCAGTTGAAGTCATGTTCTGATATCCTCCTTATTCGCCCAGGCCTTCACTCAGGCCGATGCGGCGGTAAATGCTCCCGACTTCCTGAAGATAGGGTTCCACGGCAAACAGACCGGAAATCTCAGACGGACTGACGTAGCTGCGGATGAATGCGTCCCCCAAAATTCTGTCCCGAAAACTCGTGGAAGGATCCGCGGCCGCCTCCATTGCGTGGCTCTGCACCCTTTTGTACGCCTCTTCCCGGGTCATGCCCGCCCCCACCAAAGCCAGCAAAATTTTCTGCGAGAAGACCAAGCCCCCCGTCAAATCGATATTCTGGCGCATGCGGCGGGTATTCACGGTCAAATTTTCCATAATGCGGGCCATGACATCCAGCAAGTAGTCCGCCAAAGTCGTGGCATCCGGCAAAATCACCCGTTCCACCGAGGAGTGGGAGATGTCCCGTTCGTGCCACAGGGCCATGTCTTCCAGAGCCGGCACCACATACCCGCGCAGGACCCTAGCCAAGCCGGAGACCTGCTCCGCCATGACCGGGTTGCGTTTGTGCGGCATCGCCGACGACCCCCTCTGAGCATCACCGAAAGGCTCGGCCAGCTCCCCGACCTCCGTGCGCTGCATATGGCGGACTTCCGTAGCCATTTTGTCCAGGGTCCCGGCCAAAATGGCCAAGGCTGTGATGACTTCCGCGTGCCGGTCGCGCTGCAAAACCTGGGTCGACAGGGGCGAGGGCTGCATCCCCATTTTTTTCGCCACCTGCTCCTCGATCACGGGAGGGATATTGGCGTAATTGCCCACTGCCCCCGAGATCTTGATCACACTGATAGACTCCCGGGCCCTGGCGATGCGCTCGCCGTCACGTCCCAATTCCAGCCACCACAGGGCCAGCTTGAGGCCAAAACTGGTGGGCTCCGCGTGAATTCCGTGGGTCCGTCCCATGACTGGGGTGTCTTTGTGGACGAGGGCCAAGGACCGCACAGCGTTGCTGAGGCGGTCCAGCCCGCCCTGGATCGTGTCGAGGGCGTCCCGGATTAACGATGCCAGCGCCGTGTCCACCACGTCGGTGGAGGTAAGCCCAAAGTGAATGTACTTCGCATCTTCCGGGTCGACACTCTCTCCCGCCGCGTTAATAAACGCAATCATGTCATGGTGGAAAGTTTTTTCATATTCATCAACCCTGTCGGGGTTGACCGATGCGTTGGCCAATCTGGCCGAGACCCCTGCCGGAACTTTGCCTAGGGTTTCCCATGCCTCCACCACGTACCGTTCGATATCAAGCCAGCGGTTGTACCGGTTTTGGTCTGACCACAGTTCTTGCATCACCGGGCGCGCATAACGACTAATCAATTCAGGAATCTCCTTCCCACACAAACCGAACATTACACGGTAATACTATAGAAATTGTTCGGAAATGTCGACCCTTCACGATCCATTTGAGGAAAAAAAGCGGCCATAGCTAATGTCTTCTATGGCCGCTTCCATTATTCCCTAAGATTTGTTGCTCTCACTCCCACTCGATCGTGCCGGGAGGTTTGGACGTGACGTCATACACCACCCGGTTGACATTGGCGACCTCCCCGATGATGCGGTGCGCCATCTTTTCCAATAGTTCAGGATCCAGCCTTACCCAGTCTGCCGTCATGCCGTCGTCGCTCTGCACCGCGCGCACGACCACCGGATACCCATACGTCCTCTCGTCGCCCATGACCCCAACGGAGCGGATGTCGAGCAGCACCGCAAACGCCTGCCAAATGGAGCGCTGCAGGCCGGCTTCCGCGATTGTCTCGCGGACAATTGCATCCGCCTGCCTCACAATTTCCACTTTGCCGCGTGTCACTTCGCCCACAATCCGCACGGCCAGCCCAGGGCCTGGGAAAGGCTGGCGCCAGACGATGCTTTCAGGCAGCCCCAAGGCCAGACCGACGTTGCGCACTTCATCTTTGAAAAGCCAGCGCAGTGGCTCCACGATGTCAAATCCCACTTCCTCGGGGAGTCCTCCCACATTGTGGTGGGACTTGATGGTTCTGGCGTTTTTCCCGCCCGACTCGATAACGTCCGGGTACACAGTTCCTTGAATCAGCACCTTTGCGTCGCCTACGGTGTCTTTGGCATGCTCAAAAGCGGCAATAAATTCCCGGCCGATAATTTTCCGCTTGGCTTCTGGATCCGTCACCCCTTGGAGAGCGCGGAAAAACACTTCCTCGCGGTTGACCACATGCAGGTCCAGAGTGGGAAAAGCCCGGGCCACTTCTTCCACTTCTCCCGCCCGCATCAGCCCGTGGTCAATCAAAATCGCGCTCAGGCGAGGTCCCAGCGCCTCATGGGCGAGAGCTGCCGCAACCGCTGAATCCACGCCTCCCGAGAGGGCGATAAGCGCCCGCCCGTCTCCCACCCTCTCCCGAATCTGCTGAATCGCTTCGGGAATAAATTGCGCGGGCTGCCACGACGGCTCCACACGGGCAATGTGCAATAGAAAATTTTGGAGCATCCGCACGCCATCTTCAGTGTGGCGGACTTCGGGGTGATACTGCACCGCCCACAGATTGCGGCGGGGGTCCGCCATTGCCGCAATCGGAGTGGTCTGAGTGTGGGCCAGCACGGCAAACCCCGGGGGAGCACGAAACACGTGGTCTCCATGACTCATCCACACCACGGATTCCGGCTTGATGTCTTGGAACAGCGCACTGGGCTCCAGGCTCAGTTCCATTGTCGTCCGCCCGTATTCCCGCTGCGGGGCCGGCTCAACCCCCCCCTTCAGGAGGTGGGCCATCAGCTGCATGCCGTAGCAGATGCCGAGTGTCGGCACTCCCAAGTCCAATATGCGCGGGTCCATGCCCGGCGCATCTGGAGCAAAAACGCTGGACGGCCCTCCCGAGAGGATTATCGCCGCAGGCTGTTTCGCTTGCAGGTCTTCCAAGCTGATATCGCCCGGAACGACCTCGCAGAACACATGCGCTTCCCGCACCCGGCGGGCGATAAGCTGATTGTACTGCGCGCCAAAATCGAGCACCAGAACAGTTGGACTCATCCGTTCGTCCTCACAACCTTGCAGACATCCGGCAAATTGCGGTAACGCTCGTCCACGTCCAGCCCGTAGCCCACGACAAACTCGTCGGGGATCTCAAAGCCTTTATAATGGAGGGGCACGGCCACCTGACGTCTTTCCGGCTTGTCGAGGAGCGAGCAAATTTTCACACTGAGCGCACCCCTGGACTTCACGTGCCCATAAATGTAGTTCAAGGTCAGCCCTGTATCAACAATATCCTCCACCACCAGAATATGGTGTCCTTCAATGCTGTGGTCGAGGTCTTTGATAATCCGCACAACCCCGCTGGATTTGGTAGACATGCCGTAAGAAGACACCGACATAAAATCCACAGAAATCGGCAGGTCCACAGCCCGGATAAGGTCCGCCAAAAAGATAAAAGAACCCTTCAAAATGCCAATCATGATCAGCGGTTTGTTTTGATAATCCAGGGTAATCCGCTTGCCGAGGTTCTGAACCCGGCTTGCGATATCCTTTGCCGATACCAATACTTCCAACTTTTCTCCCTGCGCCGATTGCAACGCTTACCGGTCTCCTTTCGTGTCTCCATTGCCGTCTTTGTGATCACGGGCTAAACGGCGCATAATTTCCTGACGGTTCATCAGCGGATAAAGAGAATCACGGTGCATATCCGACCGCCTGGCAATCAGTTTTCCCTGAAAATAGCTGTCAGCATCGCGCTCCACCTCATCAAAATCATGGTGATGAGCGGCCGTGTCCTCGTGCTGCAACTGGGTTCTGACCTCTTTCAGGGTGACCCCGTGGTCCAGCAGTGTCTTGATATATTTGAGGCGGTCAATATCCGCCTGGCTATAGAGGCGCTGATTGCCCTGGGTTCTACCGGGCGCGAGCAGGCCGAGCGTCTCATAATAGCGAATGCGCCTCTCTGTCAGACCGGTGCCTTCCTTGACAACCCGTATGGAAAAAGACGGCTGGTCGGAATGGCTGCCACTCTTCATAAAACATCTCCTCGTGAAGAAATCGTCAACGCCCAATATTCCTGCCACCATCTTACCGAACTTTGACAACAAACTAAACCCGTTGACACGAATTTGGCAGGGGTACGAAAACCCCTGCCAAATTCCTACTGCTGAACTTTTTCCTTACGCCTGCTCGAGACGAGGCTCGCTGTGATCTTTAAGGATCCGCTCCAGCCGCTCAATCTCCTGGTGGGACTGCCCTAGCTTGTAGGACAGTTCCTGCATCTCCCGGGACTGGCGGTCGACCCGCTCCTGGCGGCGCCGCATCTCTTCAGTAAACACATCGAGCAACTGGTTCATCATAGACTGCTGCGACTCCATAATCTTCATAAAGGGCGGCCATGCCTCTTCTGCGGCCGCGCGCACAGACATCTGGGCCACGGACGCTTTGGCGCCGGGTTTAGGTCTCATGACCTCCCGCCCTGCCTCTAGGTCTTGCGCCAGCTGCCTGAACCCATCGCGGTCCGATTGCATCAGAGCGCTGGTGTCGACTAGATAGGGCCGGCCCGCTACACCTTCCTGCCGTTTCGCCGCCAACTTGCCGCGGCGGATATCCGTGCGCAGGGCCACTGCCAGCTCAGGGGCTGACTCGATAAGCTGAGATAATGTCACTTCCAATGGTTAGGCCTCCTTGAACATAGGGTTTCATCTACGCTCAGCCTTCCCATTTTTACCTATTTCAATCCATTGTTATCCTAAGAAAATTCAGCGGCCGAAGCGCGGTTCCTTTCCCTGAAACAGCCGCTGCCAGTTCTTGCGGTGGGCCCACAATGCCAAAAGCACTGTAGGGACCGCAAAGAACCAGATATCGAAGTAGCGGCCAGCTACCCATAACGCTGCCAGCGCGGTCACCATCCCCGTTAAGGAGGCGACCGAAACAATGCGGAATACCAGAACCACCAACGCAAAAATCAAGACCGCCGCGAGGGCTGCCGGCCAGAAGAGACTGGCCACGACGCCGAGTCCGGCCGCGATCCCCTTGCCCCCTTTGAATCCCATAAACGGCGAGAATACGTGCCCGAGGACCGCTGCAAACCCCGCCAAAGCAGCCCAAGCGGGGTGCGACGGCATCACCCAGTAGGCTATCTGCACCGCGGCCACGCCTTTCATTGCATCCAGCAGAAGCACCAGCAGTCCCGTGGCGATGCCAAAAGTTCGGGCCACATTAGTCGCCCCGATGTTTTGGCTGCCATGATTGCGGATATCCGTATGGAACCGCATCCGGGCCATAAGGTAGCCAAAAGGGACCGCCCCGATGAAGAAGGCTAAAACAATCATGCCAATTCCTTGCGCCGGCATCCCGTTCCCTTCCCCTCTCATCCAATCCTTTGCCCTCTATTATTCCTGTCCACGGCGCAAAAAGAAAGAGGAGAGTCCTGGGACTCTCCTCTTTCCGTACAGCCGGGAAACTTACATCATCATGTCGCCCATGCCGCCCATACCGCCCATGCCGCCCATTCCACCCGGCGCGCCGCCAGCATCCTTCTTTTCCGGCTTGTCAGCCACCAAAGCTTCGGTGGTCAGCAGCATAGCCGAAATCGATGCCGCGTTTTGCAAGGTGGACCGCGTTACTTTGGCCGGGTCGACAATTCCGGTCTTGACCATGTCGACCACTTTGTTCCGGGCCGCGTCGTATCCCATGTTGCCAGTTTCTTTCTTAATCGCGTCGACAATGACGGAGCCTTCCAGTCCAGCATTGTGGGCAATCTGCCGCACAGGCTCTTCCAAGGCGCGCCGCACGATGTTCACGCCGATGCGCTCGTCCCCTGACACATCAATCGCGTTGACTGCCGGAATGGCACGGAGCAATGCGGTGCCGCCTCCGGCCACAATGCCCTCTTCCACAGCCGCGCGGGTCGCGGACAGGGCGTCTTCGATGCGGAGTTTCTTTTCTTTCAGTTCCACTTCCGTAGCCGCTCCCACCTGAATGACCGCGACACCGCCGGAAAGCTTCGCCAGGCGCTCTTGGAGCTTCTCCCGGTCATAATCGGAGGTTGTATCCTCAATTTGCTTGCGGATGACCGAAACGCGCTTCTTGATGTCTTCAGCTGCTCCATGACCTTCGACAATGGTCGTCTCTTCCTTGGCGATCTTGATTTGCCGCGCTTGTCCCAGCATGTCCGGGGTGACATTCTCAAGCTTCAGCCCAATGTCCTCGGAAATAACCTGGCCGCCGGTCAAGATGGCAATATCCTCCAGCATTGCTTTGCGGCGGTCGCCGAATCCTGGCGCCTTTACGGCCACTGCTGTCAGGGTACCGCGCAGCTTGTTGACTACGAGGGTCGCCAGGGCTTCGCCTTCGACATCTTCGGCAATAATCACAAGGGGCTTGCCGCGCTGAACAATCTTCTCCAGCACGGGGAGCAAGTCCTGGATGGCTGAAATCTTACGGTCGGTAATCAGGATGTAAGGGTCAGAAAGCACCGCTTCCATTTTCTCAGTGTCCGTGACCATGTAAGGCGAAATATAGCCGCGGTCGAACTGCATGCCTTCCACTGTTTCCAAGGTAGTGCCCGTCGTCTTGGACTCTTCGACAGTAATCACGCCGTCGGCTCCGACTTTTTCCATCGCTTCCGCAATCAAGCGGCCGATTTCTTCATCGTTGGCGGAAATCGAAGCAACCTGGGTGATGGCTTCCTTGCCTTCAATAGGAGTAGCGATCTTGCGGATCTCTTCAACTGCCACCGTCACCGCACGCTCAATGCCGCGCTTGATGCCCATTGGATTCGCGCCCGCGGTCACGTTCTTGAGACCTTCTTTAATCATTGCCTGGGCGAGCACGGTTGCCGTGGTGGTGCCGTCTCCGGCTACGTCCTGGGTCTTGGTCGCCACTTCTTTGACCAGTTGCGCTCCCATTGCTTCAAATGGGTCTTCCAGTTCAATTTCCCGCGCAATCGTCACACCGTCGTTGGTGATTAAGGGTGCGCCAAATTTCTTTTCCAAGACCACATTGCGGCCTTTCGGTCCCAAAGTGACCTTGACTGCATTAGCCAATTTGTCGACGCCCCGCTCCAGTGCGCGGCGTGCTTCCTCTTCGTAGATAATTTGCTTCGCCATTGATTGTTACCTCCTAAGACAGTTATGTTGCCTTGTATCTGTTAGGCCTGAACCATTGCTGGAGTGATGACAGCCAGTACATCGGATTCTTCCATCAGCCAGTACTCATGGTTGTTCAGTCTAACTTTCTTCGCAGATTCCAAGTCGAACAGCACGACATCTTCGGGTCCGACTTCCAAAGGTGCCCGGACACCATTGCTGAGCCGCCGGCCTGGGCCGACCGCCAGCACACGGCCCCGCTGCGGATTGTCCTTCGCGGCGTCGGGCAGCACAATCCCCGAAGGCAGTGAATCGTCGCCTGTCAATTGGACCACCAGGTGGTCAGCCAGAGGACGAAGCTCCACAGATGTTTCCCTCCTTGCAATAGCCTTGTATGTTTTCTTGTTAGCACTCACACGCGGCGAGTGCTAACTTACCCATAGAGAAGTTTACCCAAAAGGCCGAAACCCGTCAAATAATTCTCATCGTGGAAGCAAGCGGAAAAACAGCCATTTTAGGCCATAAATATCACATTATCTCCCTTATTCTACCCCTCACGTCATTTTTCATGCTGCGTTTGCCCGTGAATAAGGCGCAGGGCATGGTCCAAAATTGGCCGGATCACGGGCAGCAATTCACGGACAGCTTTGGGAGATCCGGGCATGTTGATCACCAGCGTCTGCCCGGATTGCCCCGCAACTTCCCGGGACAGCATCCCCATCTGTGTGTGCTTCAGAGATTCCTGGCGCATGGCCTCCGCAATCCCGGGAATTTCCCGGGTGATGACGCGCCTGGTAGCTTCGGGGGTGACATCCCGCGGCCCGAGACCGGTGCCGCCGGTCGTGACGATAAGGTCCATGCCCTGCTCGACCCACTCGCGCATCTGCGCCGCGAGCTGCTCTTCTTCGTCGGGCAGGATGCGGCGGTCCCTGACCTCGCCAAAGCCGGCTAGAGACTCTTGCAGCAACGCCCCGGACTCATCTGCCCGCAATCCCAGGGCGCCCTGGTCACTGCTCGTCAATATGGCGACTGTCCACATCTGGATCTCCTTCCCGCAGAAAATGCCCGGAACGTCCCCCGGACTTTTCCTGCAGCGCAATATGGGAAATCTCCATGCTGCGGTCCATGCCTTTAAGCATGTCGTAAAGGGTCAGCAAACTGGCGGTCACGGCGGTCAGCGCCTCCATCTCGACGCCTGTCGGCCCCGTAGTTTCAACCTGCGCTTCCACCAAAAACCCTGTAGGCTGGACCTCAATGGCAATCTCCACACGCGTGAGGGGCAGCGGGTGGCACAGAGGTATCCATTCACTGGTTCTCTTTGCGGCCATAATACCCGCGACCCGGCTGACGGCCAGCACATCCCCCTTCGGCACTCTGCCCTCGAGGACGGCCTGGCAAATCTCAGCACGTGCGTAGAGGCGCCCCGACGCCCTAGCATGGCGGCGCGTGGCGGGTTTGTGCCCCACTTCCACCATATGCACTTCCCCACGCTCATTCAGATGGCTCGGCTGGGTATCCACTTTCAATCCTCCCTTAATGGTTCCCTGCTTGGCCAAACCCCAGGCTACACGGTCATGGCGATAGCCGCAAAGGCTTCGGCTCCTGTCCTCAAGGCGCGCTCATCCGGGTTGAAACCGGCAGAGTGGATGCCCGTCACAAAATCCGGGCCGACAACCCCGACGTGCAAATTGGTGGCAGGCACCCGCTCGGCAATATATGCGAAATCTTCAGCGCCCATAGAGGGGCGCGCCAGCATCACCACCGACCCTTGTCCCAGCTGCTCCGCCAGAACCGTTTCCACCTGGGCGGTGAAAGCCGGATCAGCCACCAGGGGCGGGTAGCCCCTCTGCATTCGGATATCCACCTGGGCCCGGTACGCCTGGGCAATCTGGCTGACAAAACTGTCAAAGCGCGCCAGCGTCTTCTCCAAGTGCTCTGGTGACAGTATCCGGATGGTTCCCGTCAGTTCGACCGTGTCCGCAATGACATTCTCCCGGTATCCTCCACAGATTGTCCCGAAGGTGACCACCAGCGGGTCTGTGGGATCTTCCTCACGGCTCACCAAGGTCTGGCACGCCTGCACGATGGCGCACGCAGCGACAATGGCGTCCACGGTTTTGTCAGGATGCGCGCCGTGGCCGCCCCGTCCCCGCACGGTGATGGCAAAGTCATTGGGGGACGCCATCGCCGGCCCGCTGAACAAGCCTATCACCCCGGCTGGCAGGTCACTGTCCACGTGCACCATCACCGCCCGGCTGACGGGAGGGTCCTCCAAAATCCCCGCCTCAATCATGGGCAGCGCGCCACCCGGCCCTTCTTCCCCGGGCTGGAACATCAGGACCACGGGATGCTGCAACTGGCTCTCGTGCTGTTTGAGATAGTAGGCCGCTCCCAGCAGCATAGCGGTATGGGTATCGTGGCCGCAGGCGTGCATGCGGCCGGGGATTTCAGAACTGAAGGGGAGCTGGGTGGTTTCAAGAATCGGGAGGGCGTCCATATCCGCCCGCAGCAGCATCGCCGGGCCCTGGGCGCCTTCTCCGATAATGGCGGCGACTCCGGTCGTGATGAGGCGGCGGTGCCGGATATTCAAAAAGTCGAGTGCCTCTTCAATAATACCCTGAGTGTGGGGCGTTTCCAGCCCCAGTTCCGGAAATCGGTGGATTTTACGGCGTATTTCTTGCATCCACGGCTCGATCTGTTGCCACATGTCCTGTTCCACTGTACTGTGCCTCCCCCTTTTGGTCTTTTACTTTACGCCCGCATATCGGCTGGCGGCGGCGCGTACATATCACAAGAACGGCCGGACGGGCACCGCGAGGTCTAAATGATCTAAGGAGATGATTTCCCATGAATGGTTGGCGCTGGCTCGTCATCAGCCCCTTTGTCCTCCTCGCGTTGGCATTTGTGCTGGCCAGTCAACCGGTCTCGCAAAGCATTTTGACTCACGTCCCCACAGAGAAGAAGGCGGTCGCCATTACTTTCGATGACGGGCCCTCACCGAAGTACACCCCGCTCATCCTCAAAACTCTGTCCCAGTACCACGCCCACGCCACATTTTTTGTGCTCGGCAGTGAAGCCCAGCAGTATCCCGACCTGGTCCGGGCCATCTCCCAACAGGGGTCAGCCGTAGCCAGCCACGGCTGGCAGCACCTCAACCTGCGAAGGGTGGGAGCATCGGCTCTGTGGCTCGACGCCAGCAAGTCGCAGGACTATGTGCGCTCTTTGGGAGTCGACCCCTCGCCGTTTTACCGCCCTCCCTACGGGCTGGTCAGCCAGCCGATGGTGCAAATGTTTGCCGATCATGGCTACACGGTCGTATTGTGGTCGATTGACACCCGGGACTGGTCCCGTCCCGGTGTTGCCTCTATTATTAATAAAGTAGCCACCGAGGTAAAGCCCGGCTCCATCATTTTGCTGCATGACGGCGGGGGTAACCGCTCGCAGACGGCAACCGCCCTGAATGCGATTTTGGAACAGCTGACACAGATGGGCTACCAGGCCGTCACCCTGCCCCAGCTCGTCCAGTACCGCTCGGCCCCGCACTCCGCCCGGGTATAAAAAAAGAGGCGGAGACCCGCCTCTTGGCCACCGTCATGCATAACGGTAAAACCCTTCCCCGCTCTTGCGGCCTAAAAGGCCCGCATCCACCATTTTTCGCAGCAAAGGGGCGGGGCGGTACTTGGAGTCCGCAAACCCTTGGTACAGCACTTCCATAATCGACAGGCAGGTGTCCAGACCAATAAAGTCCGCCAGCGTCAAAGGCCCCATAGGGTGGTTCATTCCCAGTTTCATCACGGTGTCAATCGCCTCGCGGCTGGCGACCCCTTCTTGCAGGGCAAACACCGCCTCGTTTATCATGGGCATCAGAATGCGGTTGGACACAAACCCCGGATAATCCTGCACCAGCACAGGGGTTTTCCCCATGCTCTCGGCGTCCGCCATCACGCGCTGGGTGACTTCTTTGTCCGTCACCGCTCCCTCCACCACCTCCACCAAACTCATCACCGGCACCGGATTCATAAAGTGCATGCCGATAACGCGTGAGGGGTGGGGCGTCCGGCGGGCAATGCGGGAGATGGAAATCGAGGACGTGTTGGACGCCAGCACCGTCTCCACGCCGAAGTACTCGCCCAAGGCGCCGAACAGCGCAACCTTGTCCGCTTCGTTCTCAATAATCGCTTCCACGCAGAGGTCCACGGGCGGCACCTCGCCGACCGCCCCCGCTTCGTGGATTCGGGATAAGATATCTTGCACCTGGGCCGGGCTCCGCTTCCCTTTTTCCACGGCCCGGGCCAGTCTCGCGCCCATAGCCCTTAAAGCTGCCGCGGCCTGGCCCCCGACACTGTCCATCAGCCACACCTCAAATCCGTGGCTCGACGCAGTTTCGGCTATGCCGGTTCCCATTTGCCCGGCCCCCACCACCAACAGACGCTTGTCCGCCATCACTGTGCCTCCTAGCCGACCTTAACCAGAGTCGCCTCGCCTTGCCCGCCGCCGCTGCAGATCGCAGCCACCCCGTACCCGCCCCCGCGTTCTTGGAGCTCCACAATCAGAGTCATCAGAATGCGCGCGCCGGAGGCGCCAATCGGGTGGCCCAAGGCTACCGCCCCGCCATTGACATTGACAATCTCGGGGTCAAATTCCCCAACCTTGATGCTGGTCAGCGTGACGGCTGCAAAGGCTTCGTTGATTTCAATCAGCTTGAGCTGAGATTTATCCACGCCAGCTTTGGCCAGCGCCATTTCCGCCGCATATGCCGGCACCGTGTGCAAATATTTGGGGGCGCGGGACACATACCCTGAACTGACAATCGTCGCCAAAATCGGCAGCCCCAAACTTTCCGCCTGGCGGCGTTCCATCAGCACGAGCGCCGTGGCGCCGTCGGTCAGCCCCGGCGCATTGCCGGCCGTGACCGTTCCGTCAGCCACAAACACCGGGCGCAGCGCCTGCAATTTCTGCAAAGACGTATCCCGCCTCGGCCCCATGTCCTGGTCAATCACCGTCTGCTCCCCGCGGCGCCCAGTCAAGGTCAAAGGCGCAATCTCTTTGGCGAAGCGGCCCGTATCTGTCGCCTGAATGGCCCGCACATGGCTGCGGTAAGCCCACTCGTCCTGCGCTTCGCGGCTGATTCCGAACTCCTGAGCCACCTCACTGCCGTACACGCCCATGTGACACTGGCCGAAACTGCACCACAGACCGTCGTTGACCGCTGAGTCCACCAGGGCGCTGTCCCCCATGCGCAAGCCGAAGCGGGCCCCGTCCACCAGATACGGCGCACGGCTCATAGATTCCATCCCGCCTGCCACCGCCGACTGAATTTCCCCGGCCCGGATCGCCATATCGGCCAGATTCACCGCGCGCAGGCTTGACGCGCAGACTTTGTTAATAGTGTCTGATGGCACCGTGTCCGGCATTCCCGCGCCAATGGTCGCCTGACGCGACGGAATCTGGCCAGCCCCGGCCTGGATTACCTGACCCATAAACGCATAATCAATCGCATCCCCCGATATTCCCGCACGGCTCAGCGCCTCCCGAATGGCGTGGGCTCCCAGATCGGTGGCCCGAACATCTTTAAACGCCCCTCCAAAAGGCACGAAAGCCGTCCTCGCTAAACTGACTACCACGGTTTCTGGCATCTATCGTCATCTCCTCATCCTTCCCGGAAAATCCGGGCCCCTAATCTGCTCAATTTGTATTCCAGGGCGTGGTATCCTCTGTCAATGTATTCCAGCCCATCCACCACTGTGGTGCCGAGCGCTCCCAGCCCAGCCAGAACCAAGGCCGCGCCCCCTCTGATATCTTGAGCTTGCACGGGGGCTCCCGTCAACTGGTCGACTCCCCGCACAATGGCGGTTTCCCGCTCCAGTTTGATATCCGCTCCCAGGCGCACCAAGTCGTTCGTATAGCCAAAGCGGTTTTCGAAAACCGTTTCCTGCACCACCGCAATGCCGTCGGCCAAGCTGAGCAGGCTGACCATTTGCGGATGCAGGTCTGTGGGAAATCCGGGATACGGCAGTGTTTCAATGTCCACCGCCTGGAGGCGGCCATCCACCGAAATCCGGATCCAGTCCGAGTCTTCCTCAATCTGGCAGCCAGCCTGTTCCAGTTTCAGAAGCACTGTTCGCAGGTGTTCAGGGATCACATTAGTGACGGTCACCACTCCCCCCGCCACCCCGGCGGCCAGCAGGTACGTCCCGGCTTCCAACCGGTCCGGAATAATTTCGTGGCGGGTGCCGTGCAGACTCTCTACTCCCTCAATCCGGATGAGGCTGGTGCCAGCGCCGCGCACCACCGCTCCCATGGCGTTGAGAAAATTGGCCAGGTCCACGGTTTCCGGCTCCATCGCGGCATTTTCCAGGGTTGTGGTGCCGCGGGCGAGACTTGCGGCAATCATAAGGTTGATCGTTGTGCCAAAAGAGGCCCGTTCAATATAAATGCGGGTTCCCTGCAATCTCCCCTCGCCCACTTCCCCGTGGATCGAGCCGTGTTCCAGCCACATCCGGGCCCCCAGCGCCTCAAATCCGCGCACATGGAAATTCACCGGGCGGGAACCAATTTGACAGCCCCCGGGGAAAGCCACATCCGCCTGTCCCAGGCGGCTCAGCAGCAGTCCCACCACATACGTGGAGCCGCGCAGTTTCTTGGCCAGCTCATAGGGGGCCCGGAATCCCGAAAGAGTTGATGCATCAATTTCGAGCTGAGCTTCCCCCGTCCAGTCAACCCGCGCCCCCAGCTCGCGCAAAATCTGGCATAAATCCATAATATCCGTATACCGGGGAACATTGTCTAAAATAGTGGAGCCCCTTGCCGCCAGGGCCGCTGCCGCAATGATGGGCAGCGCACTGTTTTTGGAACCCTCCACACCCACTTCGCCTGCCAGCGCCTGCTGGCCTTCAATCACAAGCCGTGCCACATTAATCCGCCTTTCATTCATTTGCGCGGGAAACCCCGGTCTTGAGGAGGCCGAGAGGGATAAGCGCCTCTTTGCTCCTCGTTATCTGTAATCCACGAATAGCCGTACCCGCAGTTTTTGTCTCAGGACCCCGCTTGCGGCGGGCCGGCTGCAAGGCAGACCATCAGCCGGTCGGTGAAGGGCGCCAACCAATGCGCCGGCGCCCGTTCTTGCAAGCACGGCATCAGCGGTCCTTGCGTTGGTTAGCCGGGGACAAATACCGCCGGGTGATCCCTTCCTATTCTCTGACGGGTCTTGCCACGCCTGGCGAGCCGCAGTCTCTCCTTTTGGTGGCAGGGGAGACGCCAGCGTTCAACCTCGGCCCTGAGCCGCCTTACAAACTGTAATTGGGCGCTTCTTTGGTAATCTGGATGTCATGCGGGTGGCTCTCGAGCAGACCCGCATTCGTAATCTTGATAAAATGTCCCCGGTGCCATAACTCGCCAATGGTCGGGGTGCCGCAATACCCCATTCCTGAGCGGATGCCGCCTACCAGTTGGTACACGGTATCTGCTGTGGACCCCCGGTAAGGCACACGTCCCTCGATCCCTTCCGGCACCAGCTTGTCAACGTCCTGGTCTTCCTGGAAGTACCGGTCCCGGGACCCTTCTTTCATCGCCGCCAGCGACCCCATGCCCCTGTACACTTTGAAAGAACGGCCTTTGAAAATCTCCATGTCTCCCGGACTCTCTTCAGTTCCGGCAAACAAAGACCCAATCATCACACTGGATGCACCAGCCGCTAGCGCCTTGACGATATCGCCCGACCAGCGCACTCCCCCGTCCGCAATCACAGGGACTCCATGGGGCTCCGCCACCTGCGACACTGTCCAAACTGCAGTGACCTGGGGCACACCGATGCCGGCGACGACACGCGTGGTGCAAATCGAGCCAGGACCCACGCCGACCTTGACTGCGTCCGCCCCCGCTTCAATCAGGGCCAGAGCCCCTTCCGGCGTCGCAATGTTGCCGCCCACCACGTCCACGTGCGCAAACAGCTGCTTAATCTGCCGCACCGTGTCGATCACACTCTGGGAATGGCCGTGAGCCGTGTCGACCACAATCACATCCACCCGGGCCGCCACCAAAGCTTCCACCCGGGCGATCGTCTCCGGGCCCACAGAGACCGCAGCGGCCACCAGCAAGCGGCCGTTGTGGTCCTTGGACGAGTTGGGGAATTTCTTGGCCTTCTCAATGTCCTTAATGGTGATGAGCCCGCGCAGCCTCCCCATGCGGTCCACCAACGGCAGCTTCTCAATGCGGTGGCGGCCGAGAATGGCCTTCGCCTCCTCTAGTGTCGTCCCTTCAGGGGCCGTCACCAGACTATCTTTGGTCATCACGTCCTGGATAGGGCGGTCAAATTCCGTCTCAAAGCGCAGGTCGCGGTTCGTCAGAATTCCCACCAGGTAGCCCCCGTCGCGGACAATCGGCACCCCCGAAATGCGGTAGTGACGCATCATTTCCAAAGCTTCACGCACAAAATTGTCCGGTCCCAGAAAGATCGGGTCAATGATGACGCCATGCTCCGAGCGCTTGACTTTATCCACTTCGGCGGCTTGGCGTTCAATCGACATGTTTTTGTGAATGACGCCGATGCCCCCTTCGCGGGCCATGGCAATAGCCATCCGGGCTTCCGTCACGGTATCCATCCCCGCCGATATCAAGGGGATGTTCAGTGTTACATTGCGTGTGAGACGCGTTGACAGGTCCACATCTTTCGGCAGGACGGTTGAGTGCCCCGGAACCAGCAACACATCGTCGAAAGTCAGGGCCTCCGGCCCGAACTTTTCATGAAACTCCACTCGTAATCTCTCCTTTGTGTTGTCTAACCACCCCAGGTGCCCAGGGAATTTCTCATCAGTCTATCACAACCCTGCTCCGGCGGCATCGCTTGTGCCTAATTTCTTCGCGACCGCCTGCCCGACCAGATAGACGTTGCCCGCACCCATGGTGATGAAGGTGTCACCGGGTTCGAGACGGTCCAGGACTTCGCCTGCCACAGCAAACATGTCCGGCCGGAAATGCACCGGCTGGCCCTGCCGCGCGATGTCCTGGGCCAGCCGCTCTCCCGAGACTCCCGCAATCGGCGCTTCCCCGGGAGGGGCGTAAATTTCTGTGAGATAAAGTTCATCAGCGTCATGAAATGCCGTGACAAACTCCGTCCAAAGGTTTTTGGTCCGCATATAGCGCTGGGGCTGGAATAGGGCGTAAATCCGGCCGGGGGTTCGCTGGCGGCACGCTTGCAGGGTGGACCGGATTTCAGTGGGATGGTGCGCGTAATCGTCCACGACCATGATCGGATCTCGGAAAATCACCTGAAATCTGCGCTGTGCATTAGAGAATTTGGCCAGCGCGCCGATGGCGGCCTCCCAGCTGACCCCGACATGATGGGCACAGGCCATCGCCGCCAGACTGTTGACCACATTATGCACTCCAGGCACTGGCAGCGTTGCCGTGCCCAGTTCCTGCCCCTGCCACACCACCTGAAATCGGGTCAGATTCTGCTCCAACCGCACATCTTTCGCCTGCAGCATGGCGTCTTGGCGCAGCCCGTAGGTCAGGCAAGGCACCGCCAGCGTATGCTGAATTGCCCGCAGCTCAGAGTTGTCTGTGCCGATCACGGCAAGCCCGGTTGGCGGCACTTTAGACAGATACTCGGCAAAAGCCGATGTCAGCGCCTCGAAGGAGCCCCCGTAATGGTCGAGGTGCTCCGGCTCAATATTGGTGGCGACGGCTATAAAAGGTTGGTAGCGCAGGAAAGTGCCGTCACTCTCATCGGCTTCAGCCACCGCGTAGCGCCCGTGCCCGACGCGGACGTTGCCGTTGAACTGCGCGACCTCCCCGCCCACCAGGATAGACGGGTCCAGTCCGGCCTCTTGCAAAATCGTGCCAATCATGGTCGTTGTGGTCGTCTTGCCGTGGGTCCCGCTGATGGTGATCGCATCGTAGGCGGCCAGCACCTTGGCCAGAATTTCTGACCGGTGGTACAGGGGCAGCCCCAGCCGCCTGGCTTCGGTGCGCTCAGGATTGTCCTCCGCCACATCCGTGTTGTAGACTACCCAGTCAGCGCCGGAAACATTTTCCGCACGGTGGACAAACTGTACGGCAATTCCCTGGCTTTGCACCCGCTCGGTCCGGCTCGACGGGTTCACATCGGATCCCGTCACCCAGTAACCCTGATGGTGAAGCAGCAGAGCCAGGCCACTCATGCTGTACCCGCCAATCCCAATAAAGTGAACGTGCGTCACATTTGTCCCTCCAGCCATTTATGGGTAGGATTTGCCAATCCCCAGGGTTTCATCCACCGTCAGCGGAACTGCCAGCCCTGGTCGATCCATAATTTCTGGTAGTGTTCTGCGGAGCGGCGTATGTTTTCCCTCTCGCCCGGGCTCAACGCGCGGACCACCCGGGCAGGAACGCCCATCACCAGCACGCCTTCAGGAATTTCCATGCCTTCTGGCACCAAGCACCCGGCCGCGATGATGGTCTCGTGGCTTATCCGGGCGCCGTTCATAATGATGGCACCCATCCCAATCAACACAGCGTCTCCAATCGAGGCTCCGTGCACGATAGCGCCGTGCCCCACAGTCACATCGTCGCCGATGCGGCACGGGAACCCGGGATCTGCATGGAGGGTGGCATTATCTTGCACATTCGACCCGGCGCCCACGGCAATGGGCGCCGCGTCCGCCCGGATCACGGCATTGAACCACACCGATGCCCTATCGCCCAAAGTGACCTGGCCAATAAGGTAGGAACCCGGCGCCACGAAAACAGGACGCCCCACGGCCGGGTAATATTCTCCAAATTTCAACAACATGCGTCAGTCCCCCTCCCGTCCCAGCGGAAAGAGCACCTTGGGCCCCTCAAAGGGCCCCATCCGGTCTCCCGCCTGCCACCTGTAATAGCCCAAGGCCGCCACCATGGCGGCGTTGTCGGTGCAGTAAGACACAGGGGGGATATGAATGCTTATGCCCAAAGAGTCCCCTAAATGCGCGAATGCCTCGCGTATGGCGCCATTGGCCGTCACCCCGCCGGCCAGGTAGAGATCCTTCACCGGGTGCTGCTGCCAAGCGCGCCGGACCGTGGCGGTCAAGGCCCGCACCACCGCATCTTGCAGTGCATAGGCCACCTCTTCGGGCTCTTGGACATGCTTGTCATACAGAGCTTGGGTCGCCGTTTTCACCCCACTGAAACTGAAGTCCAGCCGCCCGTGCATGTCGGCGACCGGCAGCCGCAGATTTTTTCTCCGGGCCAGACCTGCCAGCTTTTCTATTTGCGGGCCGCCTGGATAAGTCATGTGAAGAATCCTGGCGCCCTTGTCGAAAGCCTCCCCGGCAGCGTCATCTTGAGTCTGCCCCAGCTGGCGCAGCGCCAGGTGGCCTTCCCACAAAAACAAGCTGGTGTGGCCTCCAGACACCAGCAAGGCGAGGGAAGGAAAGCGAATCGGCTCCTCCAAGGCGTTGGCGTACAAGTGCGCTTCCAGATGGTGCACCCCGATGACAGGCAGGCGCAGGGCCGACCCCAAGGTCCTGGCGAATGTCACCCCCACCAGCAGCGACCCTAAAAGCCCCGGTCCTTGGGTCACGGCAATGGCATCGAGGTCTCCAAGTCCCACTTTGGCCTCTCTCAGCACCCAATCCACCACCGGCAGAATTGCCATCGCATGTTCGCGGGCAGCCACTTCCGGAACCACGCCTCCATACTGGGCCTGAATGGCGGCAGAAGACAGAAGGCTCGTCGCCAAGAGTCTAGATCCGTCTTCGACGACAGCGGCCGCCGTCTCGTCGCAGGAAGACTCTATTCCAAGGATTTTCGTGTTCCGCTCCCCCTCCCCCAACCGCAGTGTTTACATATCTTTCGCCCATCAGGAAAAACTACCCCCATGCCACAACAACCGGGGGTCTCGCACATGGGATTTTCTGTTCTACTGTATTTTTTGGCGCTGCTGGCGGTCTTCGCCGGCCCTTCCGCACTGGCCTTGTCACCCGTCACTTATTCCTTTATGACACTCGGGCACCTGCTGACATTTTTAGCCAGCGTCGTGCTCTTTGTCCTGACTGGGCGCATGCTCAGGAAACGGGGCCGCATGCCATTTTGGCCCGCATGCTGGATGGGCGCTGCAGCGGCCTTTTCCGGCACCCTTATCAGCCAGTATGTCATCCGGCTGCCACTGGCCGAGCGGGCGTTCATAGCCCAGCTGCATGGAGTCCCCGTGGCCGCGGCCGAAACCATGCTGCACCTGCATGTCATCTCCGGCGCGCTGCTGACAGGGCTGTACGCCGCCGTTTTTTATGCAGTGCTGGGCGGATTTGCCGCCTGGTGGGGCGCCCGCCCCATCGGCAAGACCCCTCCGGCGAAAGGCGGCGCGCTGCCTCGAAAAGACCCCCAGGCCAGCTAGCGTCACATCGGGTCTTTCCACATGATAAACGCATCTTCATGCGTATCGGTGTAATAGCCCCGGCGGACTCCCAACTGGACAAATCCCAGTTTGTTGTACAGGTTCTGCGCCACCTGGTTGCCCCGCCGCACCTCGAGGGTCATCCGCACGACCCCGAGCACCCGGGCCCTGGCCATCAAGCCCATCATGATGGTTTCCCCCAGGTGGTGGCCGCGGTAGTCAGGATGCACGGCAATGTTGGTCACGTGCGCCTCATCGAGAATGATCCACATCCCGCCGTAGGCCGCCACCTGCCCGTGAAACTCAACCACCAGATACGTCGCGAATGTATTCTCGAGGAGCTCAGTCTGAAAGGCATTGCGCGACCACGGCGTGGGAAAGGAATGCGCTTCAATTCCCATGACCGCATCCAGGTCAGCCATATACATGTCCCGCACTATGACGTCGGGCGACCCTGAAGGGCTGGTGCCGGCGCTCTCATCACTCACTGCCATGCCTGCTCTCTTCCTTTCCATGGGACCGGCCGGAAGTCGAAATCGCTGGCGCCCTGATATAGGCGGGAGATAGATTCAGGGCATCCTCCCATTCCCCACATTGTACCCTGCTTTGCGCCAAACGGGCCACCTGGCTGCCCAACAAGGGGACATTCAGAGCCGTAGCCCCCGGTCCGACGGCTGCCAGCCACTCGGCATCCAGGCCGAGCGGACCCAACACTCCGACGGGCCCCCGCAAGGGAAATGTCTCTGGAAGATTGCCGCTGGCCGCCCAGTCAGGGATAACCGCTTCAGGCACCCCTGCCCCGCAGAAGTACAGCCCTGCGTAAAACGCCGGGCCGCGTTTCTCACTCGTGACGAGCACGTGGCTTGAAGGATTGGGCACAGAATACGCCCACGCCTGCAGAGAGGATATTCCCAGCGCCGGCACATTCCAGGCATAGGCCAACGCCTTGGCGGCCGTCACCGCAATCCGCACTCCCGTAAAAGACCCGGGGCCAACCCCGACCGCCACCGCGTCCGGCTCACCAAATTCGCGGGCTAGCATGTCCAGCCACGGGACAAGGTGCGAACCCGCCGTTTTAGGAAGGCGCCAAGTGAAATCGGCGGCGGCTTCGCCACCGATTAGGTAACCGGCCGACAACCCTGGTCCGGATGCATCAAATCCCAAGATCTTCAGGCTCATATCGTGTGGTTCCGCCAGAGGTCCAGGCGCGACTGGCACCCTTGGCCCTGAGCGCCGAGGTCAAAGGCCCGGCACTGTTCGCCACACACACTTAAAGATAGATAGAAATATTCTGGATACACCGCCGTCAGGGCATCGCCCCACTCCGCAATAATCACAGTGCTCGGATCCTCGGGAGCAGGCAAGTCCAGAACCTCCAGGGATTGTCCCCTGTCCATCCGGTAAAGATCCACATGGTACACGGTAAGGCCTTGCGCATTATACACATGCACCAAATCAAAAGTCGGGGATTTCACCGCCCCCGTATAGCCCCAAACTCGGAGCAAATGCTGTGTCAGTGTGGTCTTCCCGGATCCCAGGTCTCCAGACAGCACGACCAGTCCCGCCGGTGCAAATAGCGGGGCGAGTTCCGCTGCCGCGTCAGCCGTCTCCCCGGGACTTTGGCTAATCCGGGTCCACTGCGAAGTGATGATACGATTTTCGCTCATCCACTGCAACCTCCTCTCCACCGCGCATAACCCGAATTCCCAGGGTGTCCGTCACGACCCCTATCTCCGTCACCGGCACGCCGCACTGCAGGCACAAGAGCGCGGCCGCCCCTGCTTTTGACGGGGGGACCGCGGCCAACAGTTCATAGTCCTCCCCGCCGTACAGCGCTAAGTCCACAGGGTCATGGCCGTATTCCGCCGCAACGCTGCGGGTAGCCGCATCCACCGGTATCCGCTCCGCATCAATCTGCACGCCAATGCCGCCAAACCGGGTCATCGTCCGCAACTCGCGATACAAGCCATCAGAAATATCCGTCATAGCGTGAGCCAGGCTCCCCAGCTGCTGCCCGGCTTCCACCCGGGCCACAGGGGCCAGGTGCGCCTGCAGCACGCTGCGGTGCTGAATCGAGGTGCTGGGCCAGCGCACCCCGTGAGAGAGCAGGATGTACCCTGCATACGCCGCTCCCAGCCGGCCCGTCACAAACAGCCGGTCCCCCGGTTTGGCGCCATTCAGCAGCACAGGGCCATGAGGACCGGGCTGCCCGAATACCGACACATCCAGCGACAGGCCGTTCGGGGAATGGACAGTGTCCCCGCCCAGAAGCACAGACCCATAGCGGTCGAGCGCCTTGGCCATCCCCCGGTACAGCCGCTCCACAGTCTCCACTTCCATCGAACCGGGCAAGGCAATGCTGGTCAGAATGGCTTTCGGCACACCACCCATTGCCGCAATGTCACTGATGTTGACCGCAACCGCCTTCTCCCCCAGTTGCTCTGGCGTCATCCACTCCCAGCGGAAATGCACCCCCTCCACCAGCATATCCTGACTCACCAGCCAGCCCGCGGCGGAAGGCGGGAGATAAGCCGCATCATCGCCAATTCCCAGGTAGCCCATCGGCACGATGGCCTGCAATCGGTGGATGACGGAGATGAGCGCCCGCTCACCGACATCCCCCACCTTCACCGCCGGACTTTCTTCACGCACCGTAGACGTCCGTCTCGTCTTCTGTTTCGTAACGTCCTTCCTTCCCTTGGCCTGCGCCCGCGACAAGTTTACAATAACGACAGTATACGTTAGGAGGCGACAGCCATTCCCATAGATATTATACGCCAGCACAGCATGTGGCGAGGAAAACAGTTCAGCTGGTTTGAATCCGGGCAAGGGTTCCCGTTGGTCCTGCTTCATGGTGGCGGCGGAACCGGCAAAGCGTGGTGGTACCAACTCGAATGCTTGGCTGCGGACTACCGCGTCATTGCCCCGGATATGCCAGGCTTTGGCCAGTCTGAGGAAATCCCTGGCATCGACAATGTCGGCGCCATCTTCGAGGCGGTTCAAGGATGGCTCGACATGTGGAATATCCAAAATTTCGCTGTCGGGGGCAACTCTATGGGCGGGCGGGTTGCGCTGTCTTTGGCAGCCCACATGCCCGGACGGGTCAAAGCTTTAATCCTTCTAGACGCCGTTGGCGTCAGCCTTCCCGACGTCCCGATTCTCAATCCTCTGAGCCTGCCGCCCGACCAGTTTATGTCAGGGCTTGTCAAACATCCTGACCGTTACCGGAAGCTTACCCCCTACCGTACGCTGTCCGATGCCCAAGAATTAAACCATGGGCGGCGAATATTTGCCAAATATCTGGGAACTGAGGGCATTGCGCCGGATCCGGACCAGGACCTCACGCAGGTCACCATGCCCACGCTCTTGCTGTGGGGGCGTGACGACCAAATTGTTCCGGTCGAATATGGCCGCGCCCTGGAAAAGGCTCTCAGCAATGCAGAACTTCTGGTGATTGATGATGTGGGCCACTTGCCGCACATTGAGGAACCTCAGTTGACCTGCCGCACCATCAGCAACTTTCTTGCCGCTCATCCAGACATTTTCACCAAGTGACGCGCTGCCTGCTGTCCCTCAAAAAGGGGGAGCAGGCTTTTTCACGGACCCGAAGCATCCGGCCCAATTCGTCCCGGGACCGCCCCCCAGTCTCACGGGCGTTGGCGAGCGTAGTCAGCGACCCGGTCCCGTTCTCCTTCCGGGGTAATCATGTAGACGGCCATTAAGCCTTCCTCCAGCCGCAGTTCCACCATGCATACCGCACAGTAAAACCACCCGGGACCTCTAAGACGCCCGAGCCAGTGATTTCCGCATTGCGGACAAACTGGGTATGTCACCAAAAGCGCCCGCTGGAATCCCGAAAGCCCCAGCTCCGGGGAGGAAAGCGGGCTTCCCTCCTTTCTTCTAGACCAAAATGCCACGCTCCGCAGATGTGTTCCGCCTAACTGGCGCGCTACCATGCCCATCGCGGCTGATTGCACCAGTTTACCCTAAAATTGCCGGAATCACACCAAAACGTCTGTGGTCTGTACCATACTGCTCCCGCGAGGCGCTCCCCATGGGCAGGCGTCCCCAGCCTTGCGACTAGTCTACAGGCCGGGCTTGGGCTTGTCTACCATTCCCCGGGCGACTCTTTCCGGCTCGGGCCGGATCTCCAAAGATTGCTCCCGCCAGTTCTCCGATTCGCACCAAGACCCATTGCCAGTCGCGCGGGGAATCTGCCAGGAATCCAGCAACTGCCCCAACTGGAGCAAATCCCGGCACACTGTCTTTACGGAGGCTGGGCGGTAAATCAGGTACGCGGGGTGGAACATGGGAAACGCCACGGTCCGTTCCGTCATCTCCACAATGCTGCCCCGGACCTGAGAAAAGTCCAGTCGGCCTGTCAGCGCCTGGTAAGCGACGCGCCCCAGCGGCACGATCACCCGCGGCGAGACGTTGGCGACATCGCGCAGGAGCCAAGGACGGCATGCAGCAATTTCATCACGGTGAGGCGCCCGGTTGCGGTTCATCTCCACGGGGCGGCAGCGCACGGCGTTGTTCAGCCAAACCGCCTCCCGCGGCAGACCCAGATACTCTAGCATCCTGTCAAATTTGCGCCCCGCCTGACCTTGAAATCCGGTGCCCGTCCGGTCTTCCATCCGGCCCGGAGCTTCTCCGGTAAACATCACGGATGCCTGCAGGAAACCCGACCCCATTACCACCTGGGACCGGGTCTCATGCAAGCGGCAACGCTGGCATTGAGCTTCTTCGGCACTATCATGGAATGAAATCCGAGGCCGCCCCCTTTGTTGTTTTGTGTGTATTTCCGGCGGCTGTCCTGTCAGTGAATCAGGTCAGCCAACAGAGAGGCCTTGGCATCCGCGGACACCGCCGTGTGAAAATCATAGCCGGGATGGTGGACCGCCAGGGAGACCGTGGGAGACAGCGCCAGCAAGTTTATCTGGTCAAGCGTGAACATAAAGGTCAGGTAGTGCACTGCACTGGTCTTCTCTTCCGTCGACCGCCCGGGCTCCGCCTGGGCATGCACCCGAAACCCTTCTCCGTTCAAAAACACATGCTCTTCCACTCCCGAGAGCCTGTGCAGGATTTGCGGCATGTCATCCTCCTGATTCAGCGCAATCAGCAGGGTGGCCCCAATGCTGCGCCCTGCAGGCAACAAGTCATTATACACATCAATCTCGCGCTGTATCAGAACCGGATCCTCGATATGTTCGATGCGGCACATTTCTTGCACCTGAAACCGCATGGTGTCCCGATTTTCGAACACGATGGAAATGCGCGGGCCGACCTCGACCCGGCGGATTCTTTTCAAGGCGATGATGCGGCGGCGAAACTCTTCGCGCTCTTTGGCATAATTTTCAGGAGAAACAATATCGGACAGCGTCAATGGCCTCACACCCCGTCACTCCTTTCCAAACCGTATGCCTGCCACAAAAGCTCCACGGGGTGGCTCGGGGGCCGGTCGCTGGCTGTTTCGATCTGCAGCCCAGCCAGTGCGCAGTCGGAACAGGCATGGGTCCCGCGGGCCTCATGGAAGGCTTTCGTCAGTTTGGCAGCAACTTTCTGCGACGCGTCATAAAATTCCGCTTTGAGCCCCCAGGTGCCGTCAATTCCGGCACAGTGGTCAACGACATTCACCGTGGTGCCGTCCACATAACTCAGCACATCGCGGGCCGAGCGTTTCAGTCCTTCCGCTTTGGTATGGCATGAGAGATGGTACGTGACTGTGCCCAAGGAACGGCGAAAGCCCTTTTTCAGTTCACCCTTGCGCGCTTTCTGAGCCAGATACTCTGTGACATCTACCGTCTGCTCGCTGACTAGGCGGGCCTCCTCGGTGTCCAGAAGCAGAGGGTACTCCTTCTTCAGAACGTAAGCGCATGTCGGCTGCAGGGCCAGGATCTTTTTACCCTCCCGCGCGTAGCGGACCAGAACGGCCACGTTCTGCTTGGCGCGGAGAGTGGCCCCTGCAATGTCCCCTCCGTCCAGGGCAGGCATGCCGCAACAGCGCTGAAAGGCTGGCACCGCGGCCTGAATGCCGTTATGAGCGAGCACTTTGACCGCAGCCTGCCCGATCCCCGGCTCGTGATACTCCACCGTGCATGTGGAAAAAATGGCCACATCAGCGGCACTGGGTTTCTCATGGTTTTTTTCCGCCCACTGGGAGAAGCGCAGGGGGGCGAAACGGGGAAGGTGCCGGCGCCTGTCAATTCCCACCGCCTTCTCCATGAGCTGGCGCATGACGGCATTTTCATTGCTCCAGTTGGACAGGGCAGGCGCCGCCGTACCGAGCCGCCCCACCCTCTCCGGATCCCCTAAAAATCGGTCGGCCGGCTTTATCCCATGTCTTTTTGCGCGCACCGCCTTGGAGCGCAGCATCAGCCGGGGAAAGTCCAGATCAAAGCGGTGCGGGGGAATATAAGGACACTTGAGATAGCAGAGTTTGCACTGATAGCACAAATCCGCGGTCAGGGACAATTCACTCTCAGTCAGCAGATCCGCATCGTCATCGTGCGACTCCACCGCTTTAAACAGTTCCGGAAAAGATGGGCACAGGCTGTAGCATAGCCGGCAGCCGTTGCAGATGTCAAAAGCTTTCTTCATATCCTGGCTCAAGGCCGTTTCGTCCCAGTAACGGTCCGTATTCGGATTGTATTCCAACCCCGCTCCCCCTTTGCCCAGCCATCATGGCGGGGGCCTGAGGCCCCCTGTGGTTTACTCTTCGAGAGCTGCCAACCCTTTTGTGAACCGTCCCGCATGGCTCTTTTCCGCTCGCGCCAGCGTTTCAAACCATTCAGCGACATCATCAAAGCCCTCTTCACGGGCGACTTTCGCAAACCCTGGGTACATTTGGGTGTATTCATAGGTCTCGCCTTCAATAGCGCTCTTGAGATTGTCCTCGGTGGCGCCGACCGGCACGCCCGTCACTGGGTCTCCGACCTCTTCTAGAAATTCAAAGTGGCCGAAAGCATGGCCTGTCTCCCCTTCAGCCACGTCCCGAAACAGTCCGGCCACATCTGGGCGACCCTCGATGTCGGCCTTCTGCGCGAAGTACAGATACCGCCGGTTGGCTTGAGACTCTCCGGCGAACGCCTCTTTAAGATTGCCATGAGTCTTGGTGTTGGACAGTGCTGGCATGAAAAAACCCCCTTTTGTTTTTTGGTAACCTAAATTACCTAAGAATTATTCTAATCAGAGAGGGTTTCGTTTTCAAGATGTTCCGGACTTTTTTCAGCAAATCTCACACGTGCGCAGCGGGATGTTGGTGAGCCAAGACTCAGAGCTTCCCCTGATGA
Organism: Sulfobacillus sp.; assembly: GCA_027344105.1. Lineage (GTDB taxonomy): Bacteria > Bacillota > Sulfobacillia > Sulfobacillales > Sulfobacillaceae > Sulfobacillus. The sequence continues at coordinate 37,652 of DAHWJO010000005.1, forward strand.
AGGTGGAAAACCGGCTCGATCCTCCCGACTTCCAGCCCGCGGTGGTTGCGCAAAACGGGGGACATCGCGTCCGCCAACTGTGCCATCTCCCCATCAGACAGCACCCCCATATCCCGCAGGGACTGAATGACTACACTCGCCACGGTGCGGGACATGCCGTCATCCACCTTCACCGCGAGACCTAGTCCCTTTTCCGGAATGCCCAGGCAGAAAACCGCCTCGGCACCCCCTTTAGCCACAAACCGGTTGCCGGTCGCATCGGCCAGTGTCACCTCCAGGCGCCCGGTCCCCGACACCAGGTACGGGTGAGCCCGCATAGCTTCTGCAATGATTGTCGCCCCGACCTGAACATCTTCGCCCAGGCCGCGGGGGTCCACCAAACGCGCAAACGCAAAAGCCATGCGGGCCAGCGGAAGGTAAAAGGTCGGCACGCTGCACCCGTCCGTCCCGGTGACCAGGTCAGCTTCCGGCACCCCCGTCATCAGGGCCACACTCTCCCGGATTTTCCGCTGCACCGGGTGGCTCGGGTTTTCGTAGCCCTGCAGGGGCGCGCCCAATGCTCGGGCCAGCGTCAGCATCCCGGTGTGCTTCCCGCTGCAGTTGTTGTGCAGCGTTGTCGGCTCAATGCCTTGCTGCTGCATTTCCCGCGCCGCCGGTTGGTAGCTCGGAGGGTGTATGCCGCAGGCCAGGTCCTGAGCATCGGCGCCGATGCGGTTGAGGAGGCCAGACACGGTCCGCACGTGTTCCGCTTCCCCGCCGTGGGAAGCGCAGATCATCGCGACTTCCTCCGAGGTAAAGTGATACTGGCTGGCAGCGCCGGAAAGCAGCACGGGCAGTGCCTGGAAGGGCTTGGCGCTGGAGCGCCAGAAAGCCTGGCGTCCAGGGTCTCCCAGCCAGTAACGGATGTGACCCAGGCTGTCCACCACGGCCACATCGGCAAAAGCGCGGCTCTCCACCATCCCGCCACGCGTGATTTTCACACAGAGTTCAGACATTGCCATCCTCCTCTTCCCTGTAACGGCGCGCCGCTGAGACAAACGCCGCGAATAGGCGGCGGGCTTCCTCCTGGGAGTCCACCAGGTCTTCCGGATGCCACTGCACTCCCATCCCCCACGCGTATCCCGGATATTCAATGGCCTCGATAATCCCGTCTTCGGCCTGTGCAGACACCTGCCATCCCGCAGGAATTTGCTCAAGTGCCTGGTGGTGAAACGAATTTACCCGCAGCGCCGTCTGCTCCGTGATGGCTTGCAACTGGCTCGCGGCAGCGACGCTGACCGGGTGGGTCGCCTCGCTCCGCGCCTGCGTCTGGTTGTGATGGACCAAAGAATCCGGGTAAATGCGGGGAATATCCTGGACCAAGCTCCCCTCGCCAGCCACCGCAATCGCCTGAACACCCCGGCAAATCCCAAATACCGGCATATTATGACTCAGCGCTGTGCGCACCAGGGAAATCTCCGTCTGGTCGCGGTCTGCCGATATTCCCTTCAAGTGGGTACCGGCGTCATCGGCGCCGTAGCTTGAAGGGGAAAAGTCCCCGCCCCCGGTCAGGAGCAGTCCGTCACAGCGCGAAAGCGCCTCGGCGCTTTCGGGAATATTGGGCAGCATCACGGGGATTCCCCCTGCCTGGACCACCGCGTGCAAGTAAGGGGAGCGCAAAAAGTCCCGGTACACGTTATCCGGGCCAAGCTCTCGGGAAATGGACACCGCTATGAGGGGTTTTCTGTCCAACGCTATATCGCTCCTTATGCAAGATGCAAGACTAAAAAAGTGAGCTCCACGGCGGAACTCACGGGCGCTACAGATCGGTTAGCCCCAAACTGATGACAATCGCCTGATTGACGCGGTTCATGATCTCTGGATTCAAGTGGGCAATGCGCTCCTTCAATCGTCTTTTGTCAATCGTGCGAATTTGTTCAAGAAGAATGACTGAATCCCGGTCAAGATTAGACTCGTGGGATTTGACATCAACATGAATGGGCAGACGCGTCTTGAAGATTTGAGATGTCACGGCGCAAATCACTGTCGTAGGACTATAGCGATTGCCAATATCGTTCTGCAGAATCAAAACCGGGCGAATTCCTCCTTGCTCGGAACCCACGACCGGCGATAAATCCGCAAAAAAAATGTCACCGCGCTTCACAACCACATCTGATATAGCCACCATTCACTCCTGGGGATGACCGGCATACTCCCAAGAATCCTCGACAAGGGCCGCATTCAGCGCGCCCAATTCCTGGTATCCCTGAATCAGTTCCTGCCGGAGCTGGCGCTTTCGCTGTTCAGCGATATAAAATTCCACGCTCTCCCGAATAACCTCGCTCCGGTGGCGCCCTTCGCCATCCGCCATTTTGTCTAATGCATCCACCAGGTGGTGGGGCATGCGCACGATAACGCGACGGTTTTCTTCCAAACTGCCCACCTCTTTCCCTCTGCTTCCCATTATAGTCTCCGCAAAAAATTGCTGTCAATCATCATAAACGCGGGGAACCCGGGATGAGATGCCCGTCACGATTTCATACCCGATAGTGTCCATCTCCCGGGCCAGACCATCCGCCGTCACCGCTGCTCCGCTGTCCTCCCCAATCAGTGTGACCCTGTCACCTACAGCCACAGGGTCATCAAGCGGCGCGCCCACCGTCAGCTGATCCATCGAGATCCTCCCCACGACAGGATAGCGGCGCCCCATGATGAGCACCTGGGCCCGGTTGGACAGACTGCGGCGGTATCCGTCCGCATACCCTATGGGCACGGTCACTATCTTCATAGGCTTCCGTGTGGTGAAGGTGCTGCCATACCCCACGGGAAAGTCCGCGCCCACCTCCTTGACGTAGGTGACTTCGCTTCGCAGCTCCATCACCGGTCTGAGCTCCTCGGGCAGAGGCTGGTAGGCTTCCAGCCCGTACATGGCAATCCCCACCCGCACCAAGTTGAACTGGGTTCCGGGAAATTTAAGGGTCGCCGCCGAATTGGCCGCGTGTACAAACCGCGGCTTGAATCCGGCCAGGCGCAGGGTCTCTAGCGCATTCAGGAAAATTTCCGCCTGCCGCCGGGTGGGAGCAGGGTCTAGGGAGTCAGCGTTGGCAAAATGCGTCATCACGCCCTGAAAATCCACCCATGGACTGTGCAGGCGCATGAGCCATTCGGCTCCGATGTCTCCGGGCAGGATCCCAATGCGCCCCATGCCGGTATCCAGTTTGAGATGCACCCTAGCGGGCGCGCGGCGCTGTTCAGCCAAAGCAGCGATATGCGCGAACATCTGCGGGGTGAACACCACCAGGTCAAGGTCCCAGGCCAGAGCCTCGCCAATCTCAGACGCCGCTGGCTGCCCGAGCACTAAAATGGGGGCGTCAATACCTTCCCGGCGCAACGCCGCCCCCTCGCTGACCAGCGCCACACCGATCCATGACGCCCCTGCGCCGAGCGCTGCGTGCGCTACGGCCACGGCGCCGTGGCCGTAGCCATTGGCTTTCACCACCGCCATCAGCGCCACATGGGGATTCAGCCCCCCCTTGATCCAGGCCAGATTGTCTTGCAACCGGTCCAAGTGAATTCTGGCCACTGTCGGTCTCACCAGATCGCTTCCTCTCCTGCTTCTGATCGTCACGCTAAATGAGCCGGGGCAACCCCGGCGGCTCCTCTTCATTTTTCACACTGGTCCATGCCTGGCCCAAAGCCTCAATGAGGTCCGTCGCCACCACGCTCGGACCATGAATCCGGCCAGCGTGAATGCCAGTCCACCCGTGCACATAAGAGGCCAGAGCCGCTGCCCGCCCGCCTGTTTCTCCTGGCAGGGAAGCCAGCACTGCCGCTGTGATGCCGCTGAGCACATCCCCCGAACCAGCTGTCGCCAAGACTGTGGTGTTGGCGGTGTTGACGTACAGCTCGGAATCCCCCGCGATCGTGTAGATTCCCTTGAGAACCACGGCCGCCTGGTAGCGGTCCCGGGCCCTGCGGAAAGCTTGCAGGCGGTTGCTGTCCACCTCTCCCGCTCCCATTCCCAACAGCCGTCCCATTTCCCCGCTGTGAGGGGTCAGGACAGATCCCAAAGGCAGGGTCCGGGCGGGCAGCTGGGCCAGCAGATTCAATCCGTCGGCATCCACAACCATCGGCTTGCCCAGAGCGATCGCCTGGTCGAGAGCTCCCGCGCCCATCTTGGACCCCATTCCCGGGCCAAACACAATCACGTCAGCACGGGCCATCTGCGCCAGGTCGGCCGCCGTAAAAGCGCCACGCCCAGCTGACCTCCAGATCATCAGGGGTTCAGGCGCGCTGAGGCGCCTGGCCGCCGGTTCGGGCATAATCAGCTGCACGATCCCCGCCCCGGCCCGCAGCGCAGCCATGCCGGACATTACAGGCGCCCCCGTCATTGACACGGAGCCGCCCGCTACAGCCACCCGGCCCCGCCGGTACTTGTAAGTCATCGGGTCAGGATCCTGGGCCCGGCTCTTGGCCCACTGGGGAGTGATCCAGGAGCCTGGTCCCGGGCCGCCGGCTTCCAGGCCAATGTCGGCCACGGCCAACTGCCCGCAATAGCGCACCCCGGGATACCCAAAATGTCCCCATTTGGCTGCGCCAAACGTCACCGTGCTGGCGACAGACATCCCGGGACCGCCGTAGCTCCCGCTGTCAGCATCCACCCCCGAGAGAATATCGAGCGCATAGATTTCAGTGCGGGCGTCTGCCGCAGCGCGAAACAGAGACTGGACAGAATCGGCCAGACTGCCGTGAAATCCCGTGCCAAAAATCCCGTCCACCACCCACCGGTACCCAGCCATGGATTCCATAGCCGTGGGCACGTCCACCAAGCGGGCTCCGTAATTCTCAGCGGCCCTTTTGAGTCCAGCCGCCCCATCGAAGGTGGGCGCGCCGAGGGGAAAGCAGAGATCCGTGGGCCGGAACCGGCTCACATAGCGGGCCACCACCAGAGCATCCCCCCCGTTGTGCCCCGGCCCCGCCAACACCAAACCTTTTCCCTCTGGCAGCTGGGGCAGCCAAAAAGCGGCTGCTTTAGCGCCGGCCACCTCCATCAAAGACAGGAAAGGAACCCCCGCTTCCTGAGCCCTGCCATCATGGAGGCGGGACTCTTCCACCGTCCACACCTGGCTGCGGCGCATCACCGTCCCTCCTTTCCAGAACCACCATGGCAATAGCATACAACCGCTCGTGCGTAAACGACATCCAGACATGCAGTTCCCTGTCCTGCAGCCACTGGCCCAAGGGCCCTCCCACTGTCACCAGGGGTTCGTGGTGGTACTGGCGCACAATTTCAATATCAACCCACCGGCTTCCCCTAATTCCCCCGCACGCTTTGATCAGCGCCTCTTTCGCCGCAAACCGGGCTGCCCACCGCCGCACCGCTTCAGGTCCGTGGCCCACACTGGCAGCCTCCGCTGGGGTGAAGATCCGGCCAACAAAGCGGGGATTGTCCAGCGCCTTGGCAATGCGGGCAATTTCTGTCGCATCCACACCGATTCCGTGAATCATCTCTGCCCCGCCCCGTTCATTTCAGGCTCCATTCCAGAACCTGCGCCATGGACAGATGCGGCTGCTGCAGGTAATAGCGGGCGGTATCCAGCAAAGCCTGAACCGGCATCATCCCCACCAGTTCCGTGCGGGCTACGCTGACGCCGTACTGGAGCGCTTCTTGGCGCACCATTTCCACCGCCCGGGGCAAGGCCGTCCGCGGATAGTCCACCAAGTTCAATGACACCTGCACCTGCCCTTGGGACACCGTATCCATAGCCAGGGCCTTCACCCCGGAGAGTCCGCCGCCCGAGTGCCTCACATTCCTTGCGACAGCCTGGGCCACCCGGATATCGGCGGTGTTTAGGAAGACATTGAAGGCAATGAGAGGGAGGCGGGCTCCTATCGCCACAGCGCCTGCGCTGGCATGGGGGACAGCCGGTCCGTAATCCGGCAAGTCGGCTGCCAGTCGCTCCGCCAGCCCCTCGAACTGCCCCCGCCGCACATCCGCCAAATTGCGGTGACCAGGATTCGAGGCGGCTTTTTCATACAGGTAGACGGGAATCCCCAGCTCTTCCCCCACCCGGCGCCCGAGCTGGCGGGCAGCGCCTACCGCGTCGTCCATTGTCGCGCCTTCCAGCGGAATAAACGGCACCACGTCGACGGCACCCATCCGGGGATGGGTGCCCGCGTGCCTGCGCAAGTCAATTTGCGCAGCTGCTGTGGCCGCGGCCTGAAAGACCGCTTCTACCAAGGCCCCGCTTTCCCCGGCCAGCGTCAGGACGGAGCGGTTGTGGTCCCGGTCCCCTTCCATTCCCAGCACCTTCACTCCGGGAATTTGGGCCGCCGACGCAATCGCCCTCATGACATCCTCACGCCGGCCTTCAGAAAAATTCGGAACAGATTCCAACCACATGGCTAATCTTCCCCGCTTTCCATACTTGTGATGCTGACCCACGTGCTGTAAAACGTCGACCCGCCCCCAAAATCCGACAAGTTCTGCGAGGTCAGCTGATTGACATTGCGACCGCCGCCATCACTGTTCCAACGCACGGCGTAACTGACTGCCACGCCGGGGCGCGCCCTGGCGCTGACCCAAAGCCGCATTTCCACAAATCCCTCGGGACTCTCCACCCTCACCATGTCCCCTGGGCCGACACCCAATCTGTCCGCATCCCCCTGGTGCAGGTAAATCGCCGGTTCCGGCTCGCGGCTGAGCAGGCCCGGAATATTCCCAAAACTGGACTTTATGGTGTTTTTCCTCGCAGGGGTGATAAGTGCCCACGGATATTCAGCGGGTGCTGGCACCTGGCAATATTCCGGCACCGGCAAAGGGTCCAGACAAAAGGGGCGTTCGCTGCTTCCGGGCCACGTCGAGAAATGGGCGGGACCGTGAGTCAATGCGCACCTTTTGCACAGGCTCCCGCTGCAGGGTTGCGAGGGTGATGCCCTGCAGCCATGGGTGATCCGTGTCCAGCGCCTGCCTGACCAGTTCTTCGTCGCTGTCTTCGCACCATGACGCCCCCGAAAACCCGGAGGCTCGCGCCAGGCGGCGGAAGAACTCCGTATTGGACACTGCTTCCCCAGGCGGTTCGGCGGCCTTCTCGCTCAACTGGATATAACGGTGCCAGTAGGACGTGTGGAGGTCAAGGGTTTCGAACGCCATCGCAGCCGGGAGAACCCAGTCCGCATAGCGAGCCGTATCCGTCATCATCTGCTCATGGACCACTGTCAGCAGGTCCTCCCGCAGCAGCCCGGCCAAGACTCGCCCCTGATCCGGCGCGGTGGCCGCAGGATTGCTGTTGTACACCACAAGAGCTCGAACCGGCTGGCTGCCCCCCTGATTCAGGGCATTGCCCAGCTGCAGCATGTTGATGGTTCTGGGAGAGGACACCAGCAGATCCGGGCGGGTCAACCGGTCCCAGTTGAGGGGGAAGGCGCCGCCGTTGCCTAAAAGATGGCCGCCGCCGGGATGGCGGTGGGAGCCGGTAAGAACAGACAGAACCGAAATCGCCCACACACTCTCCCCGGAGTGCACCTGCCTCTGCACGCCGTAGCCGGTCCGCAGCAACAGCGGGGCCCGCCGCGCCATGCCTTGGGCCAGATGCTCAATGGCCCGCCCCGGGATTCCCGTGGCTTCGGCGGTCCGCTCCAGTGTCCACGGCCAGGCGCGCTGCCGGTACTGTTCAAATCCCCGGGCATATAGGCGGACAAAGTCGGCATCATACTGCCCTGACTCCACGAGGTGCCGGCCGATTCCCAAAGCCAGCGCCGCGTCGCTGCCCGGGTTGATGGCCAGGTGGCCGCCGTAGCGGCCCGCCGTCTCGGTGCGTAGAGGGTCTATCACCACAATCTCGGCCCCTTGCCTCACCGCCTTGTCCAATAGCGGCACTTCATGAATATTCGTCACCGCCGGATTGCTTCCCCACAGGACAACCATCCCCGCCTCGGGAATCATTTCCGGATCGGGTCCCAGACCCATTCCGTATACCCATCTCAGGGCATGGTCCGCCGACGCCGTGCAGATCGTGCGGGCGAGCCGGGAGGCGCCTAGGGCATGAAAAAATCGGCGGTCCATAGAGGCTTCGCTCAACACTCCCATATTGCCCGAAAAGCTGTAAGGGAGCACCGCCTCACCACCGTGTGCGCGCAAAATGTCCTGAAGTTTCCCGCCAATGTCAGCCATGGCATCTGCCCAGCTGGCTTGCGCGAACTGGCCGGACCCCTTGGGTCCGGTGCGCCGGAGCGGGTGCACAATGCGTCCCGGATGATTCAGGCGTTCAAGATAGCGGTTGACCTTCAGGCATGCAAAACCCTGGGTAATAGGGTGTCCCTTTTCCCCGGAAATGCGCACAATGCGGCCATGCTCCTGCTCGACTGTCAGACCGCACGTGTCGTAGCAGTCATGAGGACACACCTGGTGCATAGATATCCTCTCATTCCCTGCCACGGCCTCTTCCTTCCTCACAGCCGCAGCGAGGGCACCCCTGCCGCAGTCACGGTAAAGTGCGCCCACATGCCCGAGGCCTCATGGCCGGGAACTAAGCTGACCAGGCGAAAGTTCCCGGGCCTGGCGGCCACGAACTTCAGCGTCCGGGTCTGACCCTCGGCGATTCCCTCCTGCAGGGGCGGTGTCCCCGCCCCCGGAAAGACCTGCCGGGTGCTGCGCCCGCTTGACACGACCGCCAGGGAATTGTTCAGACCGCTGGCATTGGTGAAGTCGATCACGACGTGCCAGCCTTCCGGCACACGGACATCCATCGCCCCGTTGGCCGTCCCGTCGAGATTGAAGCCATGGCTGGCGTACCCCGCAATCACCTTCAAATCCACTGTCCGCGTTTTGGCATCGACATGCATCCAGGCCGCGCTCGAATGGCTCGGGGAGGGCACCACGAGAGCCGGGACATTTTCATGGGGAGGGCCGGCAAACAATCCGCAACCGGATAACGCCACCGCTAGCATGGCCCCGCTGAATAAAAACACAAATTTTTTCACCTAATTGTCCTCTCTCGTCCCGCCTTGTCCAATCCCTTGTGTCCATCGTATTCTTTAGCCCGGAAAATGACAAGAAATGCGGAGCCGGGAAATTTTAGGGCTGCGCCCGGTGGCGAAAAATAATTTGTGACAGCCCTTTACAAACACGGTGGGCTATGTCTATACTTTCACAAACGGCCAATGAATGGGAAGAGCCGGGCGGCTCTCTAGAAAGTCGGTAGGATGGAACCCGATGTGCTGCCCGAACCCGATTCCACCCAGGAGGACATCAGCGAAGAGTTGATCGCGGAGCTGCGTTAAAAGCCACAGAGCGGACAGAATCTCATTTCTGTCAAATAGGGTGGCACCGCGGTGACTACCGTCCCTAATAATCTAGGGGCGTTTTTTGTTTTGCGCTATTCAATCCATTTGACACTTCAAGGAGGAATTTGTCCATGATATACCCCCCACAAATCCTGTTGCCAGGCCCTACCCCAGTCCCGCCCAGCGTGGATCTGGCCATGCAGCGCGCCATGTCAGACCACCGGGGAGCCGTTTTCACCCAGGTTAAGGACCATGTCACCAACCAGCTGGAAGCCCTCTTCGAGGTTGGGGCCCAAGGCGGGGTCGCCGTCATTCCCACCACCGGCACTGGAGCCTTGGAGGCCGCCATTCAGAACTTCTTCAATCCCGGGGACCACATCATTGGCGTCAGCACCGGAGCGTTCGGAGAACGCTTTGTGGCGGTAGCCGAGAAAATGGGCGTCGCAGTGCGCCATATCCGGGTGCCGTACGGACAGTCTTTCGACCCGCGCCACATTGTGGAAACTCTGGAAGAAGAAACAGATATCAAAGGGATCCTGGTGACCCACAACGAAACCTCGACGGGGGTTCTAAATCCTGTCGGGGAGCTGGCCCGCCTGCTTAAGACCATGCCTGCGCATCCGGTGCTGATCGTGGACAGCATCAGCGGGGTGCCTTCGGTTCCCCTCACGATTGAAAAAGACGGTGTCGATGTCATTATCGCCGCTTCCCAAAAGGGCTTCATGTGCCCTCCCGGATTGGGCATCTTGGCGGTGTCCGCCCACGCCCGCGAACTCATTCTCAAAGAACGGCCGGGCCGCCTGTTCTTCGATCTGCAGCCCTACCTCGCGGGCCAGTTTCCTTACACCCCGGCGGTATCGTTGTGGAACGGTCTGGAAGAAGCTTTGAATTTGTTGGAGGCGGAAGGCGTGGAACCGCGCCTGGCGCGGCACCGCCTGCTATCCCGCATGACACGGGCCTTCGGCGCCGCGGCCGGAATGGAGCCAGCCGTCGAGCCGGCTATCGCCTCCCCCACCGTGACCGCCCTGCACGTCGCCGAGGGATTCACGCCCCTGGATTTCAAGAATCAGGCTGCCCAGTTGGGGTTGCAGATCGCGGGCGGCATGGGCCCGTGGCATCACGAAATGGTGCGCATCGGCCACGTGGGCGCTGTCATGCCCAACCAATTGCTTGAAGGTCTGGCCACCCTGGCTCACTTGCTGCCCCAAGGCCTCGACGGGGTGCAGGCCTCGTGGAACGTCTGGCACGAAGACATCGCTGTTCAAAAGGAGGCGTACCGCGCATGACCCGTCCCCGGATCCTCATTACGGAAACACTGGGCCAAGAAGGCATTGACTTGCTGCGGGAAGTAGCTGACGTCGACGCATTTGACTTGCTGCCCAAAGAACAGCTTCCCGAAATTATCGGCAATTACGATGCAGTCATTATCCGCAGCGCCCACCGTCTGCCGCGCGAAACGCTCGTCGGCCACCCCCGTCTCAAAGTAGTGGCCCGGGCTGGCTCGGGCGTGGACAATGTCGACATCAAAACCTGCACGGAACTGGGCATTGCCGTCATTAATGCGCCGGGAGCCAACGCGGTGGCTGCTGCTGAGCAGGCCTTTGGCCACATGCTGGCCATCTTGCGCAATATCCACTTGGGAGATGCGCATGTCCGCCGGGGGGAGTGGAGCCGCAAGAAATACCTGGGTGGCGAACTGCATGACCGGAGGCTGGGAATTATCGGCTTTGGCAAGGTCGGCCGCGAAGCCGCCCGCATGGGTCACGGATTCAGGATGCCCGTCTATGCCTATGACCCCTTTGTGGCGGAAGAAATCTTCCAAGCTCACAATGTCATTCGGATGGAGACGCTGGAAGAACTCCTCGCCGTCTCGGATATTTTGACTCTGCACACGCCGAAGTCTGGTCCCCGGATCGGCATCGACCTCCTGTCCACCCTGCCTGTCGGCGCCATTGTCATCAATGTCGCCCGCGGCGGCATGATTGATGAGGAGGCCTTGGCGACGCTGATGGACACCGGCCATTTACTGGGGGTAGGACTCGATGTTTACAGCCAGGAACCGCCGCCTCCAGATTTCCCGCTCTTCCGCCATCCCCGCGCTGTGCTTACCCCGCATCTTGGCGGGAGCACCCAGGAAGCCATGACAGGGGTGGCCGTGATGACCGCCCAAGGAGTCATCGCCGCTCTCGAGGGCCAGACCCCGCCAAATATTGTCAACGTGCCCGTGCCTCCCTTGACTCCCGACGAGTTCGGGATGCTGGACGATGGTGCGCGGATTGTGGGCCGCATCTTTGCTCAAATGAACCGAACCCAGGCAGCTCCGGTCGTGCTCACACTCAAAGGACCGATTGCCAAAAATGCACTGCCCTGGCTCAAGCAAAGCGTCCTGGCGGCCATCTTGAATGAGCAGCTGGATGACCGGGTCAATGCCGTCAATGCCCTCATCAAAGCGGAGGAGCAAGGGCTCAAGCTGCTGGTCGAAGAACGGGATCCCCACGGCCTTCCGGCCTTGAGTCTGCGTCTGGAAGGACACCCGGAAACGACCACCGAAGTCTCTTTGGAAAACCATGTCCCCCGCCTCCGGCGCATCAATGGCGTCGCCGTAGACCTGCCGTGGCCTGAGATTGCGCTGATGACAGTGCACGACGACGCCCCCGGCGTCGTGGGCAAAGTGGGCACCCTGGTCGGACAATACGGCATCAACATCGGCAACCTGCATCTCGGCCGCCAAGGCGAGAGTCATGAGGCCCTGATGATTCTCTCCCTGGACCAGATGGCCCCGGATGAACTGATGGCCGCTTTGAACCAAATCACCGACATCCGCCGGGTCTACGTCTTTTAGAGAGGGGCGCGCACTGACACACAGGGATGGTCTGCAATCCAAAAACGCCAAGGATAGTGCGCCGCCTCTTGGGCGTATCCCACATTGATCCGTGGACCCGCTGCCAGTTTTTCTGCAGGCAGCGGGTCCAGATCATGATAGAGGCGCAGAGGCGGCACGTCCAGCCGCAGCCCGTATTGGGCTTTGGTAATCGCCATCGCCTGAGCCAGCTTGCCGGGACCATTCGTTAAATGGCAGACTTGGCGAGGGGTTCGCAGGCCAGCCAGCCCCCTGCGCCGCGCCATCAGCTCCAGCCCGTCGAGGGGCTCCAGAGCCCTGATGAGAATAGCTTCCGGACATCCGCGAGAGCCTGACACAACATTTAGGCAGTGATGCATTCCGTAGATGAAATACACATAGGCCCTCCCCGCCTCTTCATACATCACCCGGGTCCTGTCCGTGATGCGCCCGCCAAAACTATGGGCAGCGCGGTCTTTGGGGCCCTGGTACATTTCCACCTCCACAATGCGTCCCGCCGTTCTCCCTTCGGCGGTGTCGTGCACCAGCACCGTCCCTAAAAGAGATTTAGCCAAGTATTCCGTAGGCTGCAGAAAAAATGCGCTGCCGACGGGACCATTCCACGGGTATGGCATCTCGTGCCTCCTTCCTGCCTAGCATGCGCGTCTTGCCGGGATAGCTGGTACAATAGGAACGGGTGATATTATATGCCGAAAATGGGAAGCGCCGTATCTCCTTTGCACGGCGGGCACTGCCCGCCTTGGCTGTTTAAAAAAATGACTGATCTCAGCGCGGCTATCATCGAAGCCGTGGCACAGGAGTTCGGCACCGCTGAAGCCCTGCGCCGGATGGCGGACCCCGTGTGGTTTCAGGCTTTCGGCAGCGTCATTGGGTTTGACTGGCATTCATCCGGACTGACCACCGTCGGTTTGGGCGCGCTTAAGGAAGGTCTGGCTCTGAAACAGAGAGAGCTGGGATTGTTTGTGGTGGGCGGCAAGGGGAAAGCGTCGCGCAAAACCCCGGATGAAATCGACCAGATTGGCGGCGAACTGGGTCTAGCTAATACCATCATCCCCTTAAAAGACGTGAGCCGCATGGTCGCCAAGGTTGACAGCGCTCTGGTTCAAGATGGCTACCAGCTGTATCATCACGTCATGCTCTTTAACCGGGAGGGACAGTGGGCCGTCATTCAGCAGGGTATGAATGACCAAAGCCAGACAGCCCGGCGCTACCACTGGCTGAGTGAAACCGTCACCAGCTATATCTGCGAGCCCCACCAGGGAATCGCAGGACGCACTATGCCCCATGTTCTCGACCTGACAGACCGCCACAACCAAGACATTCAGAAACGCTCTGTGGAACTGGCCCGGCATCCTGAAGACGTCCTCCTCGCCCTGCGCAGCCTGCGTGCCCAAGAAGGCCAGACCGAACTGGTCATGCCCCGGCACCATGACATTCCGTCTGCGCCGCACCTCAATAAAATCTTGTACCAGGTCTACGACCGGTCCCCGGAGAGCTACCAGGACCTCGTCAGCACACCCGGCGTGGGCGCCAGCACCATGCGGGCCCTGGCCATGGTGTCGGAAATCATATTCGGCTCGCCGCTGACCTATCACGACCCTGTGCGCTACAGCTTTGCTCACGGGGGCAAAGATTCCATCCCCTTCCCTGTCAACCGCGATGATTACACCACGTCTCTTCGTGTTCTCGAAGACGCTCTCGGCCGAGCCAAAGTCGATGACCGCACCAAAATGGACAGTCTGCGCCGGCTGGCACAGATCACCCCCTAACCGGCGATCGTAAAAAATCCCGTCTTGTGCTATGATTCGCCCTATATCGACGGTTATCGCCTGCCCGCGTGCGCGCGGGCGCTGGCCGACCGGAATGTCAAAGGAGAGATCAGCTTGCGCATTGTGGTTAGCGGGGGTTCAGGGTTTATCGGGCACGCCATCGTGGCCCGGCTAATGGATATGGGAATGGACGTCGTGGTCGCCGATCTCGTGCCGTCCCGGCATGCCCATGTCAATCAGGTGGTGGGTGATCTGCTTGACCGCACAACAGTGGAAAACAGTCTGACGCCAGGAACTGACGCCGTAATTCATCTGGCGGGATTCACGTCGGTGCTCAAATCTATCCCGATCCCCTATCAAGTCTATGAAACCAATTTGAAAATGACAGCCGACCTCTTGGAACGCTCCCGGCAGATTGGGGTCAAGCATTTTGTGTTTGCCTCATCCAATGCCGTCGTCGGCAATGTCGGTGCGCAGTTCATTAATGAAGACATGGTACTCCACCCCCTCACCCCCTATGGGGCGACCAAGGCGGCGGCCGAAATGCTCATATCCGCCTACACCGCGGCTTATGGCATTCAAGGCTGTGCTGTGCGCCTGACCAATGTCTACGGAACGGGCATGAACCACAAGGACAGCATGATCCCGCGTCTGATGCGCGCGGCATTGGGACAGGCTCCCGTACACATTTACGGGGACGGCGAACAGGTGCGCGACTACATTTATCTCGGTGACGTGGTCGAAGCGTTTGTCACCGCCCTCACAGACGGCATCACCGGGCCTCTAACCACAGGGTTTGGCCGGTCGGTCAGCGTGAACACCCTGTGTGACCTGGCGTCCCAAGCCGTGGGCCGCCCGATTCCCCTGGATCACGTCCCCGCTGTTCCCGGAGAGATGCCCGCCGTAATTGTCGACATCGCCAAACTCCGGAGCTTCGGCCTCCAGCCTAAAGTCGACTTGCCTGAAGGTCTCAAAGCCGTATGGGAAGACTTTCAGACTTTCCAGTGAAACCTAATATAGCTTGGCAAAAAAACCGCCTGCCCTGGCCGTCAGGGACGGGCGGTTCTCTCCTTTGCGGCGCGTGTGACAACACCCGCAACCGCTGCGTTGAAGGGTATTTTTGGCTCAATCCCCATTCCCGCCGTGGCGGGACTGCTTTAGGCCTGCCTCCGCTTCCATGCCCACAGCCCCGCAAAAGCCGCCAGCACTGCCGCCACACCCACGGCGGAGCCCTCCAGCCCGACCATCACACTGCCCGGTCGGTACCGGAATACGACTTGGTACCGGCCCCGGGGCACTGCAATTTCCTGAATCACGCCTGCCGCTGAAACCGGCACTGTCCAAGACTTTCTTGGCCCCGACACAGTGGCGGTCCAACCTGGCTGGTAGGCTTCACTCCGCATGAGATGGGTAGGGCGCGACGCGTCCACGAGGACCGTGTCCTGCCCTTGCAGAGTCGTCCGGGTCACGGTTGCGGTCCCGGCAGATTTTCCTTGGGCCAGCCAGACCCGGCCCAGCCGGGCACTATTGTGAAAGATCCCGAATTCCCCTACGGTTCCCGAAAACTTCCACTGCGGAAATGCCATTTGCTGCTGGAGCGCACCCTGAAGCTGGTAGACCTTTCCACTTCCGGCCACAATCACGGCCGCCCCAATCAGCCCCGGCGTTCTCCTGGTCTCCTGCACAGCGATTCCCGCCAAAGGAACCGGCGGCAAGGACAGCGTCACAGTCTTTCCCGACACGGACATTTTAGGTGTGTACCACTTTTCCTGACCCGATCCGGCCACAATCCCCCCCACACGCCACCCGGACAGCCTGCCCGTTAAGGGCGCTGCCATGTACACGCGGACTGCCTCAACTTCCAGAGTGCGGCCGAAAAACCACGGGTGCCGGGCGCTGCCCCACGCTTCCGTGCGCAAGGACTTGGGCTGCCACGAGGTCGGCACCGGTGAAATAAAGGAAGAGGGTACCGTAAACAGTGTGCTCACATTGAGCTGGTTTATCGTGGGCCGGGACAGCACGGCGGGAGCAAAGGTTGCTTGAAGGTGCGCCGCCGTGGCCTGTTGGTACCGGCTGGAGACCAGCGATCCATAACCCTGAAAACTTGGAAGATCCGTAAGAATGTTTAAATCCGGCTGTCCTAAGGAATCGACCTGGCGATATCCATCCAGTGCGGGGTCATAGAGGGCAAAGCGCGTATTCGGCGGAATTTGCCTCCGCGCCGCCCGCGCCAGATACCCGGTGCCCGTGGCCACGGAGTTCTTGGGGACATTCAGCCAATACTGGCCTGTGTCGTAAAGCCCCAGGTCGAGCACCGTAAAGAGCACCACCGCCAGCATCCGGTAGCGCCCGGGCATCCTGGCCAAGACCGAGACCAGCACCGCCATCCCTGTACCCAGCAGCACCGTGATCACCAGGTAGGGCACCATGTAGGCGGCCACCGAGCGGTTTGCCTTCCACAGACCGATTGCCAGCGTGGCAAGGAAAATACCCACAAAAATAGCCAAGGGCGCCTTCTCCCGCGTCTGGGATTTGGAAACAGCGCGAACATGGTCGACCCAAAAGGCGAACACCGCGGCCAGAGCGAAGTCCAGCATAAACAAATTGCGGTTTTGGGCGCGAATCCCGTTAAACACGGGGATATGGTACAGCAGGTGGCTGACAGGGGTATACTTGCCCAAGGCGAGGACAGCCCCAACCAGCCCCAGTGTGTAGAACATCCACAGGACCCGCTTGACAGGGCCAGGCGCCCACCGGGGGAACATGCGCATCGCCGCAAAAATGGGCAGAAGGCCCACGTAACTGCTGACTTCAGGGAGGTTGAACCGTCCGGAGTAATAGACCATCGCCAGAAAGCGGTGGTAGCCCCCCAGGATATAGGGAAACAGCAGCAGAACGCCCTCCGCCGGAGAGACAGACATGGAGCTGAAAAACTGAAAAGTGGCATGGGAGCGCTGGGAAAGGTGAATAAATGCTTCGCCCGGAATCCACTGCGCCGCGCCAATCAGCAAGCCAATGGCCGCCGCTGTCCCGTATCCGGCGAGGACTGCGGGTTTATTTGGCGCATCCGCCACGAAGAACAGCCCCAGCACGGCAGCAAATATGGCGCCGTAGGCCATGGGCTCAGGGCTGCCTACCAGAATCACCAGGCCTGCAAAGACACCCAGACCAAGCGTCCAGCCCAGCCGCCCGGGCCGGGTTCTGGAACGGGACACCTGATAGAGAGCAACCGCGACCCAGCTCAGCCAGCCCACCCCCTGCAACGTCTCCAGGTGGACCATCTGCGACGCCATGAATCCAGCGAAGGCAAATGTCACCGCTCCCAGCCAGCTCGCCAAGACTGAACGGCCTAAGGTCCGCAAAAACGTATAAAAACCCGTGCTGGCCACTGCATAGCTTGCTGCAATGGTCACGGTCCATGCCCATGGTCCGGAGAGCAGGGCGAAAATCCATGTCAGGGGATAGGCCGCGCCGGCATTGAATCCAGCCAGCAGCGGCGTGCCGCTCCAGATGTACGGGTCCCATAAAGGCAGGTG
Source organism: Sulfobacillus sp. (assembly GCA_027344105.1). GTDB lineage: Bacteria > Bacillota > Sulfobacillia > Sulfobacillales > Sulfobacillaceae > Sulfobacillus. Next base: position 55,081 of record DAHWJO010000005.1, read on the forward strand.
GCCTTCGCGGAGAATCTTCCCCACAAGAATGCGCAGCGGGTAGTTCTGTATCAGATTATCCCCATGCAGGGTGACAAGGCCTGGTTCAAGAAGCACTGCGGCCAGAATAGGAATCCCGATCAGAGACGCCAGGGCCCAACCATCAAGACGGCGTGACAGCGTCCGGCGCTCCGGGGGATTCGGCCTCATATGGCTCGGAGCCAGCTTTTGAAGATCACCCGCGCATAATGGTAAGCGTAGGTCAGGTTATGCCCTTTTTTGGTTTGGCCCGAACTGCGGGGATACATGGAAGCCGGACGCTCGATAACCCGGTAGTGTTTTCGCATGGACAAAATCAGAAGTTCCGCCGCATGATATTGGTCCTCGCTAAGCGCGAGATCTTTGAGCACGCGGGCTTTGATCGCCCGGAAGCCGTTGGAGGAGTCGGTGATCTTCTGTTTGATCAGCAGTCCGATGAGCCAGTTGAACCAATACACACCGAGCACTCTGATCATGTCATCAGTAACGTAATTTCCCATGCGCCGCGAACCCTGAACGTAGTCGGCCTCATCGTTCAGCACTGGCTCCACCAGGTCCCGCATTTCTTCGGGGTCATACTGGCCGTCGGCATCCAATGTGACAATGTATTGCGCGCCGTGCTCAATCGCCAGGTGGTAGCCCACGCGGAGCGCGGCGCCTTGGCCGCGGTTGACACGGACATAGGAAGCAAAGTCCCCGTGGCTTTTGACAATCTTGTCGGTGCCGTCGGGACTGCCGTCCACCACTACCAAGACTGACACGTCCGTGTCATGCACGCGGCGCGGAATGCTTTCGAGCACCTTCCCAATGTTTTCCGCCTCATAGTAGGCGGGAATCACCACCGTGATGGGATTGAACTGCTGGGCCTGGTATTCTCGGTGAAAATCGTCAAAAGCCTGTTCATCCACCAGTTGGTTGATGATGTGCAGCGACTTCGCGGACTTGGCGTTGGCCGCCTGCAAAGCGCCAAACAGCGCCACTACCGTCAGGATGAGAAGCAGAGCCAGCCCGTCAATAATGGTCAAATTATGATTTCGGAGCAGTCTCCCCACCGGAACCACCAAAGCCGGTTCAACCGCAATCAGTCCAAAAACAACAGCCAAACCCCAAGCCACTTTACTGCGCCAGTTCTCTAAAAATCCCATCAATCCCAACGTCATCACCAGAAAGGCCGCAAAAACAACCCGGACAGCAACCATAAAGACGAACCCTCCTATTTAACTTTAGCATTTCTGCGGACCATCCATGACACAGGCCGGAGCCGCGCAAGCATGTACACTCCGCCCAGTGCGGACACGTACAGGAGATTCAGCACATGGAAGGTCAGCGCCATGACAATGGCCCCTTTCAGCGGCAGTCCCACTAAAGTCAGCGCCAAAATCCACCAGGCCTCCGTGGTGCCGAACCCGGCGACCCCCTGCAAGGGAAAGACCATGAAAAGTGAAAAGAACATCATGGCTGCCCCTATGTGGAAAAACCCGACAGAATACCCAAGCCCATGCGCAATCACTTCGTAAAACAGCGTGCTGGACAGCTTCATGCCAATGGTCATCAGGGACAAGACCGCCATATCGCGCCACGACAGCCGCTTAAGAACCGTCTGGGCCCGAAATCCCGCGGCAATCCCCCGGCGCGCCCAGTGCGGCACCTTGCGCCTCTCCAGCACGGCCATAATGCGGCCGCCGTCAATCAGCCGGATGGCCATGATGATCAGAATCATCGCCACCGCCCCCACCACAAGGGAGAGGCGCACGGTTGTCCACCCTTGATGGGGAATGATCCACAGGCTGAACACAAAGGCCAGCACAACCGACCACCCTACATCAAACAGGCGTCCCCCGACTGCCAGCCCTAAGCTAGCGCTGTTCGCAACCCCATAGGGCCTCAGGTACACGGGCAAGAGCAACTCGCCAATCCCGCCGGGGAAGACGCTGCAAGTCATTGAGTACGCCGCTGTCGGGCCGAACCACTGGTAAGGCCGGGCAGAAAGATCTTTCGCTGTCGAGTCAAGAGGTCCCGCCATAGATGCAAAGCGAATGGCGCGCAGCTCCACAAAAGCAATCTGGCAGCCAAGCGCCCACAATAGCACTGGAGCGGACAGCCGGCCCCAAGCATCCTCAATGGCATGAATGGGTATCTTGTGGAAGAACAGCACCACGGCAATCCCTGTCAGGACAAGAACGGCTATGGCTCCGGCCCACTTTTTAGAGTAGCGGCTCCACAATCCCAGTTGTCTGGAGGCTTGCATGAGTGTCCCTCCTTCCCGGCATCTCAGTGATTTTTGGGGGCTAGCGCTTCCCAAACCTGCGTTGCACGCAGATCAAACTATACCTATCATAGCTGATTCATATGAAAGCAAGCTGAAGCATAGCTGAACTTTCAATCAGCCGCAAGAGGACGCGGGGCTGCCCTGCGCTGGTTCTGGCCTGTGGG
>DAHWJO010000060.1:0-18176 GCA_027344105.1 Sulfobacillus sp.
AAAAACGCGATGCACTTGCTGCGCCTGCTCCTGACCGCCCGCCAGCTTCTTGTCACAGGAGAGCTTCAGATTTGCCTGCCTGCCGAGGACCGGATCTTCTTGCGGGCTGTGCGACGGGGAGAGTATACTGCGGGCCAGATTCAGCAATGGGCCCTTGAGTGGGATGCTGAGTGCGGCGGCCTGGCGCGTTCCAGCCAGTTGCCGGACGGACCGGATTTTGTCCGGGTCCAGCGGTGGCTGGAGCGCAGACAGACCCGGTGGATCTGCCGGGACGCGTCTTTCTGGGATAAGGAGATGAGCCGTGCTTAACGGGATTCCCGAGCCTGTGCGCATAATCTGGCAGGCCCTGAACCAGGCCAGCCCCACCTTCTTGGTGGGAGGAGCGGTACGGGACTGGCTTTTGCATGAACTGCCTCATGATTACGATTTTGCTTCCGCCCGGCCACCCGGTGATGTGGCACAGTGGGCCAAGCTGCAGGGTTGGCAGGCCATCCCTACGGGGCTGGAATTTGGCACGGTCACCTTGCGGCACCCTTCCTACCAAGACTGGCCCGTTGAAGTGACGACTTTCCGCAAGGACGGCCGCTACAAAGACGGGCGCCACCCAGCTGAAGTCCATTTCAGTGGCCGGATCGAGGACGACCTGGGACGGCGTGACTTCACGATGAATGCGATGGCTCTGGCATTCAGCGGCACGCTGATAGATCCTTTTGGGGGACAAGATGACCTGGACCGGGGTCTTATCGTCACGGTCGGGCGCGCGCGGCAGCGTTTTGCGGAGGACCCGCTGCGCATGTGGCGCGCCGTGCGGTTTGTAGGCAAGGATCACGGAGGCTTGCCTTTCAGGCTCGCTCCAGAAACGTCCGCCGGAATGACTGCTTCCCGCCCCCTGATTCTCAATGTCAGCGGGGAGAGGCAACGCGATGAGCTGATGAAGCTCTTGGCATCTGTGCACTTTGCCGAGGCTCTTGAGGCCGCGGACGCAGGGGGGCTGCTCGGGATAGTGTGGCCGGAATGGGCGGCTGCCAGGGGATTTGCCCAGCATAACACGCATCACGCGTTTCCTGTGCACACCCACTTGCTGGCAACCGCTGCTCAAGGAACGACACCCCTGCTGAGGCTGGCCGGTCTGCTGCATGATGTCGGCAAACCGGAATGCTTTACCCAAGACGCCTGCGGAACGGGACATTTTTACGGGCACGACACGGTTGGGGCCCTATATGCCGAACGTATGCTGCAGCGTCTAAAATTCGATGCCCATACCGTGAGAGCCATACGGGACTTGGTCGCCCATCACATGTACCCATGGGAAGAAGCTGGAGCGAAATCCCTGCGGCGTGTGACGCGGGAATGGGGATTAGACCATATAGAGCAGCTGTGGGAACTCCGGCGCATGGACATCGCGGGAAGTGGGACCCAGAAGGCGTGGACGCGCCAGCGGGAAGTTAGGGCGCGGTGGGAGGCGGCAGTTGCCCCGGCAGAATTAACGAGACTGAAGCCGGTTGCCAGCGGCAAGCATGTTATGGAATGGACGCATTTGCCACAGGGGCCTGAGGTTGGCCAGTGGATGCGCAGAATTCAGGACTGGGTGGACGAAGACCCCGCGCGAAATACTGTGGAGCGGATACAGCATTTTGTTATCAAGGGAGGCCCCTGAAGACACGGGGCATCAGCGGTGACGATTGCCGAGAATTTTGCATCCCAGGTTAATGTGGGGAGGAATTCAGTGATGTTAAATGGCCAACTTGCCCTGGTGACCGGAGGGGGCCGCGGGATTGGCCGCGCTACGGCGCTGGCTCTGGCGAGCCGCGGCGGGCGGTGTTGATGCTGGTTGGAGAAGACAGTGCGTTTATTTCCGGTGCGTCGATTCCCGTCAATGGGGGAATTGTATAGCGGGTGGGGCTGCATACGGTACGTCTCACGGAGGATCACTGGGGGACGGATTAGCCTTCGCGGTGCGAAAGCCAGGTGGGGAAAGGTGGAAATGGCATGTTTACAGGGCAAATCGCCTTGGTGACCGGCGGGGGCCGGGGCATAGGCCGGGCGACCGCGTCGCTTTTGGCCAAGCAGGGAGCCGTAGTAGTCATTAATTTTGTGTCGCGCCAAGATGCTGCCGAGGATGCCGCCCGTGCGGTCCGTGCAGATGGGGGACAGGCCGTGGTCATGCAGGGAGACGTGCGCAGCCGCGAGCAGGTGGAGGACATTATCGCGAAGATTGACGGGCGGTGGGGTCGCCTCGATATTCTCATCAGCAACGCAGGGATGCCTTTTGTCCGGAAGCCGCTGCGGGATATGGCGTGGGAGGAGTTCCAGCAAAAACTGGATGATGAAATGAAGGCGGCGTTTGTCCTGACCCAGGCGGTGACTCCGGTTATGGCCCGGAACCACTACGGGCGCATCGTGTATGTCGGCAGCGGGCTGGCCAAGCACACGGCTCCCGATATGGCTGCTCACGGTACGGCCAAGGCGGCGCTCACCCAATTCGCCCGCTACGTTGCCGCCGAATATGGGCCGGTGGGCATTACGGCCAATGTCGTCTCTCCCGGCCTGGTCCATACCGAGGCGACGGAGTTCCAACCGCAGAATTTTCTGAACCGCGTCGCGGCCATGACGCCACTGGGCCGCATTGCGGAACCTGACGACGTCGCCCGCGCCATTGTCATGTACGCCTCCCGCGCGAGTGGTTTCATCACCGGCACCTATATTCCTGTGGACGGCGGGTCATCGATGGAGTAAGCGAAAGGGGGAGGCGCGGGAGCAATGACTATTGCTGCTGCTACCTCATGACGCGGCCAAACATCCACATCAGTTTCAGTCAAGCCTTAGGGGGGAGCGTGCCCGTGCTCTAGTCTGAGCGCTCTGCACATTTGCATTTACGAACAGATCTTGACTGTTTGCACATTGATCCGCTGAGATCGGGCCAGCCAGCGCGTCGCGGGGGAGAAATGGTGCTGAGAAGATGTCATTGACCGGGCTTTGCATTACAATGAGAAGGATCCTTATGAATCGCTTTATGGAATAGACAGAGATCACTCAAAAGGTGGATAAGGTTATGTTCCAAGATGCCCACCATTCCGCGGGGGTTGACAGCGGCCGGGAATTGCATAAGCCGACGCAATATTCTTCCGCTGACCGCGCGCAAGTCATGGGTCAAATGTTCACGATTTTCCCGATGCCTCTGCTGCTGATAGACGAAGTAGGCTGTGTTGTCGATGGCAATCCCCGGGCTGAACAGCTCTGGGCTGTGAAGCGGGACGCCTGGCCTCTGGTTCCCATCATGTCGTTGCTGAGGGCGGCGCGCGTGGTGGGAAACAGTTTGGTTCCCTGGACATCGTGGAGCAGCCTGAAGACCGACCTTCTTTCCGGCGAACGTCTCTTGACCCAAATTGCTGCACCGGCTGGGCAGATTCACCGGGGGCTTCTGTTTGGCATGAATCTCACCCACCGCGGTTCCCGCTATCTGTTTATGGGGTTCGCCGAGGAACAAATGACCGAGACGGGCGAGATGCTGTCCCAGTGGGCGCAAACGGACCCAGTCACCGGACTGTACAACCGCGCCTACTGGTTGCAGCACCAAACGCTATGGAACAAGGAAAATGGCTTGGTGGTCATGTTTGATGTGGATGAACTCAAAACGGTCAATGATTTATATGGACATGACGAGGGAGACCGCATGCTTGCGGTCATTGGACGGGTTTTGCGTGAATGCCTTCTAGAGACAGGCACTGTGGTCCGCTATGGGGGTGACGAATTCGCGGCATGGATGCCGGAGACGTCTCTTGACGCTGCCAATGCTGTTGTGCAGGCGGTCGAAGACACGCTTGGGGCGCAAGAGGTGTCGGCGCAACTGCCAGTGAAACCGAGGGTCAGCACCGGCATGGTGGCATACCAGCGCGGCAATCTGGACAAAGCCGTTCGCGATGCGGATGAGGCGATGTATGAGCACAAGGGCACCCTCTTGCGCAGTCAGAATGGGGGCCGACTGGTGCTCAGCCGCGCCCGCCTGGATGTGACCACGGGTCAGACGGAAAGTGCAGTCAAACCGGGCGGGCTGGCTATACAGTTCAGGACAGAATTTGACCAAATATGGCGGAAGATTTACCAGGATGCCAAAGATGAAGCGCAAAGGTTTGTGGATTTCGCTCAGCCGGAAGTGGGCACGGCCGTTGTGGAAGTGGGCGCAGGAACCGGCAGGCTGGCGTTTGACGGGCAACTGGCGGACCGGGTGGGACCGCAGGGAGTCCTCCTTCTGACGGACCCATCGTGGGTTCAATTGCAGCAGGCCCAGAAGCGCGCAGTATGCGAGGGGTACGACTGGATACGATTGGTGGAGGCGCCGGCCGAAAAGCTGCCTTTGGCATCGCAAGGAGCGGACTTAGTGATCGGTTCCTGGTTCCTGCACTTGGCCGATACCGCCCAGGCTCTGCAGGAATTGGCGCGGGTGGTGCGTCCGCATGGCCGCGTAGCGTTGAACGTGCTGGTGCGGTGGGAATGGCCGGACGTCTGGAAGGAAGCGTTGGCTCCTTTGCAGGCCGCGCTGCGCAGCGCGGAGTTGCCGTTTGTCACGCCCGGACACAACCAAGGCGAGGTTGCGACGCTGATGGAAGGTGTGGGTCTGGCGGTCGAGCAGACAGCCGTGAGACCGTGGGCGCTGGAATTTCCTGATGGGCAGGTGGCGTGGAGATTCTTTGAACAGGGTGGCCATGCGCGGTTGATGGCGAGCGGCTTGCCGGAGTCTTTGCAAACCGATGTGTTGACCAAACTGCAGCAGCGGATGCAGGATCTCTTTGGTGAAGTGCCTTCCAAGGAGTTCGTTCTCCGTGGGATGGCGGAATATCTGGTGGCGCGCCGCCTGAAGTGAATGGGAGGGCGGCAGGGTAGATCAGATTTTTTGTTAAATAGATTGATCAATCAATCCAGGTGGTGTATAAGAGTAGTACAGGTGTTGAATGCCTTTGGGCAGCCGAGTGATGTTTCGAGTAAATGGATATTCTAGGCAGGAGACGGCCGATTTGGACCAGCAAAGGAGCAGCAGACAAAAATGACCAATGTGATAATACTTGGCGGGGGTTTTGGGGGCATGACGGTATACCATCAGCTCTCACCGTGGATACAAGAGGCTGGTGTGGCGGTAACGGTAGTGGATGAGCGGGAATCTTTTTTAGTAAAGCCTTCCCTGCCTGAAGTCGCGTTGGGACTTAAACAGGTGGGGGGCGCGACCTTTCCCATGCGGGAAGTTGTCGAGCGCCACGGACACTTTATCAACAGCCGGGTCCTGCAGATTGACCCTGTGCGCAACAAGGTGGAGATTGAGGGCGCGTGGCTGAACTACGACTTTTTGGTGATTGCGATGGGAGCTTTTCATGACTTTAGTGCGGTGCCGGGATTTAATGACTTCGGTTACTCCATGTGCACGGATGCCTTGGCGCCCCGTCTGCATGCGGCGTTGGAGGACTTTTCGGGAGGAAGTATTTTTGTGGGTTCAGCCCCTACTCCTTCGGGGACGCGGTTGCCCGATGTGCCGAAGTTGGCGACAGCATGTGAAGGGCCGGTGGGCGAAATCGCCTTCATGTCTGACCACCTACTGCGCAAGAAGGGCATTCGGGAGAAGTCACTTATTACCTGCTATACCCCAGGGGCGGTATTCTTTGATGACGTCGGCGACAATGTGCACCGGGCCTTTGGAGAACTGGCGGCCAAGCAGGATGTTCAGGTGCTGACAAACAAAACCATTGAACGCATTGAACGGGATAGAGTGCACTTTGCCGATGGCACATCTGCGGCTTCCGCGCTGACGGTGATGGTGCCGACCTACCGGGGCCCGCAAGTGGTTGTTGACGCCGGATTGGGTGACGAGGCGGGATTTATCCCGACTGATGAAAATTTTCGGCATCTCGATTTCCCCAACATTTACGCGGTAGGAGACATTGCATCGCGCAGTGAGCCTAAAATCGGCCATCTGGCGGTGGACCAGGGGATCCGCGTGGCTAGTGTGCTGCGCCAGGCCATCACGGGCGAAGGGGCTATCGCGCCCTATGAACCCGAGGTGTTCTGCATTATGAACATGGGAAGCACTGCGCTCATTATCCGGTCGAACGTTCTTTGGGGAGGGACCATGGATGTCTCCTACCATGGCCGCCTGTCCCATGCGGTTAAGACAGCATTCGATGCGTATACGGTTCGCTTCAAGGGGAAAATGCCGCCGGACATTACGACAGATCTGTTCAATACCTATCTTGATAAGGTGGGGGCGGCTGAGGGGCCGCAAAAACCGCTGTGGAATTTTTAAGAAATGGCGTCTAAAGAAGGCTTTTGCTTCAGACGCCTACGGGATAGAAGGGGAAGGGATTGTCATGACGGCATTGCCGGGGAATGTTCAAGAACAGCCGCAGCGCTCTTCGACCATTTTAAGCGCGTTCACGTCGAATTGGTTTGTCATCGTGATGGGATGGGGCGGGATGCTGGATGTTGTGGCCAGGGTGTGGGGCACCAAAGGGGTCATGACGGGGTGGATCGAGACCGGTGTCTGGATTAACTCCAGTATCTTTGCCATTTTGATTGCCATCTGGCTAACCCGCTGGTTTGTCAGCCCTGACAGGATGTGGGCGGAACTGACGCACCCTGCGCTGAGCCACTTTTTCGGGCTGATTCCCATCTCCATGACCATCATCGGGCTGAACTGGTCCTTGATGGGCGCAGAATTTGGACCTGCTGTGCTGCATCCCATCATCAACGTGATGTGGCTCCTCAGCGTGGGAATCGGGTTGCTGTTCAGCATCATCATTACCGATGCTCTGATGCGTCAGGGGCAGAGCAATCCGGCGCAGGTGAGTTTCGCCTGGCTTATGGGATCCGTAGCCAATGCGCTATTTCCGCTATTGGGCAACGTGGTCGTGTCGGAAGAATTCAAACACTCGCTGGGGTGGGCGCGATTTGTCAATGTCGTCGATATTGCGTACTTTGGCATGGGACTCTTTCTCTTCATCTTTCTGACGTCGTTTCTCTTCAGCAGATATTTTAGCGCTCCGCAGCCGCCTTCCGCGGTGACGCCGACTTCGTGGCTGCTGTTGGGTGCAGCGGCGGTGTTAAGTCTTGGCGTGTGGGGTATCGCCGCAAGCAGCGTGCGGGTGGGGCTTATGGCGCCGACTTCTTTGTCCCTCCTGCTGGCGCTCAGTTTGTGGGGACTGGCCGGATGGAGTTTTCTTTTGGGGCTCGTCATGACCTTGCGCGTGTGGTTCATGGGACAGCTGCATTTTACCTTATCTTGGTGGGCGTTTGTTTTTCCCATCAGCGCTTATGTGCTGGACTCGCGCCAACTGGGAGCGGCAGGGCACATTGGCTGGCTGGATGGCTGGAGTGATGCCTTCATCGTGATGATGTTCCTGTTCTTTGTGATTGTCCTGACAGGCACGGTAGTGGGGTTGGTGACAGGACGCCTATTTCATTCGAAAGGGTGATGGCAGCCACTAAGAGTGTCGGATAGAGAGTGAGAGAAGGTGAGGGCGCCAAGAATGCGGCGTCCCCACCTTCTCTCGATTGGTCTAAAAACGGTCGGCGGCGGGCGGTGGCGCCAGGGGGCGGCGCACGGCAAGCATGGCACCGATCAGAGGCGGAAGAGTCAGGGTGAGTGCAGCTCCCGACACTAATATCCCGGCCCGCTGCGAATGCCAAGCAAAACCAGCCAGAAGGCCGCCTAAAGGACCGGCAGTTTGCAGGGCTGTGCGGATATACGTCATCACTACGGGCCTCTCTTCTGTGGTGGTGGCGTGAAATCGTATTTGCATGGCCCAAAATGGCGAAGAACCTCCCAAACAAGCCGAGACGAACACCGCTATAAATGCCCATTGCGGGTGGCGCAGGCCCAGCAGAACCAGAATCATCGCCATTCCCGCCAGAGATTCTGTCAAGAGAATGCGCTGCAGCAGGATTGGGCGCCTGACCACGGTGGGGAGAAGCACACTGCCCGAGAGGGTTCCCACGGCTTGTGTGGTCAAGAGCGCAGTATAAAGCATGCCCGGAGAATTCCAAAAGGCATGGGCAAGCAAGGGCCACAATACCCACAAGAAGCCCTGAACGAAGTTGAGAGACCAGAACAGGGCCGTGCTCTGCCACAGTGGCGGATGCGCCCGCATTATCCTTGAGACTTCTCGGGCCGTTACACGCCGGGAAGTCCGTAGAGGAGCCACGGGGGTTCTGGTTCCAGCGTTCAGGGAAACCTGGGCCAGGTTCCATGCAGCCAGTGCCAAGAGCGCGCTCGCCGTTGCCAGAATTATCCACAGGCCCAGTCGCTGCATCACTAAACCAGCAGCGAGCGGTCCCAGCACCGCGGCAATATTCCATCCTATCTGCTCTGCCTGCATGGCGTGTTTGAGTAGGGGTCCCGGCACTACCTGCGGCCACAAGGCAGGACCGCCGGCAGCGGTCGCCATGAATACTAAGGCCTGTGCAGCGGCAGCCATATCAAACCAGATCCAGTGCACAGTTCCTGGGCGGGCTGCCGCTAGAGCAACCGCCAGAACGCCGTACCTGAGGGAGCGGATGGCAAAGTCCCCAACCATGATCGTCCGCACAGGAAATCTCCGGAACAGTGTCGCCATAAGAGGGCCGCCCGCCAAAACCGGAGCGGCCGTCCAAAATGCATACCATCCCAGTTCGCGCGCTGAGTGGCCGTAGGCAGCGAGATACCACAGAATTGCCACAGCGGTCAGTTCATCCACCAGGCGAACGGCTGTGTCGCCGGTCCAGTAGCGGGCAAATGCTGGGAGAGTGAGAATGCGCCAGATGCGCATAGCAAATCCCTCCAGTGTGCTAGGTTGAGACGCGTGCTGGAGGGCGTATTAAGGCGGGCTGACGCGGGACGGAGAAGCAGGGTGCAGGCTCTTGCGCATGCTGTCTTCTCCACCCCCTTTTTGTTTATGGTAACACGGGGAAATTGCCGGCGCCACCCGACTGGCGCAATGGTTTCGACCCGGTGGGAAATTGCTTGGCGTGGAACCGGAGCACGGCCTTGAAAGGAGGCGTCGCGGGCTAAAACGGAATGCTCAAGCGAGATCCTGAGGGTGACGGGATTTCATCCGACAGGAACGCTTGGGGAGGAGGAGCCTGTTGGTAGGACAAGGGCGCAGAGCTTATCCCTGCGCCCTTGTCCTACCAACCATGCCTAATTGGAGAGATGCCGTTCCAGAAAGGCAGCGATCTGGGGATAGAGAATGAGGCGGTTCTTCAGTTTGACCACCCCATGTCCTTCATCGTCGAACAAGAGGTACTCCACTGGATGATTCCGGGCCTGAAGTTTCTGTACCATTTGCTCTGCTTCGCCTACCGGCACTCTCGGGTCGTTGCGTCCATGCACGACTAAGAGCGGCGCCTGAATCTGGTCGATGTGGTGGACCGGTGAGATTTCTCGAAAAAACTCCCGGTCCTCTGCCAGTGAACCATATTCGGCTTCCCGCAGCTGGCGGCGGTAGGGGCTGGTGTTTTCCAAAAAAGTTTCGAGGTTGGCAATGCCGACGATGTCGACCCCAGCAGCGAAAAGCTCGGGAAAACTAGTCAGGCCAGCGAGGACCATGAACCCGCCATAGGATCCCCCCATCAACGCCGTGCGGCTGCTGTCGAGTCCGGGCTGACCCTGGATCCATGCCACTAGAGCAGCCAGATCTCTTACGGAATTCATCCGCAGCCTGACATCGTCCAGATGGACATAATTCTTACCGTAGCCGGAACTGCCCCGCACATTTGGCGCGGCAATTGCGAAGCCATGGCCCAACAGATATTGAAACACCGGATTGAAGCCAGGACGCTCCTGGGACTCCGGGCCTCCGTGCACGGAGATGACAACGGGCACCCGCTCTGCTTTCTGGGGACGGTACAGCCACACTGGAATGGACAGTCCGTCAAACGATGGGAACGTTCTTAGCTCTGGCCGGATAAAGCGGCTGAAATCTAGGCCCGCCTGGGGAGCATGAGTGAGAGCCACCAGCTTGGAGGTTTCCGGCCAGAGACAGTACACGTTGGGGTTTTTGGTCGCGCTGTGGTAGGTAAGCGCGAGACCCGACCCGTCCGGTGACCAGGCCAGGCTGGCAATCACCCCATCATCCAATCCGGCAATATGGCGGGTGGAGCCATTGCGGTGTATGTACAGTGAGGAATAGCCTTCTTGGTTCAGGCAATAAGCATATTGCTGTGAGGCCCGGTCGACTTCGAGCAAGTCGAGATCGCAGTTCTCGGATGCCAGATGCTCGAGGTTGCGGCTTTTCCGCCGCCACTGGGCTAACTCAAGGAATTCGGTGCCTTCGTCGGTAGCCATAAGGATGTCTTCTTCCGGTCCCCAATAGCGGGCGAAAAGATATTGAGCGTTCCCGTGATGAGGGGTGAGGTGATTCAGCGCTCCTGTCTCGAGGTCAAGCTCATAGAGGTCGTGGTTGACGTTCGCGGTATGGGTGACGACAAGCAGGCGCCGGCTATCTTGGGAAAAGTCCAGAGCCCGCCACCACCCCTGGGTTTTGTGCACAACTTTAGCCTCGGCGAACGTTTGGCCGGTTTCAAGAAGGCAAATGTCATAATCCTGACCGTTGCGTGCATTGGTGGCAATAGCCATCCAGCGTCCGTCGGCGCTGATGGCGCCGAGGCTGTACATGGCCCGGGAATTGTCGGTAATGGCTGTAATCCCTTTTCCGTTCCCCTCAACCATATACAGCTGAGCATTTTCATTGCCGCCCTCATCCATCGCAAAGACGAGGCGGGAACTGTGAGGGATGCCCCAGACTTCCATCACCCGATTGTCCGAATCCGTCAGCAGTTCAGGCCATCCGCCGCCGGGGAGAATGCGGTACACCTGCGCGGTGCCTGTCAGATTCATTAAAAAGGCGATGTGGCCACCGTCACCGCTGAACCTCGCCCCAAAAGCCTGGCGAATGCGCAGAAACTGTTCAATCGTGCCTTCCTGCAATAGAATTTCTCCTTTCTGAATATGTGCGGGCTGTTCCTTCCTCATAGTGTTCCTGACGCCCATGTGCTGTCAAACTGCTACGCTGAACATAACTCTGGCGCGAGCTTTGCTCCCGGCAAAACGCTCGTCCCGGGCGTTGCAAGTCGGTGGCTGGTTGGTCATAATATGACTAAAATATGCCGGAAGGGTGTGGGGGGATGACTCAGGATGAGGTGTTGGAGGGGTTGGCGCCGTTTTTCCCGGTAGTGTATGAGACTCTGGAATCGGCATGGCAATCCACATTGGATTTCTTCGACCATGAAGCCAGGCCCTTTGATGTGTTTCTGGCTCCCGGCCTCCTCCGCTGGTGGGCTAAACAAGAATTTACCCGTTTGCAGCCGATACTGGGCGACATGGCAGTCGAAGATCTGGCCAATAACGGGCTCAGCCTGGTCTACCGGCAGTTTAGGCTGCGCATCTGGAAGACGCCTGACGGGCAGCTGCCCGATTCTGGACAGTCGCTGACGCGTGATGCCTTCCTGCGTCAAAAACAGGTGATGTTTGGATTTATGGAGGAGCCGTTGCCAGTGGCACTCAATCTGGCGATATTGTGGTCAGTCGACCAGGAGCAGCGCATGGACCCCTTGAAATTGGTCTGCACTAAAGCGGATGTGGCCGAATCGGCGCCCATACAGGTGGACTGGGCCTATGAGATTCCCCACCCCGCTGTGGCGATGGAAACTTGCAGTGTGGATGCGGATCAGACTTCTTTGGGATTTGAATGTCTGGAAACGGGCGAACAGGAGAAGGGCACTTCATGATCGGTGAACGGGTGCGTCTGGCGCGAGACTATACAGGGTTGAGCCAGGCCCGGCTAGCAAATCAGGTGGCCGTGAGTCAGTCCACGGTTGCCTATATTGAACGCGAACGCTTCGTACCTTCCGATGCACTGCTGCGCAAGATTGCGGGCACTACGGGTTTTCCCCTGCCGTTTTTTCATAAGGGCGACCTCGATCCGTTCCCGCTGGGCTCCCTGTTATTCCGTGCCCGGGCTAAAGTGCCCATGGCCACGCGCCAGGATGCGCATGCCAAGGCCCGCGTGGCGTGGGAACTGGCACGGTATTTGCTGGGCCGCGTCAAGGAATGGCCCGTGCGGCTGCCTCAATGCACCGGGATTCCGGCCGCGCAAGCGGCGGATGCGGTGCGAATTGGGCTCGGACTGCCCGCCGAGGATCCCGTTGCTTCCCTCGTTCCTGCCATGGAGCGTGCCGGGGTGCTGGTCACAGCAATTTTGACCACGGGTCCCGGACTCGATGGGTTCTGCGCCTGGGCGGGAACGAATGCTCAGCGTCCGGTTATGGTCTTGGACTCGGCAACGCCAGGGGACCGGATGCGCTGGAGTGCGGCCCACGAATTAGGGCACCTAGTGCTTCACCGGACGGTCAGAGGCGGTGGGGATGCTGCCGAGCGCGAAGCTGATGCGTTTGCGGCCCAGTTTCTCCTGCCGGAGAACGCCATGCGGCGCGAATTGGCCGCACCGGTGACACTGACGGGGCTGGCCGCGCTTAAGGCGCGCTGGCGCGTGTCCATCCAGGCCTTGGTGCGGCGCGCCAGAGAACTGGAAATTATCACTGACAGGCAATATCGCTACGTATTTGAGCAAATTGGAAAGCAGGGCTGGAAGACCAAGGAACCGATTGATGTGCCGCGTGAGCAGCCGCAGGCACTCACGCAGTTAATCCAAGCGGTATATGGAACGGCGGATAATCTTCGCCGCCCCTTGCTTGAGGCGGGGCTGCCCCCGTCTCTGCTGCAGTCGATTTCCTGGCCGGTGCTGGCGCCGGTTCCGGCGGAACGTCCTAAAGTCATTGTCTTGCATGCGGGGTACCGCACAGAGCGTTGACCGCTAGCCATGCCCCCAAGACACAGTCCTGCCTGTAGACGGGTTGATGAAAATGGCGTAGTTTGAAGAATGAAAGTGGGCGCCCTCTTCATCTCACTGGGCAGTCCGTGCTGCTAATGGGATTGCAACGGCGCGAAAGGGCGGAGTGCGATGATAAATGTCCCATCCTGTATACGGCAGGGTCGGCCTCAAGGAACAGAAATCAAGATCTTGGGGCCGCTGCTGATTCCAGTGGCGCTTGCAGCGCTTCCGGTGACTATGCTGTCACTGGCGACCAGCTTCGCTGAGTATGTATCAGCCAGCGGGAGTGGTTGCGGAATCCAGCATTACCAAGGGAAATTTAGTGTTCCGGCATCACCAGACAAACTGGAGTCGCTTTAATTCATGGCGACAGGCGCAGCGAGAAGGATCTCTGCTTGCTGTGCTGCTGCTGCAACCTGTTGAGGATTGCGGACCGGCTGACGGAGCACATAGGGAGGTGCGAGGGCATGGCTGAGATCCGTCCGGTCCGGCTGACAGATGCTGAGAAATTCCGTGACCTGCAAGATCAGCTCGACCGGGAAACGCCATTCATGCTGATGGAGCCGGGAGAACTGTCCGGGGCGGTTTCTGATTGGGAAAAGAGGATAGGCCCTTTTATAGATCAACATCACAGTGAGTTCTGGGTGGTGGAAGACAAGACCCAGCTGGCAGGGTTTCTGCGTATTAAGGGAAACCACGCCAGACGGTTGTCCCATTCTGCCTTGGTGGTGGTTGGCATCCGCCAGGCTTATTGGAACCAGGGGCTAGGAACGCGGCTGTTCCAAGGGATGGAAGAATGGGCGCTTCAGCACCAAATTATCCGGCTCGAACTTACCGTCATGGTGGACAACCGGAGGGCGGTCAGCTTGTATCATAAAATGGGTTTCGTGGTGGAGGGCCTTCGCCGGAAATCCATTCGCTACAGCGGTGGCGGGTTTGCGGATGAATATCTGATGGCGAAAATCCTGGAGAGGCCGGAATAGATGCCATTAATGCCATTCCCGGTACTTGGATGGAGGGCAAGATTCATGGCAGGCCCTCTGGCGGGGTCGGCAGCAAGCCGCCAGTGGGCGCCGGCCCCGGGGGTTATTCAGCGAAACCGGGTTGAGATGCGCCAGCGGTCCGGGGTATTGCTTACGATAGGCGGCAATAGGGATGAATCCATCCGGGCTCGATGTACGGTGTGAACCAGTCTTCGGGCCGCAGCATCATGCCTTGGCTCTGTGCGATTTCCGTGTCTTCGATTCCGTCGTAGGCGGGATCAAACAGCCACTCCGCATCGGTATCAGGCAGCATGAGATCCTCAAAGAGAGAAAAATCCTGTGCGTCGGCAGCGGGCTTGAGCCCGTTGGCCTCGGCGTCGAGCGCCACAAGACTTTGCGCTGTCTGGATTAGCGCTCGCACGACCAAGGCTTCGGCCGTGCAGCCAGCCACCACGGACTCTCCATCCCACTGGTCAATCATGCCGGTGACGGAGATGGCACACACCAGAAATCGTTTGGCGAAAAAGGGAGTGTAATGCTGGGAGAACTGACCCGGCAGCCAGGACAGGAGCGGCTCGTGGTTAGCAGTGGCCATCACCTCATTCACGGCATCAAACAACTCATCGAGAAATAAATATCCTGCCGCGCGAAGGGCTTCGTACTTTTCACCCGCGCTGCCATCATCAAACTGCATAACCCGCCTCCCTAGCTACCCGAATGTGATATCGTCCGGCAAGACTCACGCGCACAAAGGGAAGGGAACCGGCCACCCCCGGTGTGCGCACATGAATTGTCGCTGCCAGTATTTTACCACGCGGCGCCCAGGAACCATTGCTGTTTGCCTCCAACTGCAGGGAGGGGCATGCCATTGGAGTGCGTCTGGAGGGCAATAGAACGGCATTTGGGCTGCGCCGCTGGGTTGTGGCCGCCCTAAAGGGAGGAGCCGTGCCGGAATGCGCAGAGACGCAGAAGCCCAGAATAGAGCAGTTATGGTCAAACGAGGCCGTGAAGGCTTGCATACGCCAAATGGGGCTCCGCCGGGGAGGGAACCGCACAGCAGACGCATCAGCCACCCGCCGGCGGCAGAGGTGATAGAGAGTTCTTGATACTGCGGGTTGATACCGGGATTGCACCGGCGTCGGAACAATTGGCAGGGCTGTGGTCAAATCTATGAAACCGGTCTCGCCGATGCCGTGCAAATCAGGGAATCTTTGCGGACATGGTTGGACCTGCCGCAATATCCCGCGCCACGGTGGGTTATTCAGCGCGCCGCGTTCCTCAGGCGAGACTCGATTCTTCCACGGATGTCCCAAGCAATTTTTACTTTGGTGCTATGGCTTCTTTGCGGTCTGCCCCGAATGAAGCGATTTTTCAGTCCATGACTGTGGCTGGTCTTAGATTCCGAATTTGCTGACATGACGAAATGAGTCTAGAGCCATGCACCCGAGACGCATAATGGAGAGAGAGACAGAAGGGGGAGCATCCAATGGATTTTAAGAATATAACCGTAGCGGGAGGCGGCGTGTTAGGCAGCCAGATCGCCTACCAAACTGCATTCAAGGGATTTTCCGTCGTGGTGTACGATATTGATGACACCGCATTAACGCGGGCCCAACAACGAATTCAGGGGCTGATGGAACGCTATCAAGAAGATCTGGGAGTTACCAAAGATGATGTGGAGGCGGCATATCACCGCATTGCGTTCAGTTCTGATTTAACCGAAGCGGTGGCCAAGGCAGACCTCTTGATTGAAGCAATTCCGGAAGTAGCGGCAATCAAAACCGATTTTTACAAGAAATTAGGCAACGTTGCTCCCGAGAAGACCATTTTTGCCACCAACTCGTCGACGTTGCTGCCCAGTCAATTTGCTGAGGTCAGCGGACGTCCTGCAAAATTTTTGGCGCTGCACTTCGCGAACACGATTTGGATAAACAATACCGCCGAGGTGATGGGACATGCCGGCACGGATCCCAAGGTATTCGGTGAGGTCGCGGCCTTTGCGCGGTCCATCGGCATGGTGGTGCTGCCGCTGCATAAGGAACAGCCGGGATACATTTTGAATTCGCTGCTGGTCCCACTCTTAAATGCTGCCCAACTGCTCTTGCTGAATGGTGTGGCTGATGTGGAGACGATTGATAAGACATGGATGATTGCCACGGGCGCACCCCAAGGCCCTTTCGCGATTTTGGATGTCGTGGGCATTACCACGGCGTATAATATTACCTTGGCTCAAGCCCAAACGGGCGATCCGGTGTTTGAGAAGTTGGCCCAGTTGCTGAAAACGGAGTACATTGACCGAGGCAAACTCGGACGTGAGACGGGAGAGGGATTCTACACCTATCCTCACCCCCGCTACATGGACCCAGACTTTCTAAAAAGCTAGTACGTGTGCTGGAGCCAGAAAAGCAGCAGCACCGGCGGACATACGCGGTGCTGCTGTTTTTCCATGCAATCGGCGCCGACCAATTCGGATTCACGAGCATAAGGGGGGCCCTTCCGGGCCCCCATGGGCACTTGACGGACTGAACCCGGGCGATTGGAGTGGATGGGGGGCTTCCCGGAAGCGCGTGGTGTCCGCGGATCGTTGCCAGAGGCGAATTCGGAGGCATAAAAGATATATCCGCAGGAATTTGGAACCCATTGGCGAGCGGGGCCGCTGCGAATGGCTTTGTTGCTGTAAGAGGGGAGGAGCGGGCCCTGGTTCTGCAACCTGCCTTGCCACGGACAAGGCGCGGGCACAATCCCGCTGACGGCCTCCGCAAAGAGTCCAATACCCACCCGCTGTGTGCCCCTTGGTGGCGGCCATTAGGCCAGGGGCCGCGAAGATAGGCGAGTCCCTGGCCCGGCGTCTTGAGAACGATTGCATGGAGCAATCCTACCTTCCAAATCCCCCGGCAAACAGTTTTCGTTAATCCGCCCTGCAATCCAATCGGTGTGCGCCGAGAGTAAGCAGTAGTTTTCAAGCGGCTCCCTATTCAGCGCATAAAATAGTGGCGCCAAGCAAGAGCTGATCGGCACAAGGCTAGTGTGGGGAGCTCAGCGGGGGATCCTGATTCTCTGCTGGAACCGGCGCAGGGCTCAGGCGCGCAGAGTAAATGGAGAGGAGACTGATATGGCGGGCGGTCAGAGTAGCACCGACCACCGCGATCAACATGGGGACCATGATGGCCTGGATATTGTGAGTCAACTCCAACACGAACACGATTGCGGTAGCAGGTGCCTCCATGGCAGCCCCCATCATAGCGGCTGCGGCAATGACTGCATAGCTTGGGTCGGGGGAACCCGGCCACAAGAGGTCCCAGCCCCGCCCTAAAAATCCTCCAAGCACTGCGCCGAAGCTTAGAGTCGGCGTAAATAAGCCGCCGGTTGCGCCGCTGCGCAGCGTGCCGGCGGTGGCGAGCGGCTTTAAGATCGCTAGAGCCGCAAAGACCCAGATCACGCCGTGCCCCGTAAAGGCAAACTGCGCCAGGTCCACACCATTTCCCAGCACTAGGGGATATTTAATGGCTACCAGTCCCAATGCCGCGAAAAGAATCAAAGGCTCGACCAGCAGAGGCCAATTCTTGGGACGGTGGTCACTGGCCCAACCGATCAACTTCACATATCCCGCCGAGATGATCCCGATGACCGGTCCGAGAACGACGGCGAACAGCAATAGCGAAATAGTAGGGTGAGGCAGTTGCGGCACCTGGTAAATGGCATGGGAAGACAATACCAGCCACGACACTGCGGTAGCTATGCCTGAGGTGAGGAGAGCGGGGAGAATCAGTGTCAGCGAAATAGTGCCGAGATACAGTTCCGTTGCGAACAGCGCCCCAGCCAGAGGCGAATTGTAAACAGCTGCCAGGCCAGCTCCAGCGCCGCATGCAATAAGGATGTACCCCTGCTCTTTGCTCAGCCCAATCCGCTGGCTCAACGCAGAACCGCTGGCGGCTCCAAGGCGCTGAGGTGCTGCCTCGCGGCCTATGGACCCGCCCAGCCCGACTGTGATTTCGGATAGCGTGGAGCTCAGCAATGTGCGGAAGAGCGACAGTTTTCCCGTGTGGGACCAGACCACGGCGGTGGGCTCGCCACCGGTGCCTCCCAAGTACCGCCCTAATAGCCACAGTCCGACTCCCGTGACCAGTCCGCCCAAGATGAGCATCAGCACTATCCTGCTATCGCTGACCCTCGCCACTGCCGAGGAAAACTCACCAGTGTGATAGTGGAAGGCCATGTGCTGCACTGTGCGCAAAGTCGTCATCATGGCGATGGCACCCAGTCCGGAAGCTATCCCGGTTAGAACCACCGCGACCCAGAATTTCAGAGGAAGATCCGCGAGATGCGATGGAACATTGGCTTG
>DAHWJO010000061.1:0-18077 GCA_027344105.1 Sulfobacillus sp.
GCCCTGCCCTGGGGCATCAACAAGACTCCGCTCGCCGGTCACCTCCAGTTCGCCCAGTATTCCTTCGGCCGGGGGTTCTCCCTTGTAGCGTGGCTGTACCTGCTCATCATGGGTATTGTGATGATGAAGAAGGACCCGGGCTCCAAAATCAACGACCTGCTGAGCTGAGTCTTCGGTAATAGGGTAAGGTCCCCGGCGCTCAACTGTCCGGGACCTTTTTGGTTTCGCCCCGGAGTTTCCGCTCCTGCAGCCCGTGCTGATGCACCAGGAGTTTTCGGAATGTCCTGCCCAAGAGAGATGTCCCCCATGCGGCTTAAGAAAGAAATCATGCATCCCCAGATCACTCAGGTCGGACCCTGCCCATTGAGGACATAGAGTAAAGCCGATGGCTGCAGCGCTCCGAACACGCGGTAATTCCCGGAAACTCGCGAGAAGCTCGGTACGCCTCTTTTCCACGTGACTGATCTGGAGATGAATGATTCTTGTTTAGAACGCCATAGTCTTGGCTCGCCAAAAGGCAAAATGGACGCCGCAAAAATTCAACAGGTGACTGAGAAGGCCGTATTAACCTATCGGTTGATCCTTCCCACAGAAAGTCAGCGGCGTGTCCTCACAATACAAAAGCCGACGTTTTGACACAAGCATGCGATGTCGGCTATGCTACGGAGCTGATCTCTCACGTCGCCGCGGAATACTGGCTTGCGCTCAGGATGCCACTGACAAATGTCGCGACATTCCGTGCCGCCGGAACCTAACGGCATGATGGGCCTGCCTTCACGAAAAAAGGCCGGAGATCTCTTCAGGACGGCGTTTCTCTTAAGCCCATGATCAGCAACACCATCCCCACAAGAAACAGCAGGGCGGACACGACTTCCGAAAGAGTTCCCACGTCGCGTAGTGCCGTTCCGAATGGCCCCAACTGCGTGTCCCAACCACCACCGCCAGGCCTGGTTAAATACAACGAATAAACTGATGCCGATATCAGGGTTAACCCGAACAAGCCGACGCTGGCCAAAACTGCGCTACAACCGGCAATCACCTTCTGCAAGTAGCATCACCGCCCCCTGGGCCTATTCATAAGACCATGTATTTCATCTGGCACATCTAAATGCCCGCTTCATTTCCAAGCTGCGCTGCCGCTCTATCCATGCCATTTCCGACCCGGTTGCCAGGTGAGAATATGATTTGTATTCCTATCTATGAGCGAATGGTGCCCCATACGGGCAAAGACGCTGTCCACTGAATGGCGCAGAATTTAACCAATCCTCGTATCTGACGGTTCTCATGATACTTATCCAGAAGTGTCAGGGTTGTTGTTCACGTCCTTCGCCACATCCAGACTCTCGGCCCAGGCTCTCTCTTGAGGATAACGTCCGGCGACTCCCCTGCCTCCTATGAACCCACACTTCTGAGGCAATGGAGCGGGGGCATGGTGCGGAGCATTCGTCTGTTCTATTATAGTGATAGAAGCAAGAAATGGGTAAAATTTGGAGGTGATCACTATGGCGCGTAATTGGGCCATTGCGGCGGCCGTCGGAATTGGGCTGTGCTTTGGGGTGGCAGGATATCTGCTTGTTTTGCACTATGAAGTATGGGCGCAAACATGGCATCAGGGGTCAATCGCCTTGGGCTGGGGACCCTTTCAGCTCTTTTATGCCAACGTTTTTCCCCGCCCTGGACTCCCGCCAAATTTGAGCATGGGCATGGGATATGGTGTGCTGATTGATCCGGCAGTGGTAGCTTACCTGGCCTACCGCGTCATCGGCCGGCGGCGCCCATCTTCTAAGGTCTAGTCCCGCGGTCTTATGGCGAGCAGCTTCTGCCCAAAATCATTGTTCAGGCGAAGATTCACCAGCAGCCACACTTCCCCAAAATGGTCGATCTCAAATACTGCGCCCTGGCGCCTGAGGAGGGTATGCCGGCCCGTGACACGATAGTTCTTGAAATGGGCAATGCGTCCGGGGTCCAGTTGACCTGAGAATCAACAGTTGAGGATGCCGGACGCCTTGATTTCTCGCGGATCAGCCCGGTGATGGGTCCGCTCTATGTCAGGACCCCAGAACCGGGAAACGTCCTGCTGGTGGAAATTCTGGCGATGGAGATGGACTCGTGGGGTTGGACTGCTGATTTCCATGTTCGGATTACTGGCCGGCGAGATCTTGCCCAGCCTCCGCGCGCCGCTGTGTCCGTTTACCGGAACCATGGGGAGACCATTCCATTACATACATAATCGGTTAACTCAAGTGACAGGAATCGGACCGTAAAATCACCGGCCTTATACGGACTAACGACAGCAGAAGCCTGCCCAAATCCCTGCGTTTTTGCCGTCGTCCTCGCGCCTGCCGCAGTCAATCTGAGTTATCTGGGCATGTATGTTCCATTATGCCCCCAAGCATGCAGGGAGGAATGCGAAGCCCGGCGCATGAATGTGTCGACTTTTCCAGAATTCCGACGGCGCCAGGCGTTAGCCCGCGGTATAATACGGCTATGAGCACACCGTCCCGGGAACAAGCTCCCCGCTATCGTCTTGGGGATAGCACGACCTTTTTGTCTCCTATCGGGTTGGGCACGTGGCAGTTCAGCCAGGGCCGGGGAATGATTGGGAAATTTTGGCCCAGTCTGAGCGACGACGCCGTGACGGATATTGTGAAGCACGCTCTGCTGGGCGGCATCAATTGGTTTGACACCGCTGAAGCCTACGGCCGCGGGCAATCCGAGCGTGCCCTGGCCCATGCTCTGAGTGCGCTGGAGGTGCCGGCCGGGCAGGCGCTGATTGCCACCAAGTGGTGGCCTGTGCTCCGCTCTTCGCAGTCTTTGGAACGCAGTGTGCAGGAGCGGCGGGCGCTTTTGCAGGAACGGCCAATCACCTTGTACCAAATTCACCAGCCGTATTCCCGATCGCCGATTGCGGCCCAGATGGCGGCGATGGCCCGGCTGATCGATCGGGGCCTCATCCAGCACGCCGGGGTCAGCAATTTTTCGGCCCAACAGATGGCCGAGGCTCACCGCGCGCTAAAAGCTCATGGCTACCGGCTGGTGTCCAATCAAGTTCGGTACAATCTGCTGGACCGGCAGGTCGAGACTAACGGGGTGCTGGAGACCGCTCAGAATTTAGGGATCAGCATCATTGCCTACTCGCCTCTGGCCCAAGGCCTTCTCACGGGGAAATTCCATTTCGGGTCCGCCCGTCCACGCGGGGTGCGCCGGTGGGACCCCCACTTCCGTGCGGCTTACCTCCACAAGACCGAGCCTCTCCTCCGCTGTGTGCAAGCCATTGCCGAGGCCAATCAGGTCACGTCGGCTCAGGTGGCGTTAAATTGGCTCATCACGACCCCGGGCCAGTGTGTCTTGGCGATTCCGGGCGCGACCAGCGTAGAACAGGCCAGCCAAAATGCGGCAGCCATGCTGTGGACTCTGAGTGCCAGCGACCGTGCGGCTTTGGACCGTGTGCAGGGGTAGCAGATCGGCAGACCGCCCCCAATGTGCCGTGGTGTCCACGGCGGATCGGGGGCGGTGCAGGTCATGCGCGGGTGCTGCGGTTTTTTGATGGGTCCACCAGCTCTTGCAGGAAGGGCGGCAACACAAACGCAGCCGCATGGATGGCTGGAGTGTAGTAGCGTGTAGGATACGGCGCCGTTCTCTGCGGGTGGGTCAAGTCGGGTCCTAAGGACCCGGCGGTAAAGGTGAAGATGCCGCCAGGATAGGTGGGAATGGCGCACCAGTAGACTTGGCATATAGGAAACTGGCGGGCCACATCCCGGCTGACGTCGGTCAGAACCTCAGGATTGTAAAAGGGAGCGCCGGTATGCTGCACATAGATGCCGCCGGGACTAAGGGCGCCCAGAATGTCTGTGTGAAAAGCGGGCGTGTAGAGAAATTGCCCAGGTCCGTCCCCTTCGGGGTCGGTGGAATCCACCAAAATCACATCGAATTTGTCCCGGCGGTGCGCGGTGGCCCTCACATAGGCCGCGCCGTCTTCGCACTGGATGGTCAGCCGGGGATCGTTCAGGGACTGGGTGTGTCCCGGCAGAAAACGGCGCGCGACCTCGATGACCAGCGGGTCGATCTCCACCATCACCACCGTGTCTACTCCCGGAACCTTCAGCACTTCCCGGGCCAGTCCGCCATCGCCGCCGCCGATAATCAAGACCCGGCTGGGATGGGGATGGGACAGCAATGGCACCGAGGCCAGCATTTCGTGATAGATAAATTCGTCGCCAGCCGTCGTTTGCATGATTTCGTCCAGAATCATGGCGACGCCGAACTCTTCGGTTTCCACAATATGTATATTTTGAAATTCAGAGGTGCCCGAATATAACTCCCGGATAACTTTCCATTGCAAGCGGTGGCCCGGTGAGGCCGCTTCCTCAAACCAGAAACCCATCTGCATGACCTCCTCAGCCACAGTCAGATACTTTTACACGTCATTACCATATCATATTGACTCCTCTCTGTTCGACAGGTCCGGAATTAGAACATGGCCTTAGAGCGGCCCGGGTCTCTGGGCCAAAATGTTTGCCGCGCAGGTCCCGGGGCCATGCGGAGAACCTCAGGCGGGAGCCTGGCGATTCTGCCAGAAATTTTTTTCTGGGATTGTCCTGCGCACTCTAAATAAGTCGGGTCCCATGCATTAAAATAGGTGCGGTAGCAAATCGACTGAGAGTGACGTCCAGTCTCCTTAAGATAAGTGAGAGTGTTCTGACACTATGGATTCAAGCCCGCCGGGGACCTTGTATTCCCAAAATAGGAAGAGCGAACAGCAACAAAACAATTCTCGCAGGCTATGCTTCTCCGGGAACAATATGACCGGGGAATCTTTGCCGGAGCGCACCGCGGGAGAGACGGTCCGCTAGTCCGTGATACTTGGGACGGAACCCTGTGCAACAGCCTTGTGCGCCTTGATGCAATTTGTTTTGGGGCATTGTTCATCGTGACGAAGGATTCTGTTTGCGCGGGAGCGAACAGATAATTCATACAGTATGGCTAGTGTGCTTTAAAAAAAGATTTCTATAAAAGTTGGGGAAGGAGGCGGTGATATGCCGGACAAAGTCATGATTGGGTTGCACAATGTCGTCAAGAACTTCGCCAATTCGCAGGCCATCCGGGAATTTTCCATGGAAATTTACCAGGGAGAATTTGTCACTTTGCTGGGTGCCAGCGGTTCCGGCAAGACCACCATTTTGCGCATGATTGCCGGATTCGAGCAAGTGTCGCAAGGGCGTGTCACAATTGACGGGGTAGATGTGACAGCTGTGCCAGCCAATCTGCGGCCCGTGAACTCCGTATTTCAGAATTATGCGCTGTTCCCCCATATGAATGTCTTTGACAATGTTGCATTCGGACTGCGCATTAAGAAGGTGCCGGAAAAGGAAATTCGGGAGCGGGTCCACAACGCGCTGGGGATGGTGGGTCTGGAAGATTTCTCCACCAGACGGATCCGCCAGCTCAGTGGCGGGCAGCAGCAGCGGGTCGCCATTGTCCGGGCCATCATCAACCAGCCTAAGGTACTGTTGCTTGATGAGCCCTTAAGCGCTCTGGATCTTAAATTGCGCAAGGAAATGCAGTTGGAGCTGAAGAGGCTGCACCGGGAGCTGGGAATCACGTTTCTGTATGTCACGCATGACCAGGAGGAAGCCATGAGCATGTCCAACCGCATTGGCGTCCTGGCCAACGGAGAGCTTTTGCAATACGCCAGTCCGGAAGAATTGTATGCCACCCCGGTCTCGCCGACCGTGGCGGGATTCGTGGGGGAAACCAACCTCATCGACGGGGTGGTGGTGGATGTGACGAAAGGGTACACGATTGTGCAAACTCCATTTTTCCTGACGAAGACACCAGTGGATGAGGAGCACGGAATTGGGGACAGCGTCGTGCTGAGCGTCAGGCCTGAGGCAGTGCGGCTCGGAACCTTTGGGGATGCAGCGCTGTGCCGGGGAATTGTTGCGGAAAGAATATTCGGCGGCTCTTTAGTGCGCATCTGGGTCCGCATCGCAGAGTCTTTAACCATCCAGTGCGTGGGGCACGGATTCCAGAGTCAGGACTTTGCCATTGGAGAGGAGGTTGATGTGCTGTGGGATCCCAATCATTCCCTCGCGTTCTCCCAGACCATCAAGGCACCGCCCAGCCGTCTGCCTGGCAGCGCCGGCGCGCTTGGCTCAAACGGCAGCGATGGGCCATAGTGCTGCCAGTCGTCATCTGGATGGTGTTTTTCTTTGCCATTCCCAATTTGTATATGCTGTTCATCAGCTTTATGCAAGTCGGAGGCTATGGCGGCGTGGTCTATCATGTCACCCTGTCCAATTACGGACTGCTGTTCCACTGGATCGAATTTAAAGTCATCGCCGATTCGCTGCTGTTCGCGCTGCTCGTCACCCTATTCTGTTTGGGAGTCGGTTACCCGTTTGCCTATATCATCGCCACCGCCCCGCCCCGGAAAAAAATTGTCCTGCTGTTCCTGGTCATCGTCCCATTTTGGACAAGCTCCCTCATCCGGACATTTGCCATGATGTTTCTGATTGGCACCGAAGGCTTCATCAATTCCGTGCTGCTGTCCCTTCACCTCATCCACCAGCCTCTTGACATGCTCTATACCCTGGGCGCGACCTATGTGGGTCAGTTTTACAGCATGCTGCCCTACATGATCCTTCCCTTATACGCATCACTGCAGGGGATTATGGACCATCCCGAATACATGGAAGCGGCACGGGATCTGGGCGCTGGCGCGCGCAAGACGTTTTGGCGTGTGGTGGCGCCCCTGTCCATTCCCGGGATCGCCACCGGCAGCCTTCTGGTCTTCATCCCCACCTTGGGCACTTTCTTCATTCCCTTGCTGATGGGCGGCGGAGGGGTCGTGCTGGTGGGGAACTTTATTGAAAATCAGTTTCTGGCGGCGGACAACTGGCCCTTTGGGGCAGCGGCCTCAGCCCTGGTGATCGCCATTACTCTTCTGCTTATCGGCTTCGGTTCGCGGTATATGAACAATGCCTTTTTAGAGGAGGGCAAGTAATGGCCAGTCTGGCAGCGCCTCCGCAAGCCGCCAAGAAAGAGCGAGCGCCGCAGTGGGCCCGCCAAGCCATCATTGTGGCGGTGCTGGGGTTCCTCTATGTTCCCATCTTGGTGCTGATTGTCTTTTCATTCAATACGTCGTATCTCAGCGCGCTGTGGACAGGATTTACCTTCCACTGGTACCGGGTGCTTCTCCAGGAGCCTACCCTCTTGCATTCCCTGGGGGTCAGCGTGGAAGTCGCCATTATCCAGACCATTATTTCCACGATTCTGGGAACATTGGGCGGCATTGCGCTGCACCGCTACAATTTTTGGGGCAAGAAGGCTCTCGTCTACTTTCTGTATATCCCCATTGTCATCCCGGAGATCGTCATGGCTGTGGCTTTGCTAATCTACTTCCCCCATGTCGGGGTGCCACTGGGCGTGCCGGCCATGGTCATCGGCCAGACGACATTCACTATCCCTTATGTGGTGCTGGTGGTGCGCGCGTCGATGGCGGGATTTGATACGACTTTGGAAGAGGCGTCCCGCGACCTCGGGGCCAGCGAACTGCAGACGCTGTGGCGGGTCACCATTCCGGTCATTCTGCCCGGCATTGTGGTCGGCGCCCTGCTCTCCTTCTCGCAGTCCTTCGACGACTTCACCACCAGCTTCTTTGTCGACGGGTCGGGCAATACGCCTCTGCCCGTGCAGATTTACGGCATGCTCCGGCACGGGGTCAATCCCTCGGTGAATGCCCTGTCCACCGTGATTGTCGCCGCCACCCTGATCATTGTGCTGACCGGGCAAAGAGCCCAGCGCAGGCGGGCGCAGCGGGGATGACAGCATGCCACTAAGGGGGGTGAGGGCGCCAGAAGATCTGTCAAACCGCGTGATGCCATAGAAACTTAATTATAAGGAGGGATTTTGCAGTGCGCCTATCGATGATGTCGGCGGCCCTGGGCACCGTGCTCCTGGCCACCACCCTGGCTGGGTGCGGCACAAGCAGCACGCCGTCCGCTGCCGGAAATGCCCATACGATTTCACCGGTGCTGGACGTCGGGAACTTTGCCGCCTACCTGCCGCATGAAATTCTGCGCCAGTTTGAAAAGAAATACCATGTGCATATCAATTATTCCACTTATCCCAGCAATGCGGAGCTCTTGGCCAAAATGCAGGCTGGCCAGGAATTTGACGTGGCGGTGGCCAGCGACTACATGGTCCAAACGATGACCAAGATGGGCCTGTTGGACAAGCTGAATTTCTCCGACATCCCCAACTTCAAGAACATCGCGCCGGCTTTCCGGAACCTGCCCTTTGACCCGCACAGCGTGTACTCGGTGCCTTACCTGTGGGGCACGGTTCCGATTGCGGTGAACACCCATGCAGTGCATGTGCCGGTCACCGGCTACAAGAGTCTGCTCAACCCCGTGTTTAAAAACAATCTGGTGGTGGTGGACTCTCCCAGGACATTGGTGGGGATCGCGCTGATGATGAACGGGCATAACCTCAATGATACCCAGACGAGCGCCCTGAATCAGGCCGCCAACACTCTTGACCAGTTCCGGCCCCAAGTGAAAGTGTTCAACAGCAATGACCCGCACGTGGACCTGTTGAACGGGGAAGCCACGGCGGGAATTGTCTGGAGCGGGGAAGGGGCTCTCGCTTACAGCCAGGACCCGTGGATCGTGCCGGTCTTTCCGAAGTCTGGGGTGAACCGCTGGTTTGACAACTTTATCATCCCCAGCAGCTCTAAGGCGCGGTATACGGCTGAGCTGTTTATCAATTTCCTGCTGACGCCCAAGATTAGCGCGGAACTGGAAAATGCTGAGGAGTATTCGGACCCGGATACGGCTGCGAATCCGTATATCCAGAAAAGCCTGCTCACGAATCCTTGGCTCAATCCGCCCCAGTGGGTGATCACTCAGGGGGAAGTGATGAAGGCTATTCCGGCCACGGGCAACGAACAGTTCAACAACATCTGGGAAAAATTCAAACAGTCATAAAGAAGCATGGATGCACAAGAACCGCTTCGCCCCGGATTTGGCGGGGGGAAGCGGTTCTTCTTTTTGCGAAATCCGCCGCACTAAGCCCGTTTGAGCAAAGAGGAGCGGAGTTCCCGCTTGAACAGCGGCATATTCCATTGAGGAAGTTTCTGAATCCACGGCTCCGGATTCAGCTGTTCCGGCACTAGGGCGCCTGTTTCCGTAATTTCTCCGGAAAAGAGCAGGTCGGTGGCAATGACCGAGGGCAGTCCAGCCTGCCAGACCGTGACATTGGCTTCCATGTCATTCCAGCTGGTGGCATGAGTGCCCATCGTGTACAGGTACCACTCCACCAGATCACCGCTGTGGGTTTGCCCGTGCACCCAGGTGCCCACACACGACGTGCCCTCAAACGCGTGGGCCAGATCGGTGGGGGTGGGCAGCAGCGCCGTCACGACTTGGCGGGGAACCACCTTCATCCCGTTGATCTCTATCGCCTCTTCGGAGTCCAGTCCCAAGGTCTTCAGGACGCGGAGGATATTGATATATTCATCAGGCAAGGCATATTTGAATTCGCAGCGGACCAGTTCCTTATTGGGCAGATACACCGGCAGGGTGCCTGCCTCCTCGTGGGAGACGGAGCGGACGGTTAGAGGACCGACCGGCTCGGGGAAATCGAACACCTCGATCCCCGTGTCAAGCGCAGCCCCGGTCACAAAGGCGCCGTTGACATAGCTTAAAGGAGGTTGCAGACACTCCTCGATGCTGGTGTCAGGCGAGAATGGCAAGGCAAATGCATAACTGGCTTTCAACAGTGAATTATCGCCATCGTAGACCACAATTTCATCAATAGACGCCAAGTGGTCGGAAGCCCACCGTGCCAAGATATTGGTGACTCCCGGATCGACCCCGATGCCCAGCAGAGCCAGCAGGCCGGCTTCTTTGAAGCGGCGGTCGAATTCCATAATTTGACGCTGAACCGTAACCAGCCCCGGCAATTCAACGGGGCCGTCCGCCGCCATATCCATATAGTGGACACCAGCTCTCAGGCAGGCTTCCATGACCGAAAGATTGAACCGGGGAATTCCGGCATGAATTACGATAGCGCAGTCTGCGGGAATGGCGCGGTAGATGGACTCGACATCACGGGCGTCGACCGAAATAGCGCGCACCCGGGAGTCATGCAGGTTCGCGGCCACCATTTCAGCACGGGGCAACGACAGATCCGCCACAATGATCGTTTCCACCGCAGCGAGCCGCGTCAGTCCTTTGGCGACCACCTCACCTACACCGCCCACTCCCAAAACTAAGACACCGCGTCTTTTGTCAACATTCATAAAGACCTCCTCTCACACACTCCCTGGCGCACATTTGTTGGGAGACGATGCGGTCCGATCACGGCCCGAGAGGCCGTGGTGCGCCCAAGGAGACAGCCGGCACGACAAAGATTTTCCGCGTCGAAGACTCTCCCATACTGTGGTGTATTCCACATCACAGTACATTCGTGATGCGTTGCAAAAATTCCTTGAGCAAGTCGCCCAATATTTCGTAATTTTAATGTAAATGGTGCACATTTCTGGCAAAAGGGAGGAAACAGGCGGGGGCACGGGCCGCCTGCTACGATTTCCTGCCCGTAAACGGGGTCTTATTCACCGCGGTCCAAATTAATATAAATATGCTTGGTCTCCAAAAATTCTTCGAGGCCCAAGCGTCCCAATTCCCGGCCATTGCCGGATTGTTTATACCCTCCCCAGGGGGCTTCGGACGGGGCGGGCTGGGAATCATTGATCCACACGGTGCCGGCCCGCAGTTTCCTCGCCACGGCAAGGGCGCGCTTGATGTCTGAGGTCCACAGAGCAGCGGCGAGCCCGTAAGGAGTGTCGTTGGCCAGGGCAACGGCTTCGGATTCCGATTGAAACGGCATGATGGCCATCACCGGTCCAAAAATTTCTTCACGCATGATGCGCATGGACGGGTTGACGTCGGTGAACACCATGGGCTCAACAAAAAATCCTTGGCTGAGCGCGGGGTCGGCGGGCAAAGAGCCCTTGGCTACACAGCGGGCGCCATCAGCATAGGCGGCCTGCACGTGCCCCATGACCCGCTCCTGCTGCTCATGGCTCACCAGCGGCCCCATGGTTGTGGCTGGATTCGCGCCATGCCCGAGCCGGACGGAGTCCAGCGACTCTTTGACCCGGTTGACAAATTCCTGGTATAGGGGTTCTTGGACGAATACCCGGCTGGCCGCTGAACAGACCTCCCCTTGATTCCAAAAGACGCCGTAGCAGGCCTTGTCCACGGCGGCGTCAAGATCGGCATCCGCAAACACGATGTTGGGAGATTTGCCGCCGAGTTCCAAGGTCACGCGCTTGATGTGCCGGGCCGCAGTTTCCTGGATATGGCGTCCCACGGTCAGTGACCCGGTGAAGCTGACCATGTCGACCCCGGGATGCTTCACCAGAGCTTCTCCCGCCTCTTCCCCGTAGCCGGTGACGATGTTGACCGCGCCCGGCGGCACGTGCGCCTCCTCGAGATATTTGGGAAGCTCCAGGGCGGTGAGGGGCGTCTGCTCGGCGGGCTTGAGCACGCAGGTGCAGCCTGCGGCCAAAGCTGGCGCGATTTTTTGGGCAGCCATGAGAAAGGGATAATTCCAGGGAACAATGCAGCCGGCCACCCCGACCGGCTCCTTCACGACCAAGCTCATGGCCAAAGGGCCGACCGGGGGGATTTCCCCAGAGAGCTTGGTGATCCAGCCCCCGTAATACTCAAAGATAAAGGCGGCCTCGTCAATATCGGCCAACGCGTCAGCCAGGGGCTTGCCGGAATCGGCGACCTCTATTGAGGCGAGAACGTCCCGCTCCCGGCGGATAATCCGCGCGATATCCAACAGGACCCGCTCCCGCTCCCGTTCGGGCCGTCCGGGCCATGCGCCGGAATCAAAACAGTGGCGGGCCGCTTGGACGGCGTGTTCAATATCCTCTTCACCTCCCTGGGGGACGGTGGCAATTACGCTGCCTAGAGCCGGGTCAAAAACCTCGATGGTGTTCCCCCCGTGGGCGTCCACCCACTGGCCGTTGATGTACATTCGCTGATAGCCATACCGCATGGAAATTCCTCCCCGTGTCATGCGCCAGGCCTGTATGGCGCTAATGTCTGTTCCTTATGAATCCATTCTCCGTATGGGAGCGAGAATCCTTGCATCACCGTGAACAACTTGGACCGTGACAACTCATCGCCATGCCCTATATGAGCCGCGTTTGTGCATGGTGATGCAAGTTTTCCGGACAGACAGGGCGTGACGGTGCAGGGAAAATGCTATAGTATAAAGAAATATCTGAATAAGTGTGGGATGATAGAGGGAAATCGCAGGGTGGACGGCGCATTGCGGCGGAAATTCGAAAGGGCAGTGGGGCAGAGGCCCCTTTAATACTGGATGCTGGCGTGGCCGCCCGGTACCGGCCGTGGAGCGGTGGGCGGTGAATTGGGCATGCAGCA
Source organism: Sulfobacillus sp. (assembly GCA_027344105.1). Lineage (GTDB taxonomy): Bacteria > Bacillota > Sulfobacillia > Sulfobacillales > Sulfobacillaceae > Sulfobacillus. The sequence goes on from DAHWJO010000061.1 coordinate 12,465, forward strand.
CAACGTGCGGGTTTCGGGCTGTTCTTGTGCGGCACTTCGATCTACTCTGAGGACGTGCTACGCAGGGCTTTGCTCCATAATGCCGTGTGCGCCAATCTTTATCCCGCAGTAGTCTGGCAGTATGGGTGCACAGGGCCTGTTCTGCGGTAAGTATTGGTCTTTTCCGATCCCGGTCAGGGTGTTGCTGCTGTTATAAGAAGCTTTTCCATTCGCAGCACTGCCGCGGGGGAGGGGATTATCGCCCCCCTGCCGCGGCCTGCGGCTTGATGGTGAACTCCCGCTTGCCTTCGTTGAGTTCATGCCGGAGGCGCGGGCACTTTTGGTGATGGGGTGACACGCGTGACGACCGTCAACGACGTACTGGCACTGCCGATTTTGTCCGAAGCCCAGCTGATTGCGGGGGCGTCCGGGCTGGACCGCCCTGTCCGGGTAGTGCATGTGGTGGATATTCCCGATATCGCCCAATGGATTTCCCCGCAAATGCTGCTGATGACAACTGGCTACAGTCAATTTCAATGGACCACAATTATTGCCGAACTGGATGCCCAGCAACTGAGCGGTGTGATGGTAGCCTTCGGGCCCTATATTCAGAAAATCCCGGACGAGGCGGTGCAAGAGGCAGACCGTCTGGGATTTCCCATTATTGTGCTGCCGTGGGCTCTGCCTTTTGTCAAGATCAGTGAAGCGGTGCATCAGCTGGTAATTCGCGAACAATTCGCCGTCATGGAGAATATAGACCGCTTGCAGACCCGCATGGTGCGCGCTGCCGTCGAAAGCCGCTCGCTGACACAACTGTGCCAGTCTCTGGCCTCGCTGGTGGACCGCTCCGTTGATATCATGGACAGCGAGGGGAATTCTCTGCTCCATGCCGCGGTTCCCATGGAGCAGTTCACAGAGTTTGCCATCCAGACTTTCCATGCGCATACTCATTTTCTGCGGGTGGCTCTTAATGCGCCCCTGGAAGACTGGGAAACCCGCCTGTTTGAGCATATGGCGCTGGTGGCAGGGTTATGGGTCCTGAGAGAGCAGGTGGCTGCCCGCACCGAGGCCCGCTTGCAGAGCTCAGTGCTGGACCTGGCCCTGCATGGGGACGCTATCCATGATCCGGGGCTGGTGGAGCGCGCAAAGCTGATCGGCTTCAATATTCATAAGCGCCACCATGTGCTGGTGACCGCGCTATCGCGGACAGGACCGTGCGCACAACGCCAGGCCTTTGAGCCTGTCACCCATATTGAGGATATGTTGAGAACTTTATTGCGGGACGGGAAGGTTCTGACGACCATATCCCAGGAGCATGTGGTGGCCGTGCTGCCCGAGCATCCCGCATTGAGCCTGGATTCCCTCAACCGCAAAATGTCGCCTGTCTTTACGAAGCACCCCTGCTTGGTGGCGGTCTTTTCAGACCCTATCGACACGGCACAGCTCGCCCACACTTACCGGACCGTATTGCGCGCCATGCCCTCACTCCCTTCGCGGGAAGCGCTCCGGCTGAACGCGCTGCTGTTTCCCCGACTTATTGCGGAACTGCCGTCCGACGTGATGGGCACGATGGTCCAACTGACGTGGGAGAGAGTGACAGATCCGGTCTTGCGCTTGACCCTGCAGGTGTTGGTGGAACATCACGGCTCGCGTTCCGAGGCCGCTGAAGCGCTGAATATTCACCGCAATACGCTCAGATACCGGCTGCAGCAGCTGGAGCAGGCTCTGGATCACAAACTGGACTCTGCCTATGTGTGGGAGCTGGGATTCATGTTTCGGTGGATCCAGAGTCAGGGAAAATAGCCCAGGGGGCATCTCAGATCCTGCCATAGGGCGCTTTGTTCTCCTGAATGGAATTCCCGCCGTCGACGATAATGACCTGGCCGGAGACGTAGCTGGCGCTGGGAGAGGCAAGCCAGTGGACCGCGCTGGCCACTTCGCTGGGGGTGCCGGGGCGTCCCATGGGACTGTACTGGCCGGCTTCCCGTTCCTGAGGGGTGGAGGATGCGGTCGCAATCCAGCCTGGCGCCACGGCATTGACTGTGATGCCGGAGCGCGCCGTTTCCAGTGCGAGAGTGCGGGTCAGGCCAACCATGGCCGCTTTACCGGCCGCATAGGCAGCTTCGAAAGGATTGGCCACCACCGGTCCTGTCACGGACGCCACATTGATGATCCGCCCGTACTGCTGCTGGACCATGAAGGGAATGACCGCTTTGCAGCACAAAAAGGCCGTGGTCGCATTGCGGGCCAGTCCCATGGCCCATTCCTCTTCAGATAAGTCAGTGACAGCCGCTGATTCCTCGGAGACACCCATTTGGGCCATTCCCGCGTTGTTCACCAGGATGTCAATATGGCCGAAGGCCTCCAGGGTTTCTTGCACCAAGCGTTCCACAGCCGCCAGGCTGGTGAGGTCGGCGATGACCGGCACCGCTGCAAATCCCTGGGCTCGCAGCTCATCGGCCCTTGCGCGGATGCGGTCGGTCGTCGAGGTGACCGCCACGGAAATCCCGTCCTCGGCCAATCGGCGGGCTACGGCAAAGCCAATGCCCTGAGGGCTTCCAGCGCCTGTGACGAGCGCGACAGGCTTTCTAAGAGCGGTTTCGCTCATTTGAACCTCCTAATCCAGCGCCTGTCTGCTCAGGGAGATTCTGACTCAGACGGTTCGCCAGTTCGACCGTCCTCCGTCCGGAAACGTTCTTCCTGGGGACTGTCAATTGTGGTTTAGTTTATCACAGCATACTTGACAGCGCCCAGGGGCTTGGCCCGAGTTCAGCTCAAGACGCGGACCGCCGCGAATCCTGCGATAAAGTCGCGGAAAATTTATCGGCCACAGAACTTCGCTATGCCAAGAGATGCGCGTTGGAGAACTTTGAGCGGTTCTTATCCGCCCTATGCTCAAGCCAAAAAAGAAGAAATAGCAGCCAGATGACGCTATTACTCCCACCATTTCCTTGGGGTTTTCAGGCCGTAAAGGGTCGCGCCCGGAAGTCTGAAAATCAAAGCCTCCCGATTCGTCAAACTGAGCCCTAGTCTGCCCGACTAGATCATCAGCTGCCGGGCCTCGTGAGACTTCCTACCGGGCCTAGCGCGCACAGGAAAGCGGAATTGCAGGCACAGATCCGAAAACAGGGTCAATTGGATGAACCTCTCGTCGTACAGCATACCGGGGAGTCCCCGGGTATCTGCTGAAGGATGGCTATCGTCGGTATCTGATTGCACTCCAGTTAGAGTGGGTCGCCGTGCCCGTGCGGATTGAACTCGATGCCATGAAGATCGGGAATCCTTTGTCTTGACTCGGGGGGGAAGGGAAATCCCCTGGAGATTTCTCGCATCGATTTCGCTGAGCATCTTTCCCACACAAGCGCGATGGCAGGATCTCCAGAAAATCCTCGGTGTGCGGTGCCGACATGTTCACATTAACTCGATCAAGGTATTGCTTCCCATGGAACATCCGCGTTGTGTGGGAGGCGCCCCCGACCATCAGTGCGTGATGTTTCATTCATCACCGCTGTCATATCCAATCCGATCCAAAAACTCCGGAACCCGTATGTACTCGATTCCCTCCCACACATGCCGTCCCGAACCGAGAGGGGGGAAATCGCCGATGTTAGCCGAGACAATGTAGTCTGCCCCCACAAATTTTGCGGTAGACCAAATCGGCAGATCATCGGCATCGGTCAGTTCCGGCCACGCCTGTTGCCAGGGGGGCTTCGGGTCGACGCACGAAAATGCCCTGTCAACAGCGACATCATGTCTTTATACAGGCGTGACCACTGTTCCCGCTCCTTGAGGCCTTTATTTCTCACCCAATTCCACGTCATGACCTGATTCAGCTCAGCGATGATCCACGGCGACCATACCGGTCGGTACAGAGTTTCGTACGCAGCCGTAACCAAATGTTCTCGATTCGCATTCGAAACCAACACCGAAGTATCAATCACCGCAACGGGTAAGGGCATGCTCTCGTCATTTCTCCCACGGCAAATGACCCAAACGACGATCCGACGTGTCTTGCAAATCGTCGTTTGTCACAGGAAAGTCCAGATCAGTCATGTCATCAATGCTCTTCTTTAGCCTCCGGAAGGCCTGAACGTTTTCATCTCCTGACCGAAGGAGGCGCCTAATCGAATCCATCGAAATACGCATCCAATTGTTTGCTCCCACCTTCTGTGCCTCCAACTTACCTTCAGCGGCCCAGCGCTTCACCGTGTTGACAGAGCTGACACCGAGCAACTTCTTAGCCTGTCCAGTCGTCACCCAATCGCCTTCCGCCGGAACATTTATACGATCTCTCAAAGCGGGTTGTCCCATCGTTTCATCACCACCCAAATGATTTTCCACTCGATGATCATCATACTCCATACCGTCAAAAGTGTCCATATTGTCTATTTTATCACCTCATGAACAGTATAATCACCGGGGTGGGGTTTTAGTCCATGCATCTGGACCGTTCGGTTTGGGGTGACTGTATATGACCGGCAATAGCTATCGCAGGTGGGGGGGAGTTGGCGCAGAGTGCCGATGAGGGGGGCAGCCACTGCTCCAAAAACCGGAAGCAGCTCGAATCCATTGATCTATGACGGATGTTTTAGAATGGCCCGGACGTTGGAAAGATGTCCGCACCGTGTCAATCCATGGGTTGATACTAGATGAATATCCCATAACCGCGCCGAGAATTCTGACACATGGAGCACATCTTGGGCCAGTCTGACTAAAATCCCACGATGTCCATGAGGGCGTGAACAGCGACTCATTGCGTGTGAAAACGGCCAGTTCCAGGCGTCATGCGCTATGGAAGGTCGCCATGTGACGCCTCCATCCTGGTTTCTGGTCCTATTCGGGGAGAGGGTTCACGGACAAGATGGGAGCCGTAGACGGGATGGCATGGTGATGGGATGTCAGTAGTTGACGAGGGCTGTCCGCTTGACAGGGACTGGGTTCCAGGGATCTCGACATTTCGGGATTTTAGTCAAACTTACCCATGCTGTGCACGACGACCGTGCCCCCCGCTCCGGCACAAACGCGAGCAGCTGCGCCAATTGCGGCCGTTGCACATCTTTCCCGGACGTCACATCGGTAAAGAGGCGGTCCACCGCCACGCCCTCCAGCTGACGGGAGAGCTGTTGATCCCCACTGCTGACGCGCACATATCCGATCCGATGACCCGGAATGAGACCGCCTCCTTTGCTGATAAAGTGTCAGGAAGAAGTCCATGACCCTTTCGGGAAGCTATCACGAAAGGCGTTTTTCGACTCTAGTCTGACGGAATGGCGGGGAGATCCTGACGTTCGGTTAGGGTATACCTCATATCCACAGACGTGTCTTCTGTGGGCAGGTCGAAGGAAAGAAACCTCCTGCGCCCTTGAGGTGTTCTGTAGCATCTGTCCATCATTCTCAGTAACTCTCTGAGAGTCGGAGGCGTTATATGCTGGTGATGATTAGTGCGCCAATCCCTTATGGAGAGGTCATGGCCAACATTGATCAGCAAGGACTACGCGGAGGCCTGTCAAGTCTTTGGATCCCGGCAAAATTTTTCAAACCCACGGAGGCATCATGACATGAGGCTCTTTCTCATATCCAGTGATGGTTATGCGGTAAGATTTTCCGCTCGGAGCACATTGTAGGCATTGAGCA
>DAHWJO010000062.1:0-17988 GCA_027344105.1 Sulfobacillus sp.
CATGAATACCTTGGAGGAGGCCTGGGGGAAGAAATATCCCAAGATGGTGCGGTCGTGGCGTGAGAATTGGACGGAACTCATGACCTTCTTCCAATATCGCCAGGCCTTGCGCAAGATCCTCTACACCACGAACCTCGTTGAGGGCTTTCACCGCCAATTGCGGAAGGTGATCAAGAGCCAGGCCCAGTTCCCGACCGATGACGCGCTCGTTAAAATGCTGTACCTGGCCACCCGAGAGGAACTCGGAAATGGACCGCCCGGATTCAGAATTCGGGCGAGATCTTGGGTCAACTCGACATCTACTTCGAAGGCCGGGTGCGCCAGCCCTTACAAAATCTGGGATCTTGAAAAACTGTTTACACAAAATCCTTGACACTCCCGGACAGGTTCCGTTGTCCACATGGTGAGACTCGATCAGTTGAGTGATGTTGTCAGTCGAAAGACTGTTTCGCATCCCAAAGAAGGCATCAATTGCACTGTGAACTATGGTCATGCCTATTTGTATATGGGGTGTACTATCTCCAAGATGCTGGCAGAAAATTTCCCAGCAATCTCTTGCGAGCATGCGATTGCGGCGATGAAATGCGCTGACACCACGCTCCAACTGCAAATCGTGCCGTGATGCATTGGCTGGAGAACAAAGAAGGCGGCCGGTCAGTCAGGTTCGGTTCTAGGGAGAGAACCATTTTTACCCAAATACGAAGTCTGTAAACCCGTTTCCATGCGTTCAGTAATTCTGCCCATTTCAACCGGGTCCTTGGATAGTTGTGCCGAAATAAGGAAATCTTTCCGCTGACTTGGTCAAAAGGGACTGGGTAGTTCTGATTTCGTCTAACGCAACCACTATCTACAAAAATGCATCGGTAACAGTGCGGTCCCAAGATGGCGGACAGGATCGTCTACATCATGCAGCGCAGTGGATGATTCATCCATGGCAGTCATAACCGACTCAGTCTTCGACTGTCTAGACCGCGCAGATATGGCGTGTAATTGGCCCACAGGGTTCGCAACCAACACGATTGGGACGGCTGCGGACACTGTGGGTGCCAAAAATTTCATACAGGTAGTTAGGGTGCTGCGGATTTCGCGACGTAGTTCTTGTGCCATTTGGTAGTCTCAGCATGAAGCGTGATTTCTCTTGGGGACTCACTCTTCTGTTTGCACGGTGACGGTTAGATGCTCGTCACTGTTGCCCCAATAGACGCCATGCACTGGGGTGACGTCATCATAGTCCCTGCCGAGCGCTATCCACACATAGCGTTCGTCCGTGAGGGTGCCAGCCACAGGGTCTAGGCCGGTCCATTCCGCAGGTCCGTTAGTGTCCTCGCAATGGACCGCAACCCAGGCGTGGCTCGCGGTGGGCGATGATCCTTCGGGCACGATGTAACCGCTCACGTACAGGGCGGGAATATGCAGGTGCCGAAAGACACTGATTAAGAAGTGGGCAAAGTCCTGACAGACCCCGCGCTCGTGTTGGATGAAGTCGCTTGCAGTATCGCGCACGCTGGTTACACCGGGCTCATAAAGAAAATTGTTCTGCACAGCCAGGCTCAACCGCTGCACACGCTCACGCGGAGGCAAGTGCGGATTATCATGATCCCGTATCCACTGCTGCGTCAAGGGGTCGAGCGCAGTCCGGCGTGTTTGTGTCAGGCTTTCATACCAGAGAAAGCCTTCGGGGCGGCGGAACACAAATGGCTGGGGAAATGTGCTGACTTGAGAAATAGCGCTGACGCGGACAGCATGCAAAAGCTTGGGGATGGTGAAGTGGTGCACCGCATTGCCGAACCGGTCCACGTAATCATAAATGTGGGTGGAGGGGTCCGTCTGCAGGCGAAACGACTCCACGATTTGACGGCGATTGTTGAGTGGCCGCAGATGAATTTCGGAAGCAAGACTGGAAATTGGCGTGTTGTATTCGTAAACGGTATCGTGCCGTATCAGGACATTCATACTTCTTGCACCTCGGGTTGGAAGTAACGTGCACTTAGGTCGTCGTGGATCGTCTTAAACTGGTCAAGCAGCGTGCTGAAATATATCACCGGTGTCACGTCCATCACCATTTCGATAGTGTCGTAGGACAACTGCGCGATTAGGCGCCCGACTTTGGATTTAGCTGGTCCCCACGGCTCCGGCAGGGCATTCATCGCGGTCTGCAGACTGTTGCTGGCACCTGCCAGCGACCGGGGAAAGGCCTTCTCGAAGATTAGGAATTCCAACACGTCCGGAACACTGAGACTCATCCGATATGACCGGCGAAATGCGCCGTAGCCCGTCAGCGATTTCAGCATATTGACCGCAAACAAGGGCTCGTGGGTCCATCCTGCCAGATTGTCGAGATAGGACATGAGCAAAAATAGGGTGGACAAGGCCCGCTCCAAGGTCGTGCCAACTTGAATAAAGTAGTAGGCCTCATCATGCAACAGTGTTGACTGAACTAGCGCTTGGAAGGTGAGAGCGTCCATCGTTACCATGTTGAGGAGGCCATCCCAGGTATCATCGTCTTGACCGCTGTCTCTTGCGCCAAGCAGGGCGTGCATCTCCGTCAGCACATGCCACATCTCAGGACTTACGATTTCCCGGGCCATGCGGGCATTTTCCCGGGCACGCTCCACGGTGAAACGCAGGGAAATAGGGCAGGTCCCTTCAAAGATGGCATGGTGGATCAGGTCCCGGGTGTCCCACCCGTCAGGCTCATGGATATCGCCAAAAGTTCTTAGAAGACCCGGCCAGTTGGTTTCCCGGGCGAGCATCTGGGCCCCTTGGGCCCGGCGCACGGCAAGAACGCGGGAAAAATTTTGAGCGCGTTCCAGGTAGCGTGCCATCCAGTAAACATTTTCCCCTACACGACTCAGCATGACATCACTCCCGTAAAATCCACGTATCTTTTATCGCGCCGCCCTGCGAGGAATTGACCACAAGAGACTCCTGGCTTGCTGAGACCCGGGTTAGTCCGCCCGGCAATACCCAGGGGTCATCACCCAACAGGCAAAATGGGCGGAGGTCCACATATCGAGGTTCAAATCGCCCTTCGTGATAGACTGGGGCCGTGGAAAATGTGACGACGGGCTGAGCAATATAGGACCGGGGATTCAGAGAAATCTCCTCACGCCACACCTGTCTCTGCGCACTGCTGAGGTCTCTGCCGAATAAGAGGCCTTTGCCCCCCGATTCGGATACCGGTTTTATCACCACATCATCCCAGTGCTCGAAAATGTAGGCGCGTTCCGAATCAATGGATGGCAGGTAGGTGGGGATATTCGGTAGGATGGGATCCTCTCCTAGATAGAACCGCACGGCGTCAGGAATAAATCGGTACATGCCCTTGTCATCCGCGACGCCACAGCCGACGGCGTTGACTAGAGCGGTATGTTCATGAGCCAGGACACTGCCCAGTCCAGGCACACCAATCAGCGAGTCCGCACGGAATACCAGGGGATCTAAAAAGTCCTCATCGACGCGCCGGTAAATACCGTCAATGGGCTGCAGTCCTTGGGTTGTGCGCACATGCACACGGTTGCGGTAAATCATCAAGTCATGGGATTCCACCAGGTCCAGACCCATTTGACTGGAGAGTAAGGAGTGTTCGAAATACGCGCTATTATACAGTCCTGGTGTTAGCACCACCCACTTGCCGGGAGTGATGCTAAGAAAGGTGTCCAGCAACCTCTGCGGGTATTCAACAATGGGGTGAACGGACGTGGACCGCATGACCTGCGGCCAGATAGAGGAAGAGACGAGCCGATTTTCCAGCACATAGCTAACACCGGACGGGCTCCGCACATTGTCTTCCAATACCACGTACCGGTCTTCTCCGGTGCGCACCACGTCAATTCCGGCTACTGCAATCCAGCGGTCTTTCGGCACTCGTATGCCCATCATGCGCGGCTTCAGGAGCGGACTTGAATAGACAAATTCCGAGGGGATGACGCCGGCTTTGAGAATGCGCTGGGCCCCATAAATATCGGACACCAAGAAGTTTAGCGCCGTCATCCGCTGTGCCAATCCATGCTCCAAGTGACGCCAGTGGGCAGCGCCGATAAGGCGCGGAATGATGTCAAACGGGATGGATCGCTCAACCCGCTCCGCCCCGGCCCCCAATGCGAACGTCACCCCACGGTGCCGGAAAACTTCATCCGCCACACGCTTGCGACGGTCCCATTGTGTAAAAGGCTGGCCCAAAACCTCGGCAAAAGGGCGGTATAGGTGCCGCATGACTCCTTTCCCGTCGAAGAATTCGTCTAATGTTCCCCGAGGATATCCCTGCCATGGATCGGAATGCGGAGGGGACAGCTGAAGATTCTGCGACAAACCTATCATCCTCCCCATATTGATTTACAACCAATGTAATAATTATATATTGAGAGTGTGAAAATGGCAATTAAACCTTACATTTGTTGGAGAGATGTGGTTAATATCTTACATATGTGACTTGGCGAGCGCCGTGCTTTAAGGAATCCAGTCGTGCGCAGCCGCAGGGGTCTTGTACTGTATTCGGGGAAAGCTGTGACGCGGTGGGCCCGGCATGTGCGCCAGGGATATCGCGCCATAAATTCAGCGCTGCGGAAAGTTGCGCATTTGTGGACCGACCCATGGGGGCTTACCCTGAGCCTGCAAAGCGCCAGACTGAACTCCAGTGTAGCAGCGGCGTCAATCCGTGTGGGACCTCTGGACCCCTTCCACGATTGCGCTGTGTTCCCCTGTGAGAACGGCTTTGTTGGAGCGCTTGGCAGTCAACCCGCCGCTGGCCGATGCCTGGGCGTCGTGACTGAACTTTTTGCACTCGTTGTGGCTGTGCGTGAGTTAGTGAATGAGGAATATGGGTTCCACCGGACACCGTGTATCCGCTATTTTCGCCAGAACTGGTTTCAGACGCTGGGATGGGATAAGAAACCGGACGAGGATGTTGCGTGATGCAGCAGTGCTGGCGGGTGTCCCCGACCATGGCCGTGCGTAAGAAAAGCAAAGGCTCGCCGTGAAACAAGCCGTGGACTAGCTCCCCCACACGCCTCGGGTAGACCTTAAACCGTTTAGGGGCACAATGTGGCAGGACCTCTGGTGCAGGATGCTGACCACTGACGGTACAACAAATAGAAGGATGAGGCAGCAGAAGGCGTCAAACCTCAACCTAAAAACAAAACGCCCAGGAAGCTCCGAAAGCATCTGTTACCAGCGCATCTTCGGTCGACTTGATTTCTATACTCTCGCCATAGCCCACAATCGCAAACGAGCGCGGGCCGATTGACTTTATCAGACCCGGATGCCACGGGTTCTCCCGTACGTCGGCCGCCCTGCTCCGTGTTTACTTGAAGACGTACCGTTGTTCAGCGTAAAGAATGAGCCGTTCTTGGCAGAATCGAACGATCCCTGACCCTCCCCGACGATTTCAACCGCTCCGCCCAGACCTATATAGTTTACTTACAGAGGTCTTGTATGCGCTTCATATTGTGCGTAATAGGCGGCTAATTGGGAGCGGCTATTGCACCCTATGGACGCCATGAGGCGGTGCAGCTTCTTTTTAACGCTGGATTCTGACAAATAAACAGATTGCGCAATATTCCGGTTCGTCCATCCTTGTGCTATGTGGCGCACAATCGCGTGATCTTCCGGACTCCATGCGTCTATGGCCTCGACAAATTGAGTGTGGAAGCCGGGAGTGGCCAGAATGGGGTCTTGAGGTCTCGCCGCCCGCCGGATAAAAGCCGCAAGTGCCAAGCGGGGGCATGCGGAGCAGAGACGCACTACCTCTTCTACCATTGCGGGATGCTGTTTCAGCAAGAGCCATTCAGGAGCGGGGATTATCCTCCATCGCATGGCCTGCGGTTGCGGACAGTGTTCAGGGGGTCTTGCTGATGCCTGACTCATTACCAACCGCTCGTTGAGTAGCGCGATATCGACTGGCGGGAGTGCCGCGCAATTGGGCGGGAGTGTCTTGAGCGCATACACGACAAACATATCGGGCTCTTGGTCAATTATTTCCTGCAGTCCTAAGCGGTAGACGTCATACGGTTCCATAAGACCCACCCGGATTTTAGCTCCCGACCAATTACTGCCGAGTAGGAGGGAATGTGCGGCCGAGATAGCCCTGTCTGCTTCTAAAAGTCCATGTCCGTCGCCTTCCACCCGAGAATGAGCTGGCGTTGTCCTGCATGGGCATAGGAATTCATTGGTCTGTTCACTGCTTGTTGAATGCAACGCAGATTGTCTCTTCATGTTGATCCCTGACTTCGTGATGTGATGTCCGAACATGCCGCCTAAGCTAAGTCAGATGAGCTAGGCTCCACGGGATTTTTCGATATCAATTATCGTTCCACGGTCTCCGCCTGTGAAAGACTCATCTGGTCTGCCTTAGATTGTATGTAATGCTATTTCCTGTATTATGGCATATACAGCCAATTGTTCTGCATGCAGACAGAAAGTTGGGCCTTAAGGACAATTCATATGTCAGATTTCGACACACAGGCGATGGACTATGAATTCCATCTTTAATTTCAGTGAAATCTGCTGCATGGTGACTGAAACAGCGGATGGGGTCCAAGTGCGCAGGCATTAGGCATCGACTTCGACCGGCTGACCAGTATGTCAGGATCTAGAGGTTATTATTACGGAAATGGAATCCATTGCGGGAGGCAGGTTCCATACTGGCTCCTTACCGGCCTCACCGCTGGGGGGAAGACGTCAACCCAAGTTCCTTGCTTGGACGACCGATCACCATATCCGCATGGCGGAGTAGGATGTCATGGTTCGGAGCCAAAATAGAGCGGTCGGATTTTGTCAGTAAAAACCGGGCACCAGGCCCTATAATTGTATCCAAGGGCCCATTGCTTCCCCGGAGCCATGCAGTTTAGCATAATGGTATTGACCTACAGTCGAGGCATTACTATGACAACTGTTGACCGCACCGATTACCCAAGCAAATGTCTGCTCCCCCACGAAAGTGTCCAGTGGGTCCTTGGCAGATTTTCAGCGGGGGAAAGGCTCGTATAAAGATCTACATGGGGGAGGAATTGTGATGAGTCAACCGACTCAAGGCACCGGTGCCAGCTTGTCTTCACGGGCGGCCATGCGGGCGACAATTCCCATCGCTATTGTCGCAGCCGTAGCGGGCCTGTTATTTGGTTATGATACAGGAGCGATTTCTGGCGCTATTCTATTTCTCAAGACCGACTTCCATCTGTCGGCCAGTTCCGAAGAGTTTGTGGTGGCTGCGGTGCTGGTGGGCGCCGTGTTGGGAGCAATGGCGGGCGGTCCCCTGGCCGACCGTTTCGGACGCCGCAAGATGATCATTGCCGCCGCCATTGTTTTCGCGGCCGCGGCTATTTCTACGGCGTTGGCGCCCACTCTGGGATTGTTGGTCGCGGGCCGGGTCGGGGTGGGGCTGGCTATCGGGGTGGCCTCTTTTACCGCCCCCCTGTACATTTCGGAAATCGCGCCGGCGAAAATCCGCGGTGCGCTGGTCTCGCTGAATCAGCTCGCTTTAACCTCTGGCATTGTCCTCTCCTATCTTATCGACTATCTCTTTGCCAAGAACGGAGACTGGCGGGGTATGTTTGGTGTGGCCGCCATCCCTGCCACCATTTTGCTCGTTGGCATGGTGCTGTTGCCGGAATCCCCGCGGTGGCTGCTTGAGCATGGGAGAGAGAAACAAGCGGAAAAGGTTTTGGTGCGGCTGCATGATGACGTCCGCAAGGAAATTGCTGAAATTGACCGGAGCATCGGGCCAAAATCGCCGGGATCTTCAAGTTTGTGGGCGCCCGCATTGCGTCCGGCTCTGATTGTAGGGATAGGGCTGGCGATTTTCCAGCAGATCACCGGAATCAACACGATTATCTATTATGCCCCCACCATCTTCGAAATGGCGGGGGTCCATTCCGCCACCGTGTCGATTTTAGCCACGGTCGGGGTCGGGATGGTCAACGTCCTCATGACGATCGTGGCCATCCGCTTGATCGACAAGGTGGGGCGCCGCCCGCTGCTGCTGACGGGCACGGCAGGCATGGTGGTAAGTTTGGGAATGCTTGGGCTGGTTTTCCACTTGCATAATATCAGCGGCATACTGGCGTGGGTGACGGCGGCAAGCCTCATGATTTATGTCGCGTCGTTTGCTGTGGGGCTGGGACCGGTATTCTGGCTGTTGATTTCCGAGATTTACCCCCTAGCCGTGAGAGGGCGGGCCATGAGTCTCGCCACCGTGATGAACTGGGCGGCGAACCTGCTGGTGGCCCTCACATTCCTCTCTCTGATTCAGTGGGCTGGGCGGGGGAACACCTTCTGGATTTACGGCATCATTGGCTTGGGCACATGGATTTTTGCCTATAAGCTCGTACCAGAAACAAAGGGGCGCTCCCTGGAATCGATCGAAAAGGAATGGACGCACAAGCAGGCACCAGAGCAAGGCACGACCCCGACCTAATTGTCTGGTCTGCCAGCCGCATATGCCTATTGCGGAGAAGTCCGGCGCCGTCAGCAAAGCGTCTCCGGAATTGGCCTTTCCGGGTGTTGTCTAAAAAAGGCCGCACGAATGCCCGCGACATGTTTTAGAGACTAAGCTGGGTGCGTAGGTGGTGCACCACGGATAGTGGCGGGGCTTGAGCGGTTCAATTGCGGGTGTGCAATGCAACCGACAAATGAGAAATCAATAGGAGGGTGAATAATGGAAGCTCCAGGTTATCCAGGAATTAGCCCACGGTGGACGAGCAGCGCCAAAGATGGTGTGGGCACGGCAATTTCCGCTGAATCAGCGGTATGGTTTACCATATCCCATGGAATTTTGAACGAAATATACTTTCCTCGCATGGATCAAGCCAATGTCCGTGATGCGGAGTTTCTGATAGTGGGGCCGGGCGGAAAGTTTTGGGAGGAAAAACGAGACTTGACGCACCACCTGGAATTCATCAGTCCCCACGCCCCGGCCTATCAGTATGTGAATGCAGATCCCGGCGGCCGTTTCCGGCTGATCAAGAGGATTGTGACATGGCCGGGAAGCCACACGCTCATGCAGCAGGTGCGGCTGGAGGTTCTCAAGGGCAACCCTGGCGATTACCGGGTCTTCTTTCTGGTGGCCCCGCATATGGCCAATCAGGGCGCTGATAATTCGGCGTCTCTGATAGATTTGCGGGGGCGTCCGGCCCTGATGGCATGGCGGGCGAATACCTATCTGTGCGTTGCGGCCACCACACCGTTCCGGCAGATGAGTGTGGGATTTGTCGGCACATCGGATGGGTGGACTCTTTTGCACAATGAGCACCGGCTCGATATCTACGACTCTGCGCTTCACGGCAACGTGGCGATGACTGCGGAACTGGAGGGAGTGGCGGAAGCCGAGCAGACCGTCATCATGGCTTTTGGACGCAATGAGGCCGAGGCGCGGTTTACGGCGGAACTGGCGCTGCTGCACGATTATTCTGCCGTAGAACGGGACTATATTGCCCAATGGGAAGAATACATGGCGGCTCTGCCGGGCCTGTTGCCGCCTGATCATCCCCATAGTTTTGTGCAGCGCGTGTCCGCCATGGTCTTGAAAACTCATCACGGAAAATTGTTTCCGGGAGGGATTATTGCTTCCTTGTCGATTCCTTGGGGAAATTCGGCAGGGGACGGGGATCTTGGAGGATACCACCTGGTGTGGCCCCGAGATATGGTGGAAGCCGCCCAGGCCTTCCTGGCTTTGGGTGACGGAAAGTCCGCCCGGGAGGCGCTGCTGTTCCTGATGGCCACCCAAAGGCAGGACGGATCGTGGGCCCAGAACTTCTGGCTGGATGGGACGCCATTCTGGCAAGGATCCCAACTGGATGAAACGGCTTTTCCCCTGCACTTGGCCTACCGCTTGCAGCGGGAGAATATGCTGCATCCTGCAGATGATGTCTACCCGATGGTGAAAAAGGCTCTGAGTTATTTAGCGCGTACAGGACCGGTGACGCAGCAGGACCGCTGGGAGGAGGATGGAGGATACTCGCCGTCCACTCTCGCCGCAGTGATTGCGGGGCTTCTGCTCGGGGCGGACCTGGCGCGCGAACGGCATGATGTGCTGGCTGCGGAGTATGCGGAACAGCTCGCCGATTACTGGCAGCAGCAGATTGACATGTGGACTTTCACCACACACGGCATGGTGGACCCCGCCTATCCCCAGTACTATATCCGCATCCACACGCCTGACAGCGACGACCCCGGATATCCCCGCATGCAGGGAGCGGTGACTATCAAAAATCAGCCGTGGGGAGCTCCAACCCAATATCCCGAGGACGCTATTATTGATGGAGGGTTTTTGGAATTGGTCCGGTACGGTCTGAAAAGTCCGCGTGACCCGCATATTCTTGCATCTGTGGCAGCGTACGATGCTGTACTCAAGACCGAATTGCCGTACGGGCCACTCTGGCACCGCTATAATCATGACGGGTACGGCAATCAGGCTGACGGAGCGCCGTTCCAAGGCAGTGGCGTCGGGCGGCTGTGGCCGTTGCTGGCGGGAGAGCGCGGACACTATGCCATTGCCGACGGCCAGGATGCGGAACGCTATCTCGAGGCCATGGAGGGGGCGGCATCGGCAGGGGGCCTGTTGCCGGAGCAGACGTGGGACCAGGCGGACATCCCTCTTGCCGACCTATTTTATGGACGTCCGGCAGGATCGGCGATGCCGTTGGTTTGGGCCCACGCCGAATACATTAAACTCATCCGCTCAGCGGCGGACAATAGGATTTTTGAAACCCCCGCCCTCGTGGCGGACCGGTATCTGCTCGACGGGGACACCACGCGGGTCCGCCGCGTGTTCTGGCAGCCTAATCACCAGCGCAAAACATGGCGGGTTGAGGATGCCGTTTTGCGGATTGCGGTGCCGGCCCTTGCTGATTTGATCTATACCACGGACCAGTGGCAGACGACACTGCATGCGTCCTTTCAGGACAGCGGGCTCGGCATGTACTTCTTTGATGTCAGTCTGGAGCATATCCAGACGGTGGAATTCACATTCTTCTGGCGCCAAGATCAGAGGTGGGAAGGACGGAACTATCAGATGGCCAGACAGGCTACCTGATCGGGCCGACCATGAGAGAGGACAGGTTCGGCTAATTGTGATCTGGAGAATAAGGGAAAAAGGGACACTCAGGGCCGAACATTTGGTCTGAGTTCACTCCCGACTATTTGCGTAGGTCGGCTCTTCCCGCACCCCCAAAATGTGGGCGCCAAATTCGTCCTCTTTCGGGGTTTCGGCTGTCGTGCCCGTGAAACGGAGCGGCTGCTATACCGACTGGTTTTGTCTGTCCTTGTCAACGAGGAGCCACACGCCGTGTGTCCATCAAGCTGCGGAGCGTTTGGGGTATGGCACGGCCTCCCTTGACCGTTATCGGCTGCACGTCGCTGTGGAGATTTGGGTGTCAATTCTCTGTCTTGGGGTGTGCTTAAAAACTCGAGTCATGCAATCTGCTGTTTTCAAATCATGCGCTGCTCGTAGGAAGTATTTATCGCTGGGTACAGTCTAGTTCTGCTCCAGTGGAAAGTTAAGTCGTAACGTCTCTAAAGGACGGGCACAGTCTATTTTGACATCAGATTTAATCCTTGAGGGATTCACTAACTACTGTCATATCAGGTTACTCCCTGGTATTCTTTGAAAGGGGTGTGTTTTGCGCTAAAAGTAGCATGAAGACACGTTTTGCTGCGGTGCGGTCAGCTATCGCAGTGCAGAACTTTTGAGTACTGACTAAGCGATATAGTTCTAGGCCATTGCAGCGGAGGCTCTTGTATGGATTTGGACTTCTTTACCGTCGACCGACTTCAAAAAAGTCATGCGGGATGGAAACTGCCTGCTGTTGGCAGATACTGCGCCGCTCGCCGCGAGCTTTCTTTTTGATATCTTTGTTGCAGGGAATATCCGCGAGGTTTCCCGGACTGACCTAGCGGACAAACGGCCTGCGACCCATGACTTGACCAGATTGACCCCCGCCGAGTTGGATCTTTATCACAGACGACGGTCGAACTACTGGGGCGTTGGCGCGCTATTTGCGTCAGGCTGGCCTTGCTTATTCCTGAAGACGCTGTGCTCAGGCAGCAGGCCTAACTCTCCGGTCTTTTGTTCAGACAGTGACGATTTGCATGCCTCCTGGCCGACCTCGGTTTGTAGCGTGGACCGCTGAACTCACACCATCAAGTCACCGCGAACTATTTTTTGCACCTCGGATTGCGAGAAGTTAACTTCTTCTAATGTGTGATAATTCCGATTTATGTTTGCATCTTGACGATTGGAGACAAAAGTCGCGACAATTAAGGGTGTTGGACTTGTACACTTCAAGGAAATGGGAAAAAGGCGTATTGACTGGAGGTGGATTGTGCAGAAATCATCCTTAATGGGAATTAAAGTCGCTGGCGTCATTAGCGTGGTCGGAATTTTTTTCGTCAATGCTCTGGGGTTTATTGACCACGATACCAAGTCAGGAATGGGGTGCGGTGCCGACTGGCCTCTGTGCCGGGGAGACCTGGTGCCGTCCTTTACCACCAATGCCGTCCTTATTGAATATGTCCACCGTTTGCTCACCTTGGGATTTGTGGCAGCGCTGGCAGTATTCCTGGTGGCCATAACCCGCCGCAGCTTGCAAACGCCGGCGTGGACCCGTCTTGTTCGGGTTTTGCTGGCGCTTTTAGTGGTTGAGACCATCATTTGCACCGCTGGGGTCTTGTGGAATGTGCCCGGAATCATCATGTCATGGCTCGCGGGAATTGGACTGGCAGCACAAAGCGTGCTGGCGATAATGGTGCTGTGGCTGTGGAAACCGGATCTGTTTGCGAACGGCGCGGAGCCCAGACCCATCCACTCACCTTCTGCGTGGGCCCTCGTGCTCCTCCTGGCGCTGTATTTGTATTTCGGGGCGTGGCTGTCTTACTCGCCTCCTGCGCACTTATCTCTCCTGTACCGCATGACGGGAGGTATCTTGGTTTTAGGCGCAGCGAGGTGGGTATGGGGCGCAGTGAAACCAGGAGCCCGGCTGGGGACGGCCTTGAGTTTGCTGCCTCTGGCGGCCGCGCCATTTGTCCCTCAATTTGTTACCGGCACGATTCTTGGAGATACGGTGGTGGTTCTGTGGCTCTCATGGTGTACCACGGCTGTCACCTATATTGCTTTGGGAGGCAAGACGGGCAGAGAGCCCCTTATGGTCGACTCTTTTTCGGCTCCGCCCAGGGCCGTGGGGAAGTAGGATGCGGCTGGATGGCAGCAGTCTTTTAGACAGGGCATAGGTCGGCTGGATGGCCTGACCAAGGAAAGCGCGGTTTTTCGCCAGACCGGATGCGAGCGATCCGGCGCTAGGGCCGCAGGCTGCCACATGCCAGAGATGATGCGGCGAGGCGCGCGTAAGGCAGCGCCAGCAGGGATGCGGATGCCACCAATGCTGCAGCGCAAATCATGGCCGCAGCAGGTCCGTAAGTGAACGCCACCACGCCAGCCAGGGCCATGCCGGCTGGCACCAATACCATGTGGAACATGCTGAGCGCTCCTGAAACCGAACCCATGACATCTGTGGGCACGACCGACTGCCTGACCAGCACCAGCCCTTGGGTCACAGCCCCTGAACCCAATTCAATGACAGCCGCTCCCAAGACGAAGCCCGCCCAGCTCTGCCAGAGGCTCAGAATGGCCAGACCGATGGCCATGAGGGCGGGCGCAGCTGCCGCAATAGCCAGGAGGTGGCGGGGCAGCCAGCGGGGAATGAAAATCAAGGAGAATATCGTTCCCGCGGTCGAAGCCGTAAGAGCCAGGCCGAGGGCCGCCGGTCCGAGGTGAAGGGTCTGCCGCATATAGAGCAAATATTCACCGATATAAAAGCTGAATCCAAAGTTGAGCACGCTGGAAAATAGGACCATGCGCCGCAGTACCCGGTGAGACCAGGTGTAAGAGAGGCCGAGGGTGAGAGAGCGCAGGGGCCTGTGGCGGGGGCTGGGCAAGGGCCAAGCTTTTTTGGTCAGCAAAAAGATGGTGGAGAGTGCCGTGGCGAGACCGCTCGCCAGAAATGTGTGGAACAGCCCCGCCGCCAGTAGAATGCCTCCCATTCCACTGGCAAGAAATTGCTGGGCCGGACCCACTGCGCTCATCCAGGCATTAACGGCGGGCAAGTCCTCGCGGCGGGAAATTTTGGGAACGATGGCCGGTGACGCGGCGCGGGAAATTACAGCAAAGGCGTTCCAGACAATGACGGCGGCGATAAGCCAAACTAGCCGGTAGGGAGCTCTCAGGACCATGGCAATGGCGCCGGTAAACACGGCAGCCAGCAGATTGCTCCACACGATCAGGCGGATGGGCGGCACATGGTCGGACAGCCAGCCAGCGAGATAGCCCGTAAAAACCTGGGTGGCCCGCCCCAAGGTATTGGTATACGCCAGAGCGAGCGCAGGCTGGGGAAATGATGTGGCGGCCCACTGAATGGCCAGGGTGCCTATGCCCACGCCATTGGCGCGAACCAAGCGGTAGAACCAGAAACGCGCGAGCAGAGGATATCGTTTCATCCAAGCCGGTCTCAGACTCATTGCCCAGCTCTCTCGTCACAGTCAATGGTCGGCCTCAACCAGTGCGGCTGGGGAGTCAGAGCACTGGTTGATGCCAGGAGGCCTGGCGTCATCAGAATGCCGGCTCGTCCAACTCGGCAGCCGCCGTGACCTCGCCGGTATGCAAAATTTCCGCAAAGCCTGTCATGGCCGCGCAGGTGGCCCGCTGGATCTCTGCAGCTGAGACGATTGTTCCGCGCAGGCTCAAATTCCGTGTAGCGGTGGCATCATCGGTGAACAGGCACCGGTAGCCGCGCTCGCGCGCCTGCCGTGTGGTCGCATCGCAACAGTGATGCGTTTGAAATCCAGTGATGACGACGGTATCTGCGCCCGCGCGGGATAAATAAGCGTCGAGAGGGGTCTGGGTGAAGGCGCCGGGAAAGTGTTTGGTGAGCACGGGCTCCCCGCTTGCAATGTCTAGCTGGGGGTGCATGAGCACACCCGCCGACTTGGCGCGAAACACGGGCGATTGTGGGTCCAGTGCCTCGTGAACCAGGTGTATGACGGGCCAGTTGCGGGTCCTCCAGACTGTGAGCAGACGGTTGATATTGGCCAATGCCTCGGGTCCGCCATCCACAACCCACTGTCCATAAGGCTCAAAATATTCTTGCTGAGCATCAATGACGATCAGTGCTGGCTGCATGATTAAGCCCCCGCTTTCCTCTTTCTTTTTAAATTGCAGCATCCGGGGCGCCTTTGGGGCGGCGCTCCTTTTTGCCGCAGACGGGAAAAGAGATTCAGGGACCAGTGGCTTTGGCTTCTTGCCGGTGGCGCTGAATGACCTGACGCAGCTTCTCTTCAATGCGCGGTCCGCGCCTCTTGTAGCCTAAGGCACCGGTCAGTTCTTGCATCAGCTCCCCGTCCGTGCGCAAGAGACCGTCCGATTGGATCCAGTCCAGCACCTCGAGGATCTCCGCGCTGCTCCGCTGGTCAATAGGGATTCCCTGTTCAGCTGCAGGCTGTGCCCCGCGCCGTGCCAGGCCTGGGGGTGCTGTGAGCTGCAATTTCTCCGGGGCTTCCGCCGGGGGAGGCGGCCCGTCAGTGTCCTGCAGGGCCTTGTGGTACACTGCGGCTGCGCGGTCGGCTTCCCCGGCCGGATCGCGGAACCATTCGGTGGACCAAATGCGGTGGAACTTCCAGCCCAAAGCTTCCAGCTGCTGCTGGCGCAGCCGGTCCCGGTCCCGGGCATTGGGTGCGGAATGATAGGTGGCGCCATCACATTCAATAGCCAGTACAAACTGTCCGGGGCGCTGCGGATGTTTGACCGCAAAATCCAAACGGTACCGGGAGACTCCCCACTGAGCCACAAGATCTAATCCCCGGTTTTGCAGGGCGTCACGCACCGAGAGCTCGAATGCGTTGAGCGCAATGGCGTCATTGGGGCGCTCGGCGCTTAGGATCTGGCCACCCGAGCTGGCATAGGACAGGAATTCCCGCAGCAGGCTGACCCCGCGGGACATCTTGCGCTCCGGGTCCATGTCCCGATGATCGAACGACGCGACGACGATCATGCGGCTGCGGGCACGGGTGACGGCCACATTCAGGCGCCGCTCGCCTCCTTCTTGGAGTAACGGGCCGAATCGGTACGGGAGATGGCCGGTCCGGTCTTTGCCGTACCCAATTGAAAGGATGATGACATCCCGCTCATCTCCCTGCACCCGTTCAAGATTCTTAATGAAGAATCGGTCTGGGCGTTTGGCATCAAAGAAATCATCCAGCTCGGGACGTCCCCGCAGTGCTTCGTCTAAGGCCATTTGGATGCGGTTCGCGTGCCTCAGACCCATCGTGATCACACCGAGAGACTCTGACGGGTGCTCTGCCGCATGTTGCAAGATCTCCTCAACGACTTTCGTGGCCTCGTCCGCCACACTGTCACTCCCGTCCTCCGAACTTGGCCCTTGGGGAACGACGAGCTGCAGTCGCAATGGCTGAAGGTGGCCGCATCCCGGAAACGTCACTAAGCGGTCGCCATAAATATGATGGTTCGAAAAAGCAATCAGGCGTTCGTCCCGGCTGCGGTAATGCCATTCCAGGGTCCAAGGGGCCGTGAGACCGGACATGAGGTCGAGCACGCTCTCGAATCCCTCGTATGCGCTGCCCTCATCCCCGTTGTCCCCTTCTTCTCCCGCAGTGGCGAAGAACATCGTCGGCGGCAACTGGTGATTGTCGCCCGCCACTACGGCTTGCCTGCCACGCGCCAGCGAGGGGACGGCGTCTTCCGGAAGCACCTGGCTGGCCTCGTCAAAAATCACCACGTCAAACACAGTGCGTGCGGCTAAGAGCTGGCTGACATTGAGAGGACTCGCCACCCAGATCGGCCGGAGCGCGAGAACCGCTTGCGGTGCTTGCTGCAAGAGTTTGCGCACCGACAGGTGGCGAGATTTTTTTGCAGCTTCCTGCCTGACCAAACTTTCTTGCTGAGGATATTCGTTGAGTATGTTCACCGCCCGCTGTGCGTGGGCACGGGTAACCCGGGCCCGGTTCAGTTCGATGCGCCGCCGGTCGCTCTGGCCAAATTCCTGGATAATGCGCTCATGATTGCTGCGGGTAAATGTAGCCAGCCCGGCCTCCTGCGAAAATGCGGCATCGAGCGCCGAGTGCCTCAGCATGGCATAGAATGCCGCAACCCAGTCCTTAGATTCCGTCTGCCGGAGTTTCAGCTCTTGGAGAAAAGTGCCGAGAGCCAGTTGGCTGAGTTTTTGTTCCAGGGTGTATATCCGGTATAGCCGCAGGGGTGTCAGGCGGTCTTCCACCAAGTGCCGCAGCGTCTGCTCCCAGTGTTCCACGGGCATCTGGCGGACATCCAGCCCGAAATGGCGTAAAGTTTCCATGTCGCGGGCAATATCCGGCCAGAGCTCCGCCAGCTCTGAAAGATTTTTGGGAGCGTCCGGCACTCCGTGATAGCCCCAGGCCTGCCACTGGGCGCGCAGGGCCTGGACTTGGCGGAGGTCATTCAAGGGATGTTCGGGCGCCCCGGCGGATATCTGGTATCCCTTCATCTGGCGCAGCGCCCAGCGGTATTGGCTGTCCGTCAGGCGGTGCAGCAGCGCGGAGACGGTCGATTCCGAAGGCCTCAAAGCTTTCTCCACGGCGTCGATATCGGAGGCGAAGAGGGTGTCGTGGTAACGTGCGCGGATCATCGCCGTCTCATTCCAAAATTTCAGCAGTGCGGCCCAGTCTTCAAGGGGGTGGCGCGATAGAAAGTCTTCAAAATCCCGAGAATGCCGTCCTGCCGAACGAAATCGAAGCCAGTGGTCACCGAGCCGACCGACAACCGCCAGGACGTCTTGCACGTCGCTCTGGGTGGTGAGCCGCATCGCCGTCCACGGGCTTTGTGGAGAGACGTCTAAAGCCCCCAGTTCCTGGAGGTCTTCTTCCACCGCCCTTTGCACCTGTGGAGTGAAGACCAGGAGGGTCTCGGGAGGCAAACGCAAAGGGAGCCGCAGGGGTTCCGGCGTCTGCAGC
>DAHWJO010000063.1:0-17867 GCA_027344105.1 Sulfobacillus sp.
ATCCGTCCATCGGCCTGTTGATTGCCTTTGCATTCAGCTCTTTAGGCATCTACGGCATAGTGCTGGGCGGCTGGGCATCGCAGAACAAGTACTCTCTGTTGGGCGGCATCCGGGCCTCGGCCCAGATGATTTCCTACGAACTGGCTATGGGTCTCTCGGTAATGGGAGTTCTGATGCTGGCGCATACCGCCAACATGGAGGGGATCGTCCTCGCCCAAAAGGCTCACGGCTGGTTTTTTGTCCCGGAAATCATTCCGTTCCTGATCTATTACACTACGGCCTTCGCGGAAACCAACCGCACGCCGTTTGACCTGCCGGAGGCTGAGTCGGAACTGGTCGCTGGATACCATACCGAGTATTCCGGATTCCGTTTTGCCATGTACTTCATTGCTGAATACATCAACATGATCACCGTCAGCGGCATCGCGGTCACTCTGTTTTTTGGGGGGTGGCTCGGGCCCAGCTTCCTCCCGCCGATTATCTGGTTTTTGCTCAAAGTCGGCGTATCTATGTTCGTGTTCATCTGGGTGCGGGCGACATTCCCCCGTTTCCGCTATGACAAGCTGATGTCTTTTGGGTGGAAGTACCTGGTCCCGGCGGCACTGGTCTACTTCGTGGCGACGGCAGCGTTTGTGTCAGGTGTGCTTTAATGCAGCGGACCTTCCTTATCGCATGCAAATGGCAGCGGCTCGAGGTTTGAAGTTGAAGGAGGGATTGCAGTGTTCGAAGGGATCAAGGCGATGGCGCAAGGATTGGGATCAACCTTTCATGCCCTGGGCCAGCCGCGGGATACGATTGAGTATCCCGAAAAGAGGCGGGAGTATTCTCCCCGGTTCCGCGGCAAGCACATGCTGGCCAAAGACGGGGACGGGCATGAATTGTGTGTGGGGTGCGGGCTTTGTGAGGCGGTGTGCCCGGCCCACGCTATCCGGGTTGTGGCAGCCGAGGCTGAGGACGGCAAGGCAGTGTCCTGGACCAACCGCTATGCCGTGGATTACGAGGTCGATATGATCCGCTGCATTTTCTGCGGCATGTGTGAAGAAGCGTGTCCCACGAACGCGGTGCGGCTGACGCCCTTTAATGAACTCGCGGCCAGTGACCGCCTGGAAATGATTGCGGACAAAGAAGAGTTACTCCATCCTCCTGTCAGGAAATGAGGTGACCATGGATTATGGTCGGAATAGGCATATTGGCTGTCTTGGCGATTGCTGCCGCTATTGGCGTCATCACTGCCCGACAGCCGGTGCATAGCGCACTGTATCTTGTAGGGAACTTGTTGTCTTTGGCGCTTCTCTATCTGGACCTCCAAGCGGAATTTTTGGCGGTGGCGCAGGTGATTGTGTACGCCGGAGCCATCATGGTGCTGTTCTTGTTCGTGGTGACGCTGCTTACGGCCGGGAAAGAGGACCGCGAACCCCCGGAGGATCTGGCGGGGCAGCGGGCCTGGGCGGGTATCGTATCCATTATCGTGGGGATTGTTTTAGTGGCGCTGGCCATCAAGTATCCCGGAGCGGAACTGAAAGTCGCGCTGCCCGCGAATTTCGGCAACCTGCAGGGCATAGGGCGGCTTTTGTGGGGCCCGGATTTCATCTATCTGGTGGGCATAGCCATCATGCTCCTGTCAGCAGCGCTGGGAGTGCTGGTGCTGAACCCGCCCAAGCGTGAGCGGCAGATTGAGCGCCAGCTGGCGGCCGCTGCGAGGGCTCGGGAGGCGGCCGCAGGCGCGGCTGTGCCGAAGGCGGAGAGCACGAACGGCAAGGAGGGTCAGGGCGCATGATTTATATCAACTGGGTAGTCGCGCTGGCCGCAATCCTTTTCACGGTGGGGGCTATCGGCGTCATGTTCCGCCGCAATCCTCTCATCATGTTCATGGCGTCGGAGATGATGTGGAACGCTGCGGCCCTCGTGTTCATTGCCTATGCCCGCGAGTTTCATGACATGAATGGGCAGGTGATGGCGTTCTTGATTATGGGCACCGCGGCGGCGGAAGTGGGCATCGGTCTGGCCATTATTGTCAGCGTCTACCACAAGAGGCACCGCCTTGATATTGATGAGATTTCCCGCATGAAAGGATAGCAATATCAACGAAGGGACACGACACTGAGTGTCCGGTAAGGAGCGGCTGATATGCAAGGTGTAGCAGAAATTGTGCTGTTGCCTTTGTTTGGAGCAATAACCATTGGCATGTTTAAAGGTTTAATGCCCAAAAAGCTTCCCGGGATCTGGGCGAGTCTTTTGGTGGGAATAAGCTTTCTCATCAGCATTGCGGAGGCGCTGAAGCTCTCTAGGCTTCCCGTCCACCACCGATTGCTGACAGGGGTGGTCTTTCCCTGGATTACGGGGTTTGGTCCCGCCATCCACTGGCGGTATTACCTGGACCCGCTGTCGGGATTGTGGCTCCTGGTGATTACGGGGGTTGGCATGCTGATTCACGTCTATTCGATCGGCTACATGCATGACGACCCTCACAAGGCCAGGTATTTTTCTTACCTCAACTTTTTTGTTTTCGCCATGCTGCTGCTGGTGCTGGCGGGCAATCTGCTGATTCTGCTGATTGGGTGGGCGCTGGTTGGACTGGCCTCCTATCTTCTCATCGGATTCTGGTACCAAAGACCTTCGGCCGTCCGGGCCGCCAAGAAGGCCTTTGTTATGAACACAGTGGGAGATGTAGGGATTCTTTTGGGGCTGACCCTTTTGTACCTGCACTATCACACGGTGTCCTATCCGGGACTGTTCCGGATTTTCGATCACCAGACGCCCTCCGCGTTTTTTGAGTGGACCGCGTTTCTCTTATATGTGGGCGCGATGGCAAAATCTGCCCAGTTTCCCCTGCACATGTGGCTGGTCGATGCTATGGAAGGCCCTACTCCCGTGTCGGCTCTCATCCACGCCGCAACCATGGTCACGGCCGGCGTATATTTGATGGCACGGCTGTATCCCCTATTGCGTCTCGCTCCCGATGTGGCGTACCTTGTGGCAGCTATCGGTGCATTCATGACGATATTTGCTGCAAGCAGTGCGATATTCCAGCGCGATATCAAAAAGGTTCTGGCGTTTTCGACCGTCAGCCAACTGGGCTACATGATGCTGGGAGTGGGCGTTGGCGCGTTTTCGGCGGGGGTGTTTCATTTTATGATGCACGCCTTTTTCAAGGCCTTGTTGTTCCTGGGCGCAGGCAGCGTGATCCATGCCCTCTCGGGTGAACAGGATATGAACCGGATGGGAGGACTGTGGCGCAAGATGCCGTGGACCACCTGGTCGTTCCTAGCGGCGACACTGGCCATTTCTGGCATTCCCCCGTTTTCTGGGTACTTTTCTAAGGAAGCAGTACTCGGAGAAACCTATAATCTGGGCCATCCGATTCTCTGGGTGGTCGGAGCGGTAGCTGCTGGACTTACCTCTTTTTACATGTTTCGGCTCTTCTTTTTGACGTTTTTCGGAAAACCACGGGATGCCTCTTTGTATGAGCATGCTCATGAAGCACCTTGGATAATGACGGTTCCGGTGGTGATTTTAGGTGTCTTTGCAACGTTTGGAGGATTTTTGAAGGACTGGGTTAATCAGTGGTTGGCGCCAACTTTCTCTCTATACCAAGGGGCACCCCATGCCGCCATGGAATCGGGCCCTATATGGACGACCATCTTTACAGTCGGGCTGGCTGTGGTTGCGTTCTTTATTGCCTATGTGCTGTATATCCGCAAGAGCACGGCCACCAATGCAGCTTCTGAGAGCGGCCCGGGACGGTGGATGTACCGCGCCTGGTATATGGACACCGTGTGGACCTACCTGGCGGTGGTGCCGTTCCAGAAAATCGGGAACGCAGTAATGCAGGCGGAGACGGGAATCTTGGCGACCGTCAAAGGCCTCGGGACCGTTGTGTGGGACTGGGGCGAAGACCTCAGACCTCTGGAAACGGGCTACGTACGCCGCTACGCGCTCTCCATGATGGTCGGAGTCGGTGCGCTTTTGGTCTATTACCTTATCCGCGTGTAACAGGCCTGTCTCGGTTATTGCAGAAACTGTGAGGAGGCTGTGAGATGGTTTTGGTGTGGTTGTTGGCGATTCCTTTGATCGGCGGTTTCGTCGTGCTGTTCAGCGGCGACCGGGCGGCAAAAGGTGTCGCTGTAGGATTTGGCCTGATCGAAATTATTGCGTTTGTGGTGCTCTTGGCCCATGGCCCCGCCAACATCAATGTGCCCTGGATCCCCGAGTGGGGGGTGCGCTTTCATTTAGGGGCGGACGGACTGTCTCTGTTCCTGATTGGACTGACGGCGGTGATGACCGTGATGGCGCTGTTTGCCTCGTCCAAGACATATCGGCGCAGTTACTTTTTCTGGATTCTCTTCTTGGAATTCGGAATGGCAGGAGTGTTTGAGTCGTTGGACCTCATGCTGTTCTATGTTTTCTGGGAAGTGATTCTGATTCCGATATTCTTCCTGCTGACGGGATACTCCGGGAGCCGGGGCCGCCCGGCTGCGATGAAGTGGCTGATAATGAACTTGGTGGGCAGTCTCTTCATGCTCATCGGGATCGTGGCGGTAGCTGTTTTGCACACGCAGCCATTCGGAGCGCTGACCTTTGAAATCGGCCAGCTGACGCACGTGCCCATGTCGGCGGCGGTGGCGCCCTGGGTCTTTGCGTCATTCTTTCTGGCATTTGCCATCAAAGCCCCCCTATGGCCCTTTCACGGGTGGATGCCGGACGCCTATTCGGATGCCCCGGCTCCTGTCACCTCGCTGTTGGCGGGAGTGATGTCCAAAGCGGGAATTTACGGTTTTCTTCGCATTATGCTGCCGATCTTTATGCCGCAAATGCGCCAGTATCAAACCGGGCTGTTGATTTTTGCAGCCATTGGCCTGCTGTATGGAGCCTTTATGGCCTTGCGCCAAAAGGACATGAAAATGGCGAGCGCATATGCCTCTTTGTCGCATATGGGCATGATGGCGCTCGGGGTGTTTTCCCTTACCGAGGCAGGAATTCTGGGCGCGACATTCCTCATGGTGGCGCACGGACTGATTATTGGCGGGCTGTTTGTGGTGCTCGGGTTCGCTGAAGAGCGCACCAAAACCCGGGAGATCGGCGCCATGGGCGGACTCAATGATGATGCCCCCCGTCTCGCCGCGTACTTTCTGTTCTTTGCGCTGGCTGCCCTGGGACTGCCGGGACTGCCGGGATTTGTCGGAGAATATCTCATTATTCAAGGGCTGGTGGCGCATGACGTGGTATTTGCGGTCATCGCCGGCATTGTGCTCATAGTCGCCGCCTGGTACATGATTCGGCTGTTCCAAGGTGTCATGCAAAGTGTCAGAAAGGGGCCGCGCATTTTGGACTTGACGGCCATGCAGGTCGGCTACATCGGGACATTGGCCCTCTTGGTCCTTCTGCTGGGGGTGTGGCCAGCTGGCATCACCAGCCACGCGGCGCCGACTTTGTATCACGCCGTGCATCTTTTGGCGACGAAAGGAGGCGCCTCCTCATGAGCGCCACATCAACCATGTTGCCGGAATACGTGATCCTCGGCACTTTGCTCATTGCCATGCTGGGGATCATGGTCAGCCGCGCGCACTCTACGCTGCCGTCATGGATAGGGCTGCTGGGCACGATCGGCGGCTTGTGGGCCACGGCAGATTTGTGGAGCCGGCACCTGAAGCCGGTTCTGCTGTTCAACCAGAGTCTCAGCGTAGATAATTACAGTCTGTTTGTGGATTTTCTGGTGATGATAGCGGCAGGCTCCACCATCCTTCTGGGGTGGCAGGGAGAAAGGGAGCACGATGAGTTTCCTGTGCTGGTCCTGCTGTCCGCGTTAGGGATGATGACACTTGGGATGTCAGCGAATTTGATCACCCTGTTTTTGGGAGTCGAGATTCTATCGCTGCCCTTATACATTCTCGCGGCGTCCCACCGGGATCCTCTGGGCGGGGAAGCCGGTTTGAAATATTTCCTGTTGGGAGCGTTTTCCTCGGGAATCTTGCTGTTTGGCCTCGCTCTGATTTACGGAGCGACGGGGAGCATGACATTTACGGATTTTGCCGCGGCCGTGAGCAGCAATTCCCCAATCTTAGCCGCGGGCCTGATGCTGGCGCTGGTTGGGATTCTGTTCAAACTGGCTATCGTACCCTTTCACATGTGGGTCCCGGACGTTTATGAAGGCTCTCCCGACGCGGTGACCAGTTTCATGGCGTTTGGCACCAAAGTGGGAGCCGCCGTTATTCTGCTCCGGTTTTTGGCTTACGGCTTCTATCTCTCTCCGGATGCGTGGGGCCCGCTGCTGGGTTATCTTGCCCTCTTGACTATGATCGTCGGCAACTTGGTTGCGCTAACCCAAACCAATCTGAAGCGTCTGTTTGGATACTCGGGAATTGGCCACGCTGGCTTTCTACTAATCGGGGTGGCGGTGCACACTGTCGTTGGGGCCCGGGCCATGCTGTTCTACCTCCTGCCGTATGGACTGGCCGTGATTGGGGCGTTCGCCATCATCACTATGATTTCCAATGGCGAGAAAAACGTGACCATCCACGACCTCGAGGGCCTGGCTCACAAGAAGCCCTGGGCAGCGGCGCTGTTCATCGTATTTATGCTCTCTTTTGCAGGGATTCCCTTGACCGGTGGGTTTATCGGCAAATTCTACCTGCTCCAGGCCGCATTGTTTGCCCACCAGCCAGGGCTTGCCGTCGGGTTGGTTGTGGGAACATTTCTCGGTCTTGGCGCTTACCTGCGGCCCCTGCAAGCCATGTTCCGGCGCGAGAGCAATGAGCAGGCTCTGGCGGGGTGGAATGTCAACTGGGCGCAGATCGTGGTGTTGGTGGTGGCGGTGGTCGGAACCATCGGGCTGGGGGTGTACCCCACTCCGGTCGTGCATATGGTTAATCAGTCGGCAAACTTTTTCTGGCTGCACTAAATGAGAATTTCATTAAGATCTTCGGGGGATGTGCTAAACTTAGCACGATAAGTTGCGCATATTTCATACCCTTCTCAGGTAGAGAGGAGATTATTTTGGAGTTTTTCTCATTGGTGGAGCCTCATCTCGCCCAGGTTAATGCCATGCTCGAAGAGCAACTGCTGACGGACAACGAACTGATCCAGGAAGTGGCGCAATACCTTCTGCTGGCGAGCGGAAAACGCTTGCGGCCGGCTCTGGTGCTTCTTTCCGGCCAGTTCGGTGTGAGTCCAGAACCTTTCCATGCCAAACGTCTGGTCGAGGTGGCCACGGCGGTGGAAATGATACACATGGCTACCCTGGTTCATGACGATATTATCGATGACGCGGTGCTGCGCAGGGGAATGCCGGCAGTGCGGACGCAATTCAGCAATGCGGTGGCCGTTTTGTCGGGAGATTTTCTGTTTGCCTCCGCGTTCCGCCTGTTCTCCAGAGCGGGGGACCTGGAGATCGTAGAATTGGCCGCGAAAGTGGTTCATGTCATGTGTGTGGGGGAAATCTACCAGAACATGGACCACGGGCGCATTGCCACAGAAGAGGCGTACTGGAAGCGGATCGAAGCGAAGACCGGATTTTTTCTGGAGACCAGCTGCCGTCTGGGAGCGCTGGCGACCGGGGTCCCAGAGGAAATTCAGGTTCCTTTGGCGCGGTATGGCCACCATATCGGGCTGGCATACCAGGTCGTTGACGATCTGCTCGACTGGCTGGCTAACCCGGAGAAATTGGGCAAGGCGGTTCTAGAAGATGTAGCAGCCGGAGTGTATACGCTTCCCATTATTCACGCGCTGGGGCAGCCCGCCTATGGCGGCGCTGTGCAAGAAATTTTGTCTGCCGCCGAGCCGGGCAGCCATGTAGAGGAACTGCGGCAAATTCTTGTGCAGAGCGGCGCTTTGGATTACGCCAAAGTGCAGGCGGAGCACCACATTGCCCAAGCTCTTGGCATGTGCGGGCAGTTGCCTGCCAGCCCGGCGCGGAGCGCCTTGGAGGAACTGGCGGAATTCGTGCTGGCAAGGGAATACTGAGAAGAACGGCCAACCAGAAGGAGCGATATTTGTGCAGCGGATTCCTGATGCAGCTATCCGGCGTCTGCCGGCATATTTGCGGTGGTTGACCGAATGCCAAGAAGAACGCGTGACTTCGGTGATTCTGGGACAGGCCACCGGATATTCATCAGAGCAAGTGCGTAAGGATTTGGCCTATTTCGGGGCGTTTGGGACTCGCGGGGTCGGTTATGATGTCATGGCCCTGCGTGAGGAGATTTACCGGATCCTGCGGCTTGACCGCGGGGTGCGGGCCATGGTGGTGGGCGCAGGCCACCTAGGCACAGCGCTTGTCCGGTATGTGGCCCAAGGGCACCAGGACGTGCAGATTATGGCGCTCTTGGATAGCAACCCCGAGATTATTGGGGCGCAGGTCGGGTCATTGCGGGTGGAGTCTGTAGAGCGGCTGGAAGATATTGTCCGTGAACTGGGCATCGGAATTGCCGTCCTGGCAGTGCCTAAAGAAGCGGCCGTGCCGGTGGCAGACCGTCTGGCGGAGTGCGGGGTCCGCGCCATTCTAAATTTTGCGCCGGTGGCGGTGTGCACCCGTTATCCGGAGGTTTTTGTGCAACCCATTGACCTGACACTGGAATTGCAGGCGCTATCGTACTTTGTGGGGCAGCGGGAACGGCATTCTCTATGAACCGGCGCGCCTTTTACTTCAGCATGGGGCTGGTGGTTCTGAGCTGGGGACTCAATTATGTCATTACCAAAATCGGCGTCGGGCATTTCCCCCCCGCCGATTTTGTGTTCTGGCGCTTTCTTGCCACAACACTCGTAGCCGTGCCATGGATGGTTCGGCAGTATCCCGCCAGCTGGGCTGCAGTGGTTCAGCTGGCGGTGTTGGGACTGACCGGGGTGACCCTCTACCAGCTGGCCTTTACGACCGCCCTTCACGACACTCTGGCGGCCAATGTCGCATTTTTATTTGACTTGTCGCCGCTGATGACACTGGTCGGGCAAAGGCTTCTGCATATGCGGCCCTCAGGGCGGCAGATGTTTGTGGGAGCAGCCATTTCACTTGTGGGAGTGCTTCTCCTCGTGGGCGCATCAGCGGGCGGGTCCCTGACAGGGGACGGGTTTGCTTTGCTGGCTGCCTTTCTGTGGGCCGTGTTCACCGTGCTTACCGACCGCTTTCACCTGCCTATTTCCGGGGTGGCCCTTACCGGCTGGATGAGCCTTTTTGGGACACTCGGAGTGCTGCCCTGGATGACGTGGCGCCATCTGGTGCCGCAAGGAGTCGGAGTGTGGGGACCGCTGGCGTACACCGTGGTATTTGTGACCGTCATGGGCCTCTCTTTGTGGCAGAATGCAGTGATGGCCGTCGGGGGAGGCAAGGCCAGTCTCTACCTCTACATCATTCCCGTCATTGCCGCGGTCGCGGGCTGGGTCATCCTCGGGGAAGCTCTGAGTCTCCCGGAGGGGGCCGGAGCGCTCCTCATTATAGCGGGAGTCGCCGTTGCGGAGGGGATATGGCGGTACCGCCCGCTCAGCAACCGTCCAACCGCAGACTAGGCTCGGGTAGGCTTACTGAACATCTGGGTGGTTGCCGCGTCCGCGAAAGTGAAAGGGCGGGGGTTCCGGGAAAATCCCGGGCTCGCCTAGCCAAGGCCGGATGACGCTGTCCACTCTGGCCATTTGCGCAGTCCACGGGTCGAGAGCGATGAGATCATCGCGGCTGACATCATGGACGTTCAGCTTGCCGAGAGACTGCACCCCATAACGCATTTCGTCGCAGGAGGAACGCAGAAAGTGGGTGAGGTGGCTAGCGGCGCGGTCAACGTCAAGGGCGTGGCGGTGGTGGCCTTTGTGGTACAGGAGGTCCTCCGGAGGGGCGAAGGGCAGGACTGTGGTGCCTTGGGAGGCGGACAGCGCCATGAGGGCCGCATAGCCGATGTAGACCGCGTCTGCGCCGAGCGCCATTGCTTTCAGATAGTCTCCCGGTGTGCGCAGCCCCCCAGCTGCAATCAGGGTGAGCTTGTCGCGGGCGCTCTGATCCCTCAGGTACTCATCCGCCCAGGAGATGGCCGCCATTGTCGGCAGGCCAAAGTCGTCCTGCAGAATGGGCGGGCCACTGTGCGTGCCGCCTTCTCCGCCATCCACAACCAGAAAGTCGATATGGGCATCCATGAGGACCTCAAGGTCCTCTTCCAGCCACCCCGATGGAGCGATTTTGACGCCGACCGGCACCCCGTAACGGCCTTTCAGGGTATGCACCAACTGAACAAAGTCGCGGGGTGACTCGACGCCTTGCAGGCGTGCGGCGATGACTGCCCGGTCCCCGTCTTTGAGCCCGAAATACTTTTGCATTTCTTTGTCGGCGGGGGCGGCGACCATTGCGGCCGCCGCCTGCGCTCCCTGGCCAATCTGAATCTCAATCGCGTCGGCGCTGTTTAGGTACTCGTGATGATTTTGGGCCGACAGAGGCCACGTGCCCCGGTGATATTGCACAATCAAATGCTTCGCGGCATCGCGCTCCTCCGGCAGGTAGGCTTCTCCAGTGTTGGTTGCTGTGCCTGCCCCGTTGGCCCCCAGGGCGAGGGCGATCTTGGTCTTGAGGGACAGAGCGCCGCCGTAGCTCATGCCAGCAATCAGAACCGGAATATCAGTGGTCAGCGGATGCAGAGCTTTAGGGCCGATCACGGTCTGTAGAGACACATCTTCGCGCCGGCGGGTAGGCATCCGCGCAATCTGGGCGGGGTTGAAGACCAGTTGTTCCCAGTGCGAAAAGGTCAGCGGGGTGCCCATGGGCCGGCCGATGGCCGTGTCCTGAGAAGCGCGCAGGGAATTTTCAAGAAAGACCTGCGGGTTGGCCCGGCGCATGAGCGACCAGGCCGACGTGAGGCTCGTCATATAACGCGTGTTGAGAGCCTTGGCAAGAAAGTGGTCGGAAAGCGCATTGAACAACGCAGTTTCTAATGCCGGCATCAAAAGGGCAGCGGTCACACTGAAGATCGCCAGAGCCAGAAGTGATGCGCCAAATATTTGCCAGAACACTTATCTCAGCCCCTCTAACAGATTTGCACTGTTAGAATGCCCCTGCAAAGCAAAATTATGAGGGCGGCGGGAAAAAATACTGAGGGCGTTGGGGGAGAGGGATCTGCGCGGCGGTCAGAAAAGCCTGTTCCGGATTAACGCCACTGGCGCACTATGCCGTATAGGAACGCCACTGCGCCTAGCACATAAAAGGTCTCGGCGGCCAGGACTTGGTGGTGGATGAGGAGGAGACTTGCAGTGAGCGCAAAGCCCACGACGTACACGGCCTGCACGAGGCTTTGCACGCTGCGGTGCAGGCGGTGAAGCTGGGCCGTGCCCTGTTTCCAGTCAACTCGCGCTTCAATTTCCCCGTTCTCGACCTGTTTCAGCACGCGGTGGGACAGGTCGGGCAAATCTACTAGAGTGGCCGCAAAATGCGTTACGGTCCGTTTGGCAAATCCCAGGCTGCCGCCTTGGTCTTCCGTGACGAAACGCTTGGCGTAGGGGGCGAATAGTTCGACCAGATTGATGTCTGGGTCGAGCATTTCAGCCAGTCCTACGAGAATGGCGATAGCCCGGCCCAAAAATGCGAAGTGGCCCGGAACCTGAATAGGCTGCGTGCGCAGCAGATTTTCGAAGTCGCGGAGCAAGGCCACCAAGTCTAAAGAGGTCAGCTCGTCCAAGGTTTCTGCGTAATAGCGGTCGAGCAGGTACTGAATCTGGCGCCGGAGCTGCAAGCTGTCCGCCTCGGGCCGGACCATTCCCAGAGCTTCCATGCTGGCCGCCAGTTCGGCCGGGTCGCGTTTGGATACAGCGACGAACAGGCGGCGGAGCTGCTTGCGTGTCGGTGCGTCCAAGATGCCGATCATGCCGTAGTCGAGCAGCACCAAGTCTCCATTTTTAGCCACCAGAATATTACCGGGATGCGGGTCAGCATGAAATATTCCCGACTCCATGACCATATGCAAATACAGGTGGATCGAGCGTTCCGCAATCAGGGTAGGGCTGAGTCCTTGCGCTATCAGTTGGTCACGCTGATTGATCTTGGTGCCGTCGCAGTATTCCATGGTCAGCACCCGCAGTGTCGAAAACTCGGGATACGTCTTAGGGATCACCACCCAGGACAGGTGGCGGATATCTTGCCGGATGAGCTCCGTATTGTTCAGCTCTTGCTGGTAGTTCAGTTCTTCGGTTACCATCCGGCGGAATTCCTTGAGAACGGTATACAGGTCAAAAGACCGGCCGAAGCGGGTCAGGCGGGTGGACAGCGTGACGACGATGGCGAGAGCCTTGAGATCGGCCTGGACCGTGCTCTCGATGAATGGCCGCTGGACCTTGACGGCAACTTGGGTGCCGTCAAGCAGCACGGCCCGGTACACTTGTCCGAGAGACGCCGCCGCGAGGGGCACTTCATCAAAAATGAGAAAGGATTCATGCAAGGGGCCCAGTTCCTGTTCTACAATAGGGCGGACGTCAGCCCAGGGCGCGGACTTCACATTATCCTGGAGTGACTGGAGCTGTTCAATAAACGGCTGTGGCAGCAAGTCGACGCGGCTGGAGAGAAACTGGCCCACCTTGATCAGGAGCCCACCCTGCTGCTCGGCCGTCTGGCGGAACTTAATCGCCTGGCGTGTGTAGAGGTCGTGCCAGAAGACTTCTTTTTCTGCTGTGTCGGGGCGGCCCTTCTGCCACAAGGCGGCCCAACTGATGCTTAGGAGGATGCCGACGAACATGCCGACCACGCGGTAGACGCGGTGCGCGACCGTGAAAGCGCTGAGGCTGGCGGCAGGCAAAGAACGTTTGTGACCCGGCGACTTCGGTGGCAAAGATATTCCCCCCTCGCGGCTAGTCTACCATAGGCGCTCTGGATGTGAATCCGAATTTTGGTATTGTCCCGGGAGGCGTGGCGTTGGACTGAGAATATGGTACGCTTATGTAGGGCGGATAGGATAATTGGGGTCTGGTAAGCGGGGTGGAACCGGTGTTCTCATTTTTTCAGAATATGTCATGGTCGTCGTGGCTCCTGTCCTTAGTCGACATCTCTATCGTCGCCTACGGACTCTACCGCTTTTTTTTGCTGATCCGGGGTACGCGCGCTGTTCAGCTCATCAAGGGCATTATCATTCTCCTAGTGGCGGTGCCAGTGTCAAGCTGGCTTCATCTTTACACCACCCACTTTCTTCTACAGGAAATTCAGGTAATGCTGGTGGTTGCGCTGCCCATTGTGTTTCAGCCTGAATTGCGGCGGGCTCTCGAGCATATCGGGCAGGGCCGTTTTTTTTCCGAGGGCATCCTGATGCATGAAGAGGCCGATGTGGCGCACGCCATCGATGAGGTGGCGCGCGCCTGCGACCACCTGTCCCGGAGCCGCACCGGCGCTCTGCTGGTCTGGGAGAGAACGACTGGCCTGAATGAATATGCCGCCACCGGCACACCCATCGGGGCCTTGGTTTCTGCGCCGCTGCTGGAAAATATTTTTGTGCCCAACACACCTCTGCATGACGGAGCCTGCATCATCCGCGGCGACCGGGTGATAGCGGCGGCGGCTTTTCTTCCTCTCACCGACAGTGCCCAGCCAGGCAGCGAGCTCGGGAGCCGGCACCGGGCGGCTATTGGGATTAGTGAGCAGTCCGACGCGGTCGTCGTGGCCGTGTCGGAAGAAACTGGATGGATTTCCGTCGCTCTTGAGGGGCACCTGTACCGCCGGCTGGAAGACCGGGCCCTGCGCGAGATGCTGACCAGCCTGCTCGTGACTAAGCCCCATACTTCGCTCAAAATCTGGCGAAGGGGCGTGAATTCATGATGGACCGGCTGCTGGAGAACAACACCATACTGAAAATCCTCTCCCTGGTGGTCGCGCTCTTTCTGTGGGTCGATGTGACGACCACCAATGCGCATGTGGTGGGGGACCGTTCGATCGGCCCGGTGCCGGTGGAATACAATCCGCCTTCCAAGTCGGACCTGACTATCATGTCGATGAGCCCGACCGATGTGGAGGTGCAGATTAAAGGGCCTGTGGCAACGGTGGGCAAGACCACTCCCCAGTCCATCTCTGCGTTCGTGGACATGAAGAATCTGACCCATAGCGGAACTTATACTCTTCCCGTGCGGGTGTCTGTGCCTGTGGGAACCAGTTATGTGAGTGTGGCGCCGGCGCTTGTGACAGTGGTGGTAGACGAGCTTGGCACCCGCCGCATGAATATCAGCCTCAAGGCTGTGGGCTCTCCCGCGCCGGGTTATGAGTTGACCCAACTGACGGCGACTGCGCAGACCGCCACGGTATCCGGCCCGACTGCGGATTTGGACAAGATCCGGGAACTGATGGCCGAAGTCCCGGTAGGGGGACGCACCAGCGGATTTCAGGAGCAGGTGATTTTGATGCCCTTGAACGCCCGTGACGGAGTGGTGCAGAATGTGCAGGTCTCGCCCACCATGGTGACAGCCTCCGCGTCCATTAAAAAACGCCCGCCCGAGAAAACGGTGGGAGTCGTCGCTAAAATCTCGGGATACCCCGCCAAAGGATTCGCCGTGTCGACGATTGCTGTTCATCCCGCATCTGTCGTGGTTACAGGAACCAAGTCTGCTTTGTCTTCCCTTTCGGTGATTTACACGGTGCCTATATCTGTCTCGGGAGACAGCGCACCGGTGAGTTCCGCGGTGCCTCTGGCCTTTCCCTCGGGGGTGAGCGGGGTGACGAATCAGGATGTAAGCGTAAGCGTCACCATTACCAAGGCAGGGTAATAGACTAAAGCAAGAACTGAGGACACAAGGGCTTGGAGGGAATGTTGTCGATGTCACTGTTTGGTACCGATGGAGCCCGTGGCGTGGCCAATGAGGAATTGACGGGCAAACTGGCGATGGAAATTGCGCAAGCCGCAGCGCTGCAGATGCCCCGGGGCGCGAAAGTGTTGATAGGGCGGGATACACGTGTGTCCGGGCCCATGTTGGAAGCGGCGCTCAGCGCAGGATTCATGGCTTCCGGGGTGGATGTGATTTTGGCAGGGATGGTGCCGACGCCCGCTCTGGCCTATCTCATTGTCAAGATGGGGGCTCAAGCGGGGGTCATGATTTCCGCTTCGCACAATCCTCCCCAGTATAACGGCATCAAGCTCTTGGACCATTTGGGACGCAAATGGCCTGTGGGGCAAGAAGAAGAGGTCGAGCACACGGTCGGCTCCCAAAGATTTGTCTCCGGACAGGCTTCTAAGATTGGCCGCCTATTCTATTTTGAGGACACGGCTATTGCCCATTACCACCGATATTTGCAGGAACTCTTTGCTGGACTCATGCCGGATTTGCATATCGGGATTGACTTGGCCCACGGCGCGGCCATTTCCACGGCGGACACAGTGCTCCGCACCTTGGGGCTGAGTGTGCACCCTCTGTTTGCCGAACCGCAAGGCGACCTGATCAACGTGCGTTGCGGCGCCACAGATCCCGGCACTCTCCGCGAGCAGGTTTTAGCCCAGCACTGGGACTTGGGGCTCGCTTTTGATGGCGACGCGGACCGTCTGATTGTCGTAGACCATACCGGGCACATTATTGACGGAGACGAAATTTTGTATGTGCTGGCATCGGGAATGGACGCGCAGGGGATGCTGGCTGGGCACACAGTGGTCGCTACGGTGATGTCCAATCTGGGCCTAGAGCGCGCATTGGAACAGCGGGGCATTGCTCTGGAGCGCACCCCGGTTGGAGACCGCTGGGTTGCTGACAGGATGCGGGAATTGGACGCTTCAATAGGCGGAGAACAGTCTGGGCATGTGATTTTAGCCCAGTATGCCGCCACCGGAGACGGGCTTTTGACTGCCCTCGCCCTATTGGCCGAGGTCAGGCGCACCGGGCACTCTGTGGCCGAGCTGGCGGCACCGGTGGAACGCTATCCGCAGATTTTGCGCAATGTGCACATTGACAAGGCCGCAGTGCCCTGGGAAAGTATTCCAGGACTGCCGGCGCTGGTCCAGGAAGCGGAACGGAGTTTGGGGCGGGAGGGCCGCGTGTTTATCCGCCCGTCCGGGACTGAACCGCTTTTGAGAATTATGATTGAGGGCCGTGACCGAAAGGAAATTGAATTATGGGCCGACCGCCTG
The DNA here is from genome assembly GCA_027344105.1 of Sulfobacillus sp. Classification (GTDB taxonomy): domain Bacteria; phylum Bacillota; class Sulfobacillia; order Sulfobacillales; family Sulfobacillaceae; genus Sulfobacillus. The sequence goes on from DAHWJO010000063.1 coordinate 16,044, forward strand.
ACTGCGGTCGTGCACAGTGCTTTGGAGTCGGCCAAGGCATAATGCACAGAGCTCTTAAGCGCCAGGACCTGTTGCTGTGGGCAAGAGGTTGACGAGGTGGGGGATCTCGAATCACTCGGCGGGTGACCCCCGGCTTCCCGGCAGTCGTTAAATCACGAACAAAGGCTGTTCGCAAGGACAGCACAAAGACGTGTGGCCGGGACCGGCTCCAGACTGTGGAGGCGATAGACGGATGTGCGGAATAGTAGGATTTGTGGGAGAAAAGAATGACGCTCTCCCTTTTATTTTTGATGGCCTGAAGCGGCTGGAATACCGCGGCTATGATTCAGCGGGCATTGCCCTGGCTGCAGATTCAGGCATTGCGATTCAAAAAGCCCGGGGGAAACTGGCGGCTTTGGGGGAATTGCTGGGCGCTATGCCTTCTGGAGTGCCCTGCGGCATTGGCCATACCCGTTGGGCCACTCACGGCCGCCCCACCGATGTCAATGCCCATCCCCATACGGATTGCCATGGGGAGATTGCCACGGTGCACAATGGCATCATTGAGAACTTTCAGGAGCTGCGGGCGGAACTGATTGACCGCGGCCACCAGTTTCTTTCGGATACCGATACCGAGGTTATCCCGCATCTCTTGGAGGAATACGGGGGAGCTCAGGATTTGGAGGCCGCTGTGCGGAAGGCGGAAGCCCGCCTCAAGGGCGCCTATGCGTTTTTGGCCATCTCCTCCCGCCAGCCCGACCAGATTGTCGCGGTGCGGCGGACGAGTCCTTTGATTATCGGATTGGGGGATGGCGAGAATTATCTGGCTTCCGATTTCAGCGCCTTTCTGTCTGCCACCAGAACAGCTCAGATCCTAGAAAACGGGGATATGGCGGTAGTGACACCGCGGACCGTGCGGATAATGAATCTGGCCGGGGAGCCGGTGAGCAGACCTGTGATGACCGTAGACTGGGACATTCGCCAGGCTGAGCGCGGAGGGTACCCTCATTTTATGCTGAAAGAGATCATGGAACAGCCGGATGTCTGGGGGGATTGCCTTTTGGGGCGAACCTACCAAGGGTCGGTGGTGCCGGAGCAGATTGGCCTTGATCAGGACTACCTGAAAAAGGTGCAGCATATCCAGATTGTCGCCGCAGGCACGGCATATCACGCGGGCCTGGTTGGCAAGATTCTGATTGAACGTCTGGCGCGCATCCCCGTCAATGTCGATGTCGCGTCAGAATTCCGCTATGCCCATCCTGTTCTTGCCCCGAACACCATGGTGATCGCGATTTCCCAGTCGGGGGAGACGGCTGATACCTTGGCGTGCTTGCGGATGGCTCGGGAGCTTGGCCACTTCACCTTCAGCATCACCAACACGGTGGGGTCGACAGCGGCCCGCGAGTCGGACGCTGTGGCCTATACCCTGGCAGGGCCTGAAATTGCGGTGGCATCGACCAAGGCGTATACCACTCAGATTCTGGTCCTCACCCTCATTGCCCTGGCCCTCGCTGACATAGCGGGTGCGGCCCGGCCAGACTTGGTCAGCGGGTTGTTGCAGCTGCCGCTTTTGGGACACCAGGTGCTGGAAGTGATGGAGCCGGTGAAGGAAATGGCCCAGAGGCTTGCGAAAGGACACGACGTATTTTACATTGGCCGCGGGATCGATTATGCCCTGGCGATGGAAGGACAGCTGAAAATCAAGGAAATTTCCTACCTGCATGCGGAAGCTTACCCCGCGGGTGAACTCAAGCACGGAACGCTGGCGCTCATCGAAGACAATACCCCGGTGGTCGCGGTCATGACGGAGCGGGAAGTGGCAGATAAGACGGTTTCCAACATTTT
>DAHWJO010000064.1:0-17747 GCA_027344105.1 Sulfobacillus sp.
GCAAAGTGATCTGGAAGCGGATGCCCTGTGGCGCGGCCGCCGCTCCCATTACGGGGCTGCCGCCCGCATTGCCCCGCACTTGTGGATTCAGGACGTGACGGTGCCCCGGCCTCTTTTGGCGGACATGATGCAAGAGGTCATCCGCGTTGGCCAGCGCTACGGCTTTGAGATTTTCTGCTCGGCCCATGCCGGGGACGGCAATCTGCATCCGATCATCACCTATGACCCAGCCAACGCGGACGAGGTCCGGCGCATGCACGCCGCGGACCGTGACATTTTGCAGGCCTGCGTGGACCGCGGCGGGGCGATTACCGGAGAGCACGGCATCGGCATTGACAAGCTTGAAAATCTCTCGCTCATGTATGGCCCGCGCGAACGGCAGCTGATGGCTGACCTGAAGAAGGCCTTTGACCCTGAAGGTCTCCTCAATCCGGTCAAGGTCGTTTTGGCGCCAGAAGAGAGGCCAGACGACCCAGTCCCTGGCAGCACCCGCATCCCGGCGGCGCCAGGCGCCGTCTGGGCTCCCGAGACCGCCCTTGGCGCCGCGGAAGCTGTGATGCAGGCGCGCATGGAGAAGCGCCACCTGTCGGTCGGGGGCAATTTCACCAGCTGGGCTCTGACCGGAAGGCCTCTAGACACTCCCTTGAGCCTGACCAGGCTTAAGAACATTGTGGACTATGACAAGGCCAATCTCACCGTGGAGGTGGAAGCAGGCGCTGTGGCGTCGGAACTTGCCCAGTGGCTGCATGCCGAGGGGCTGGACAGTCCGTTCTTGCCATACAGCGGTGATGACACCATCGGGGGACTGGTGGCGTCCAATGCCAGACACTGGCGCAGTGCCTATCTCACGGGCTGGCGAGATGTGGTGCTGGGGGTGGAATGGATCGACGGCCGTGGGCAGATCCTGCGTTTTGGCAGGAAAACCATGAAGAATGTGGCAGGATATGACGTAACGAAATTAGCAGTGGGGTCGTGGGGCCGCCTGGGCATTTTGTCGAAAGTCATCTTGCGGTTGCGGCCATTTGGGCCTGACCCTGTATTCGGCTATGCCCAAGGACCCCAAATCCAGCCGCTGCTGGATATGGCTTTGCAATTGGGCACCAGTGCCCTGCGCCCGGACGGTTTGGTGTTGACTAGGATGCGGCCCGGGGATCTGCGGCTGTGGTTTTCACATGAAAGTGCTGGGCCAGAGCAGGTCAAGGCCCTGGTGGAACAGCTGTGCCGCAACGCCGGCGTCGATTTAACGTGGGTGCCGGGAGCCGCCTGGGCGCCTTGGGAGCAAGAGCGGACCCATGCCTGGAACCGCGCGCTGCAGCGCGGGTCATACGGCGAGGGCGGGGTGAGTCCCCGTGACCTGTACCGTTTGTGGGAATCGATTGGTGAAAATGTGTGCACCGTGGTATACCCGGGGTCAGGAGCGTACGAAGTGTTTCAGTGGTTTGGGGACGTGCCCCGCCTGCCCGGAATGTCGCGGATCAAATCCCAGGCGGGGTACTGGGAGAGGCCGCTCGGACCATGGCAGGAGATATCGGATCGCATCGAGAGGATCTTTGATCCCGGTGGGGTCTTTGCCGCACCGCAGTCAGACGCACGAGGGGGAGCCTAGTGACAGAACCGCTGCAAGCGTGGAGCGTTGTGCTCGAGGACATTGACCATTGCAATAAGTGTGGGTTTTGCCTCCCTGCCTGTCCCACTTACCAGCTGACAGGGAGCGAATTGGATTCTCCGCGGGGAAGAATCGCCATGGTCGAAGCCGCAGCCCGCCAGGAGATTGAGGTCGGCCCCGGACTGGAAGAGTCCCTGACCTACTGTCTGGCGTGCCGGGCCTGCGAGACAGCCTGTCCGTCGGGGGTGCCGTACCACCGAATTCTAGAAGCCGGCCTGTCCCAGTTGCGGCGTCTGCGGCCGCACCGGTTACGGTGGGCCTCCCGCGGCATGCTGACGTTGGTGAGGCACCCGCGGTGGCTGGGTTCCCTGTCTGCTATGGGCAGCCATGCAAAGCAGTGGCCGATGCCAGAAGCCCTAGCCCCCTTGGTGCCCCTGATGGGATATCAGTCCCAGTCAGTGCCCGTCCTTCCTCAGCCTGAACACCCGCGCGCCCATGTGAGTTTCTTTCGGGGATGTGTGATGTCGGCGGTGTTTCCGGATGCCAACCATTCGGCGGAAAATCTACTGAAGCGGGCAAAGGTGGCCGTTGACACGCCGGGCGGGCAAAAGTGCTGTGGGGCCCTGCACCTGCATGCGGGTGAGCATGAGACGGCATTGGCCATGGCCAAACAGAATATATTGGCGTTCGAGGCAGGTGGCGATGACCTGATTGTCAATACGGCAGGGGGTTGTGGCGCCATGCTCATGGAATATGGTGAGCTGCTGAAGGGCGATCCCGTCTGGGCTGAACGGGCCCGGAATTTTAGCTCCCGCGTCCGGGACTGGTCTACCGTCTTCCGCCCACTGGCCGATTTCGTGCCGCTCGAAGGCGGGAGTGAGCGGGTCCTTCTGCAAAATTCCTGTCACTTGGTCAATGTTGAGCATGCGGGCCAGGATGCCTCCAACCTGGCTGGAAGTGTCGAGGGGGACCAGTTTGTGCCCTATAGCGGACAGGACCGCTGCTGTGGCTCGGCGGGCATTTACAATATTGAACACCCCGCGTGGTCGGCGGCTATTCTCGACAGCAAAATGTCCGCCGTCGCCAGTCTTAAACCCGACCGAATTTTGGTGAACAATCCCGGCTGCCATTTGCAGATGCGCTGGGGTGCCGAGCGAGCGGGCCTTGCTGCCGCCTCCGTGGAGCACCTGGCAACCTATTTGGAACAGGCTGCGCGCCGTGCTGAGGACCATCATGCCCACACTGCGGAAGGAGGACCCGCTGGTGGCCAGACCCAAAATTCCTAGTCAGCCTGTGCACTGCCCTGATCTGTTTGGACACGATCATAGCTTTCCGGCCGACAGTGTGCGGTTCCGCCCAGCCGCTTACGGCCTCCTGTATGAAGATCAGAATATTTTGCTCTCACTGTCACGGTTCAGTGAGAAATGGGACCTCCCCGGCGGGGGCGTCGAATCATGGGAGAAGCTTGAAGATGGGCTGGTGCGCGAATTCTTTGAGGAGACAGGGGTGTCCGTGACAGTCCAGAGCTATGTGGCCATGCAAGAAAATTTTATTTCGTTTTTCGGCCATCCCTATCACTCCTTGCGCTTTTATTATGTCGTCCAGCCCCCGTCGGCCAGCGTGGTATTCACGCCCGAAAGCCATGAACTGCTGGATCTCCGGTGGTGGCCATTGGATTCGCTTCCCGAGGAGCGAATGAATTCGTACGAAGTCGGCATCATCAGGGCGGCCCGCTCCAACCGTGCTGAATAAGGGCGGCGAATTCGTCAGACACTCTTTCCTGAAGGGGTGTTTGGATGTCAACAAAGACAAGCGGCGGAAATGGGCTCAATGGACTGACCTCTGGCCGCCACCGCAAGCCGGCGGCCGTCCCGCTTAACGTTCGGGTTCTTTTGCGTGAAGCGATATTCGGCGTGAATGACGGGCTGGTAGCGACCGTGGGACTGGTGTCGGGAGAAGCTTTATCCCACCAGTCCCACGGGTCGATTATCATTGCCGGACTGTCTTCGGTTGGGGCGGCCGTGGTGTCGATGAGTGTCGGATCATACCTGGCGACAACATCCCAGAATGACTGGGTTACGCAGCAGATTACGCTGCAACGGGCTGACATTGAGGATCACCCGCATCAGGAGGCGCGGGAGGTCGACGATCTGTTGGGTGAAATTGGGATACCCCGCCCGGCTATACCTGATATCCGTCAAACGATTACAGCGAGCCGCCCGCGCTGGCTCAAATTCATGGTCCGCGAGGCGTTGGGAGTGCACCCCAGCCATGAGGAATCCCCGTTTGCCAATGCGGCCACTATGGCTGTAGCGGTGGTGATCGGGTCCAGCCCCCCCATTGTGCCGTTTCTCCTCCCCTTGCCGATTTTGTCGGCCCGGGACATGGCCTGGGGTTTTTCGGTTGCTGCAGCCTTGGTTATTGGCGGCTTGAAGGGCAAGTTTACCGGCAGTTCTATTTGGAAGAGCAGCCTGCAGTTTGGAATTCTGGCGTCTTTGTCAGCAGGGGTCGGGGCTGGCATTGGCTGGGCACTCGGGCTTCTCGGAGCATAGCTCGACCCATTCAGGAATGATACCATGGAAGGTGTCATAGAAATGGGGGATACAGTTATGCCGTCAGTCAAGCGCGAGGCCGTCGTCATTACCGGAGGCTTGGGATATGTGGGACAATCTCTTGCTGCCGTGCTCAGAGACCAGGACAGATTCCCGGTGGTGGTAGATATTCGAGATATTCCGAGTCAGGTGGACGGGGTCCAGGTTGTCCGGGGGTCCATTGGCGACCGAGCATTGTGGAAGGCCCTTGCCGACCAATTTGACATGCGCACCATTTACCACTGTGCCGGGCTCATTGTCGTGTCGGAGTCCGTTGAACAGCCTGCGCGCTACTTTCAGGAGAACTTGAGCGCGCCTTTGGCCATGCTCAATGCGCTGCGCGAAGTCGGGCCGGTCCCGATTGTGTTCTCCTCTTCAGCAGCAGTGTATGGAGAGCCGTCTGTCGTGCCCATTCCCGAAGAAGCCCCCAAAGTGCCCATTAGTCCTTATGGTGTCACCAAGTGGCAATTTGAAGAAATTCTTCATGCCTACGATGTGGCTTACGGGCAGCCGTGGGTGGCGCTGCGCTATTTTAATGTCGCCGGGATGGTAGGGGGCGTGGTGGAGCGCCATGTGCCCGAGACCCATCTGCTGCCGCGTGTGGCGTTGGCAATACGCGGTGGCGGGATGCCGGAAATTTACGGCACCGACTATGATACGGCTGACAAGACGGCGGTGCGCGACTACATTCATATGCAGGACCTGGTCGCCGCCCATCTCAGTGCAGCAGAATATCTCACGCAGGGACATGTATCCCGCGCCTTCAACGTAGGGTCCGGCCGTGGCCACTCGGTTCAGGAAGTGATGGATGGCTTCAGCCGCGTGACAGGCCAGCCAGTGCGGGCCCTTCACAAGCCGCGGCGCCCGGGGGACCCGCCAGTCCTAGTGGCCGACATTGCCCGGGCAAGAAAATATTTAGGCTTTGACCCTGGCGCGTCACAAAATATTGACCGTATGATCGAGGATATATGGCAGGCCGTTACAGCGGCCGGCACATCTCAATCCCCGCAGTCATAGCCTGAAAGACCCGCCCGGCATTAAAGCGGCGCAGGGCATCTCTTTGCCTGTGCCCTGCATCCCACCGCCACGCACGGGGATGCAGGGCCCGCTGGGCGGCACAGCGCAAGCCCTGGGTTGACCCGGGGGAAATCAGAAACCCGTTTTTGCCCTCATAGATGATATCGGACGGACCCGTAGGACAATCGGCCGCAATGACGGGAATGCCCCGGGCCAACGCTTCGACCAAAGCCATGGGAAACCCTTCAAAGTCGGAGGGGAGAAGGAGTGCCGTAGGGGATTGGCGCTCCCATGGGTCCGCCCGCCAGCCGGCAAAATGCACCCGCCCGCTGAGACCCAGTTCAGCCGCCAAAGATTCCAAAAGGCCGCGGTCGGGCCCGTCTCCGACGAGTGTCAGTTGCCATGGCCAGGGGAGATGCTGCAGCCCGTAGAGAATCAGGTCAATTCTCTTTTGGGCGACGGCCAGACGCCCGACATACAAGAAATGGCCAGGCTCGGGAGAGGTGGGAGGATCTTGGCCACGAAAGTCCGCCGGCAACGGGTTATAGGTCACCGTAATGGGAGCGCGCACCCCTATGGCTCGCAGTTGCCGCTCCAGTCCCGTGGAAATGGCCAGATGGCCGTCCGCATGCAGGAGATGGTGGATGTGCGCCATCCGGTCGAGAGGAAAGTGCAGCCAGGAAATAATGCGCAGAGGGCGCCTGACCAGTTTCCGGGCCCAAAAAGCCGCTTCGACAAAGGTGGGGTCGGTCGCCAGGAGTGTGTCCACGGAGGTTGTGCGCAGCAAAAAAGCCAAAGCCCCAACATATAAGGGCAATTTGGCTTGCAACTGCAGACGGCGCGCCGTCCCCTGGTCAATATTGACTTGACGCCACAACGTCTCCCGGAGCCATGAGGGATCGTCGGGATGGCCCATGGCCCATACTTCGAGGGGGATGCCATAGCTTCTCGCTGTCTGGTTAACAGTCGCGATAACCGACTCCATGCCGCCGTGCCCCGAAAGCCTGCGGACGACAATGGCCATATTCATGAAATTCCCCCAACAGACTATTGGGCCATTGAAGCTGCTACAGGCTCCCCCCCAGTATTCTCATATTGCGGCCAGATGATTCAAAATCATAATGACAATCAGCATCGTGAGTGAACCGGCAAGCACGCTGGATATAGCCCGCGGCCAGGTTACGCCGTAAAGCTGCCGTACGGCGCGTACGCCAAACACGACCAGCACCAAGGCGCCCAGATATACGAGGCCCGGCACCGGCACCCAACTCAGTAGTGTGAGAATGACAATCCAGCCAGAGTAGACAATCGCCTGCACCCGGACCGTATCCACGGCATACGTGCGCCGCCCTGGCTCCGTGCGGTTCAGCACCCAGACCACCACCCACGTCAGCGCGTAGTAAAACAAAAACGCCATAAACAGCGTGTTGATGACCGCGCTGAGCATGAACATCACATGTATGCCGCCAAAAACCAGCACGCGGACCGCTGCCAGAATTCCCGCCACAATGGCATTGCTCCAGAGCATACGGTCTGTCCACGGTCCCTGCCCCGCGACTTGGGCTGGATTGCGCAGAAAATAGCGCCAGTAATCTACCAAATCATCCCATTCGCGAGCCTGGCGGCGGGGTTTGCTTTTATACAGCTTTTCCATGTGCCGTTTCCGGCTGTGGTCCTTAAATGAAATCGGTTTCTTTGACACGGTGCGCTCCTTTCCAGACTGTTGCTGTCCCGTCCCGTTTCGCTTCTGCGTAAATCATACCAAAGTCCGCGCGAAAATCCTACCGGAGACCGGTTCCGAGGCGCGGCACTCACTGCCGACCGGCGGGTTTCGGCCTCAATTATTGATTCAGTTCTCACTGCCGGCGGCTTTCCATGATATATTAAGATTATTCTACGTTGCTTCTGGGGAGGATTCAGCATGCCGCTTGCGTATTTTAACCGCCAGTACCTGCCTCTCGAACAGGCTACCGTATCCATTGCCACCCACGCTCTCAATTACGGGACCGGGTGTTTTGAGGGGATTCGGGCCTACCATAACCAAGAGCAAGACCAATTGTACATTTTTAAGCTGCGGGAGCACTATGAACGTTTTTCCCAGTCATGCCGCATCATGCGCATAGATCCTGGCCACAGCATTGACGAGATGATGGCCCGCACCGTTGAGCTCCTACGGCAGCAAGACTTTCATGAGGATGTCTATATCCGGCCACTGGCTTTCAAGGCCGACCCGGTCATCAAGGTGTCACTGGATGGGATACGCGATGCGTTTGGCGTGTTCGCCGTGCCTCTTGGCGACTACCTCCCCACCTCTGGCATACACGTATGCGTGTCGGCCTGGCGCAGATTGGAAGACAATGCGATTCCTTCACGCGCCAAGGTGACAGGGTCTTATGTGAATACGGCGCTGGCAGCCACAGATGCCCATCTGGCCGGATTCGATGATGCGATTTTCCTTACCGAGGCTGGGCATGTGGCGGAGGGCAGTGCGGCCAACCTCTTTATGGTGCGTGGCGGGGTATTGGTCACGCCCGAAATCAGCGAAAATATTCTGGAGGGCATTACCCGCCAGACTGTGGTCGATGTGGCCGAGGACCTGGGCATTGGAGCCATCAGCCGCACTATCGACCGGTCCGAGCTCTATATTGCCGATGAGCTGTTTCTCGTCGGCACGGGAGTGCAAATTTCGCCCATTACACGGATTGACCACCGAGCGGTGGGAGACGGTAAGGTGGGGGACATCACACTCAAGATTCAGACGCGCTATAACCAGGCGGTGAGAGGTCTCATTAAGGAATACCATTCCTGGGTGACACTGGTGGACTAGGGGGGATCAGATATGACCGACGACCAAACACGGGAGATTCTGCGCCGCTACCACACCATTGCCGTGGTAGGGCTGTCTCCCAAGCCGGAACGCGCGAGCTACCAGGTGGCGCAGTACCTGCAGGACCACGGGTACCGGATCGTTCCGGTTTATCCCCGGGCCGGGAAGATTTTGGGCGAAACAGTTTATCCCCGGCTGGAGGATATCCCTTTCCCCATCGATATCGTCGATGTGTTTCGCAAGGCGGAAGATACGCCCGCAGTTGCTGAGAGCGCCGTGCGCATTGGGGCTAAGGTGCTCTGGCTGCAATTAGGAATTGCGAGTGAGGTGGCTCGGTCTATTGCTGAAACCGGCGGACTGAGCGTGATTGAGGACCGCTGCATGAAAATCGAACATGAACGGCTCTTGGTGTAAAGAGCCGGACACTGTTCAGTGGGCTGTCCCATGCGGGCAGCAAAATCCGAGAGGAGGAAGGCCTGGTTCCAGTCGGGAAGAGAGACCACCGCATGCGGGGCTCTGAAGTTGCATTCTCGTGCCCCGCGTAAGGGGTCCTGACTGGGTTCTGACCAGGCCGTTGACTATGATGGCAACTGACACAAGCCAATCCGCGCTAGCGCTGGCACAAGATATTCTGACTCGGTCCGAAGCAGCGCCGATTCATACCACGAGCGTGGACAGGCCGGGCGGCCAGACCTGGTGGCTGTCACCTCACCCCCTGTCACGTCAGCCAGGTGTGCTGAAAGTGGGCATTGACGGGCAGGGGAAAGACGCGCGCGCCGGATATCGGCTGGAGAAGGGGATGAGCACGGAGGCCCGGGCGTACAACATTCCAACAAGTTACGTGATGTATACGCCGTGGCCGCTGATGACTTTGGCCTCCGATGCGGAGTTTTTGGAGACGTTCAACTCCTTGATTCCCACGGTTCCCCTTCACATCTGGCTGCAGGTGACCAATGGCCTCGTACCGGGGTTTAATCCGTTTACCACACCCTTCCGCCACCAGTTTCACTGGACGGTGAAGGAGCACGGACAACTGGAATTGGCCGAGGCCGTCTACGACATTGGGGTGATCGGGGATGTCAAGAAATCCACATCGGTGCCGGAAGCGATAAAGTACCTTGAAAAGCTGCCAGAATGGCGCTGGTATTGGGTTTCCCTGTTTTTTGGCGTGCAGGGCCGGGATATTACAGAGGACAACCTGCAGAAACTGCTTCCGCCATTTTTACGTTGGTGGCAGTAACCCTGACACAATCTACCTGTCGAACCGAAGGGCCAGCGGCGGTATACTATGTTTATGGATCCTGCAGGATCTGTGGGATTTTGTCGTGGCGCCGGAGTTCGGAAGTCGCCCTCGGTTAGGTAAGGAGGATGTGTTGCAATCGCTTTTCTATGCCAAGTCGCACCGCAGAACTGAATTTTACCCAGTGTTGCGGCCTCAATGGTGGATGTTGCTGCCCATTGAGGCCGTGGCGTTTTTGGCGCGTTTTATTGGCCTAGGCAGTTATCACGGGCTGATCTACGATGAATATTACTATGTCACCGCGGCTGATGTCCTTCTGCACCGCAGCCCGCCGGTTCTCGTCAAGCATCTCGTGTTTGGTATTGACCCCAACTTGCTGTCAGCGCCGCCATTCGCTAAGGAGGTCATCGCGGCCTCAATCTGGCTGTTCGGAAACAATCCCTGGGCGTGGCGCCTGCCTGGCGCCTTGCTTGGCTCGTTAGTGCCCGTCGCCATGTATTTTTTTGCCCAGACGATATTTTCGAACCGGTGGGTGTCACTGCTCGCGGCGCTGTTGGCGGCAGTGGATGGACTGATGGTCAGCACCAGCCGCCTGGCGTTGCTGGACTCGATTGCTTTTCCCTTTGTTGTGGGAAATTTACTGTGGCTGTGGATTCTTTGGGGCCGGTTGCGGGAAGGGCAGAAGATTCCCGGCAAGATGCTGTGGGGATTCGGGGTAAGCCTCGGTTTGGGGTTGTCAGCGAAGTGGATAGGGGCGCAGACTATCCTCATGGCGTGGCTCATATTGGGTTGGTCATGGCCCCATGTCCGCCGCTCCCGGTCCCGGTGGCTGCTGGTGGGCTCCGTGACCGTCATCCCCTTGGTGACATACTTCCTGACCTACGCCTACGCCTTTGCGAGCGGATTTCACCAGTCGTGGCTTCCCCGCAATGTCTTTTTAGCCTGGGGCAAACTGCAGTGGCTCATTTTGAAGAACATGTGGACGCTGACATTCTATCATCCATGGACAGCCAATGCCTGGACGTGGCTGGGATTGCCCCGCCCCACCGCATACCTGTGGATTGTTCACGCCCACTCGACCATGCGCATGCTGGCATTTTCCAATCCCCTTCTCATCTGGCTGGGACTTTTGGGCCTCGTGTCCATGGCGGCGGCGGATGTGACTGCGCGCCGCCTGCGTCCAGCCACACTGTTCTTTGCCGTATGGCTCGTGGTGTTTTACGGCACCTGGCTTTTGACACCCCGTTCTAAATTCAACTACTATTTCCTATCAATGATGCCCATGCTGATCATGGCCTTCTCTTACAGTGCGGTGACTCTCGTGCAGGGCCGCAAGTTTTGGGAGCGGTTGTCCGGGATCATCGCCATGGCGGCGGTTGCGGTTTCGACAGCTTACCTGTTTCCGCTCTGGGTCGGCATGCCCATGCCCAACGGATTTTACCACAGCGTTTTTTGGTCATCGACATGGAATGCCAAGCCCAAGCCCACAGCGTCGCGCATTACGCATGTCAGCCCTCTGGCCACCGCGGGGCCGCTGAATTTGACCCAGCCCCGTCCAACGGGGTGGTCGGCGTTTGAAGACGGCGGGAGTCACGACACGGCCTTTGCATGGCCCGCCTCGCAGCCTTTAAAAGCGGGCTACGTGCTGCATCTCAAGGGTGCGGTCGCTGACCAGCCGGCCATTGCGGGAAATGACGCCTATGTGGGAACTAATGGCGATACTCTGGTAGCGTGGAGTCTCTCCACGGGGAAGGTTCTGTGGACGGATGCCGTGCCGAATATGGTCATGACCACGCCGCTCGTCACATCCCAAACGGTATTTATAGGGCTGGGCAATAATGCTTTCCGATCGTTTTCGCGAACCCGCGGGTGGATGCGGGGAACGGGCACCAACGGGATTATGGCGTTCAGTCGGGCCACCGGCAAAGAACTATGGTACTCCCCGACAGTGGGGGAAGATATGCCCACCCCCATTTTGCATGGGGGCCTGATTTATGAGGTGACGGGCACCGGGCGCCTTATTGCCCTCAATGCTGGCAGCGGGCACGAAGAGTGGTCTCTGCCCCTAGGCGGATTTGACAGCATGTCCTCACCGGTGCTTTCGGGAAACATGCTCTACGTGGCCACTAATGTGTACATGCAGGCTTATCCCGCGGCGCGGTCGACAGTGTGGGCAGTGAACCTGGCGACCAGACGCATTGTCTGGCGCCGGAAGGTTCCGGTGTCCAGCGGACTGTCTGATTGCAGCCCCGTGGTGGCCAAGGGGATATTGTATATTGCCGGCGTGCCTCGTATAGTGAATGTATCCGGAGGCAGAACCTGGCTGAGCAATGAGATTTTTGCTGTGAATGCCAGCACGGGGCGTATACTATGGTCAAGACTTACTGGCGGCGGATACCTCGGTCTCGATCAGGAGGAAGTGGGCATCCCCTTCGCCAAACATGGCCGCGTATTTATCGGCAACCCGGCGGCGATGAATTTGCGGGCGTACAGTGCGGATAGCGGCAGGCTGCTGTGGACCCTGGCGCTGCCGGCGGGCTTAACAGCCAATCCTGTGCAGACGGGCCCGGTTTTGTGGGCCGCACTGCGAAATGGCACTCTCATGGAAGTGCGGGCGTCATCCGGGAAGATATTGAAGATTGACGCTACAGGTCTCGGCCCGATTGGTCCGGACGCTCCCGTCGTGCTGAACAGCGCCGTGCTGTTGGCCAGCTTAACAGGCAATGTGGGGATGATTCCCCTGGTGCCGGTTCATTAGGGAAAAGGAGATGGCAACATGCTGACAAGAAGATGGACAACACTGGAACGTCAGCGGCCCCGTTTGAAGTGGGTAAAGTGGGGAGAACTGGCTGGAGTGATCTTCACTGCGGGAGGCCTGGTACACAGCGGGACATTGTGGCTAGGGATTCTGCTCATTCTCGGTTTTGGATACTATGGCTACCGCATTCTGTCAAAACCGCACGGTTAAGGCGGCATTTTAAAGGACGAGGATATTGATGGCGACACCAGACATTCCGCCAGCGCTGTTGCCTTCCCGCACCCGCCACGGGTTAGGGTTCGCAATGGCCTTGGTGGCTGCTGTTTTTTGGGGACTGTCCGCGCTGGCGGCCCAATCTCTCTTTGACCAGGCCCACCTCTTTGCAGGATGGCTGGTCAGCGCCCGCATGGGCGTGACGGGTCTGAGTCTTTTGGGGCTTCTGTGGTGGCGGAAAGGGCCCGCATATGTGCTGGCGCCGGTCCGTGACCGTCACTCCCGCGGCCGGCTCTTAATTTTTTCGGCGCTGGGGCTGTGGGCAGTGCAATACTCTTACCTGGTTGCCATCCACGACGGAAACGCGGCGACCGCCACTTTATTGCAGTACACGGCGCCGGCTGTGATTACCCTGTACGTGGCCGTGGCAGCGCGGCATCTGCCCACGCAGCGCCAAGTCCTGGCGGTTTTGCTGTCACTGATTGGCACGTGGCTGCTGGTCTCCGGCGGGCGGCCTGGCGCTCTCACGCTCTCCGCCGCCGGGCTGTTTTGGGGATTGCTTTCCAGCGCCTCCCTGGCTTTCTATACTCTGTATCCGGGACGACTTTTGCGGGAGTGGGGCCCGACGCGCATCGTTGGCTGGGGCATGCTGATAGGGGCGGTGCTGTCCCAATCGGTTGCGCCTGTGTGGAGACCCGGCCCTGTGCAGTGGTCGTGGGGCGTTGTGGGTCTGGTAGGTTTCGTGGTGTTTATAGGCACTTTGGCCGCGTTTTGGCTGTACCTTGCCAGTCTCCGCCAGCTGTCGCCGTCGGTGGCCAGTCTCGTGGCCACCGCAGAGCCGCTCGTGGCGACTGCGGGTTCCGTGCTGTGGCTGGGAGTCACGCTGCATCTTTTCCAAGAGATTGGCGCCGTGGCCATTGTCTGCGGCGTTGCCGTTCTGGCTATGGGTGGATCCTCCCGGAAGAATAAGAAATCCCCTGGTTAATCCTGCTAAAAAATGAGTGCGATACAGGATATTGTGTTATTATAAGCCAGCACGTACTACATAAAGGGGTTGTGAGGATGCGCTGTCCGAGTTGCCACTACCATGACAGCAAGGTTCTGGACTCGCGGCCGGCCAATGAGGGACGGGAGATCCGCCGCCGCCGGGAGTGTCTGCAGTGCCACCAGCGCTTTACGTCTTATGAGCGGGTGGAGGAAACGCCCATCTGGGTTGTCAAGAAAAACGGCCAGCGGGAATCATTCGACCGCACCAAGATTCTGAAGGGAATGCTGACTGCCTGTGAAAAGCGTCCCATTAGCCTGCAGCAATTGGAATTAGTCGCCGACGGCGTGGAACGCGAAATTCGCGACCAGCATTTAGGAGAGATCTCTTCGTTGCAGATTGGGGAAATGGTGATGGACCGGATGCGCCTGGTAGACCAGGTGGCCTACGTCCGCTTCGCTTCTGTTTACCGTCAGTTTACCGATATTGAGGGGTTTCGCCAGGAACTGGAACAGCTCATCCATCCCCAAATTCATCAGGAGGGTTAACACTTGGAATTATCCCACGGATTTTCTTCCGAACTGAGTTGGAAGATATTTCTAGACCGCTACACGGTCAAAGACCCGACCCGCAGTTTTGTGGTCGGCGACGTCGCTATCGCTCTGGTGGAGCCACACCCCAAGTGGCCTAAAAAAGATATCGGGATTGTGCGGGAAGTCCTTCCTGACGGGTATTTATCCATTGAGCTGGTCACGGGCCCTGAAAAGGGAGATTTAATCGAACGCAAGATTGCAGATTGCGACCGCCCATTGGAGCGCAGCATTTTTGAAGTGGCGCGGCGTGTGGCCCAGGGCGTGGCCAAAGTGGAGTCTGACTCCGTCCGTGCCAGTGTGGAGCAGTCATTTGCCACGGAAATCGCGGCCTTGCGCTTTATCCCGGGAGGCAGGATATGGGCGGGGGCCGGAACGGACCAGCAACTGACCTACTTCAACTGCTATGTAATCCCCAGCCCGCGTGACAGCCGCGAAGGAATAGTTGAGACGCTCGGCCAAATGATTGAAATCATGAGCCGCGGAGGCGGGGTTGGGATCAATATTTCCTCATTGCGCCCGTCGCGGGCTGCTGTGCGGGGAGTTAACGGCCGCTCGTCGGGAGCGGTCTCGTGGATGGATCTCTATTCCCGGGCGACAGGGCTCGTGGAACAGGGCGGGTGTTTCTCCCCTGAGACACGCATCGCCACGACGGCGGGGCTGATTCCGGCCGCAGAGCTGTTCGCGCGCATGAAGTCAGGAGAATCCTTTGAGGCCCTGACTCATGAAGGACCCCAGCCTATTACCCAGCGCTTCAACAATGGGGAGAAACAGCTGTGGAGAGTGACGACCGAGCGCGGCTACACCGTCGAAGTGACCGAAGACCACAAGATGGGAGTCATGCAGGAAGGACGAATTGGCACCATTCCCTTGAAGGCGCTGGGGGAAGGCGACGACGTGCTGCTGTTATTGGGGCAGGGCGTTCCGGACCGGCCTATTTCACTAAAACCATTTCGCCGTCAGGACCAGGAGAAATGGCCTGAGGTGATGACTGAGCGTCTGGCCTATCTGGCTGGCGCCCTAACCCTGTCCGGCCGCGATATGGAGCCGGGGATTCGGGAACGGTGCTTGCAGTACAGTCGTGAACTGTTCCATCGGGAGCCCAGCGCCGCCAATTTCCCGGTTATTCTCGAATGGCTCCGGGACAATGGGCTGCTGCAGGAACGACCAGAGTCCGCACGGGTGCCTGAGATGATTTTTGCGGCTGGGTCGCAAGTGATGGGAGCATTCATTTCCGGGTATTTTGACGCGGCCGGGTCCGTTGAGGATTCTGCGATGCGCTATCAGTTTGACAGCATCAGCCTCGCCCTGCTTCAAGATGTCCAGCACATGCTGGCCGCATCAGGAATTGCGTCTGGAATCAACCACCGCGATCCAGGCAACGGCGCTGCTTACCGGCTGACCGTGGACGGGCGGGAGTGTGCTGAGCGGTTCCAGCAGTTGGCCTGCTTGTCGCGGCAAGTGGCGGGGGATTCGGCGAGGCTGGGCGCCACGCAGACTGGGGCCCGGGCGGTGTCCTACTCTTCAAGGGGTGAGGACAGCACGGAACGCACCGCCGAAAGTGCTGTGGCGACGGTGGGCGGTCTGATCAGGACCCTCTCTGACCGCATTGTCAGCATCCTGCCCACCCGTGTGGACACAGTCTATGATTTTGAGGTAGAGCACACGCATATGTTGAGCGGGAACGGCCTCTATACCTCAAACAGCCGCCGCGGTGCCTTGATGCTGCAGATTGAGGACTGGCATCCCGATTTGTGGCGGTTCATTGAGGTGAAAAAGACCCCGGGGATGGTTGAGAATGCCAATATCAGCGTGCGTATCTCGGATGGATTCATGAGCGCTGTCAAAGCCGATGGAGACTGGGACCTGGTGTTTCCAGATACCACCGACCCCGATTATGACGAAACCTGGGATGGCAATCTCGAGGCGTGGAAGACAGCTGGCAAACCGGTGGTGATTTATGAAACCGTCAAGGCCCGGAAAATCTGGCATGCCATTATAGAGGGCGCCTGGGAGGCAGCCGAACCCGGTATTGTCTTTGACGAGCGGCACGAAAAAGATTCCAACAGCTGGTACTTCAACCCGCTGATCAGCACAAATCCGTGCGCGGAGCAGCCTCTGCCGGCATGGGGCGTATGCACCTTGGGTCACATCAACTTGGCGGCTTTTTATGATCCAGCCGCCCATGACGTGAACTGGGACGCCTTGCGGGAAACCGTTCGGGTCGGGACGCGCTTTCTGGACGACATTGTCGACGCGACGCCATATTTTTTCCAGCAGAATTATGATAACCAGCAAAAAGAACGCCGGATTGGCTTGGGCACGATGGGCCTGGGGGAGTTGCTGATCCGTTTGGAATTGCGCTACGGCAGCCCGGAATCTCTGGACTTCATTGAACGCCTCTATCAGTACATTGCCGTCCAGGCTTACGATTATGATGTAGAGCTGGCCAAAGAGAAAGGGGCGTTTCCCGCCTTCGATCCCGATCTCTATCTGCAGAGCGGATTCATCAAGCGCTTGCCCGAGAACCTCCGGCATGCCATTCATGAGCATGGCGTGCGCAATGTCACGATATTAACCCAGGCTCCTACGGGCACGGTTGGCACGATGGTGGGGACAAGCACCGGAATTGAGCCTTACTATGCTCTGACCTATTTCCGGCAGTCCCGTCTGGGATATGACGAGCAGTATGTTCCGGTTGCGGCGGAGTGGAAGACAGATCATCCGGACGAGGAATTGCCCGCGTATTTTGTCGGGGCCATGGACCTGACGCCAGAAGAGCATGTTTATGTTCAGGCAGCTATTCAGAAATGGACAGACTCAAGCATTTCCAAAACAGCGAATGCGCCTAGCACTTATACCGTGGAAGACACTGAGAAACTTTACGAGTTGGCCTATGACCTAGGGTGCAAAGGGGTCACAATTTACCGCGACCAAAGCCGCAGCGAGCAGGTTCTCCACTTGGTGGACGACCAGAAGACTAACGTGCCCGCCACAAATTCTGCAAGCCCGTCTGCAGGCGGGCAACTTGAGGTTTATCCGGTGCCGTCATTGATCCACGGGCGCACGTACCGCAAGGAAACGCCGGCGGGAACAGCTCGGGTTGTGATCAACGAGGTCGATGACAATCCTTTTGAAGTTTTCATGCTGCTGGGCCGTGCGGGATCTGAGGTCCAGTCCTTCATGGAGTCTTTGGGCCGCGTTATCAGCTTGTACCTGCGGTCGAACGGAAACCTGAGTCCGCGCCGGCGTCTCGAGTTGGTAGCAGAGCAGTTGAAGGGCATTGGAGGAGCGAATCAGATGGGATTTGGTCCAGGCCGCGTACTCAGCGTGGTCGACGCCATTGGCCAATTGCTGGAGTCCCATCTGCGCAGTGAGCCCAGCGAGGTAGCGGCTGCACGCCACGAGGACGTCCGCGAAACATTGCCGGAATCTGATGCGCGCCATAGCTCGCCGCATTTGGACTTGTGCCCTCTATGCGACGCGCCGACACTAGTGTATGAAGAGGGTTGCCAGCATTGCCAGTCGTGCGGTTACTCAAAATGTTAGAGAACCTCTAAGTAGCGGTCCCAGAGATGAACCAAAATCCTTGACTAATCGGGGGATCCCAATATGACACAGGTCTATTGGGACCCCCTGATAGTTTGATATAAAGGCATGTGTCGATTTGGCCTATCTCACAATGGCCGTTCTAATCATTTCAAAGGCTTGATTGGGATGGCGATAACTCTCGAATAGGTCACGATGCCGGAGGGGAGCCGCTTTCGGACCATCTTGGAGTTCCGTGGATCGAAGCCATGCAGTTTTTGATGCGGTATGGCCACATCGGGATGGGGTCTTTCCGGACTTTGGACAGTAGGCGGAACGCTTACTGCCGTTGTGCCGGTGGTCGGCCAACAGCAGACGTCAAATGTGGAATT
>DAHWJO010000065.1:0-17519 GCA_027344105.1 Sulfobacillus sp.
TGGTGTCCACAGTCCTCATGTCCCTCGGGATGATGATGGTGCCGCCGACTCTGATTTCACTGCCCTTGAAACTGTTGCTCTTTGTCCTTGCCAATGGCTGGAGCCTGGTCGTGCAGTCTTTGGTGTTGTCTTTTCATGGGGTGAGATAAATGTTTGATCATGCGATTGCCTTAAGCCAGTCGGCCATGCTCACCACCGGAATCATTCTGGGGCCGATTCTGGTCGCGTCGCTGCTGGTGGGGCTCTTGGTGGGGCTGTTTCAAGCCACGACATCGATTCAGGACCTGACCCTGTCGTTTATGCCTAAGCTGATTGTGGTGGGTGTCATGATCTATCTGGCGGGTCCCTGGTTTTTGCGGATTCTGATTACGTTCACCCAGAACGACTTGTCCAGTTTCTGGCACGTGACCTACCTGCCATGACACAGGCCCGGAACGTGGTAAGGGGATGCAGATTGCGCATGAGAAGCCTATGACACTGAGCCTGGTGACATCCCAATTGACTGAGACGTTCTTTCTCGTCGCCGCGCGCTTGGCGGGATTAGTGTTTACAGCGCCCGTGCTCAGCTCCGGCTACCTGCCGCGGATGCTGAAAGTGGCACTGATTTTGGCACTGGCGGCTGCCCTCGCCCCCTCGGTGCAGGCAAACGCGCCGGCGTCCGGGATCGTCTGGGGGCTGGATCTGGTGGTCAATTTTGGCATCGGCGCGCTGATTGGCCTTATCCTGTCGCTGTTTCTGTCCGTGCTCGATATGGCGGGGCAGGTGGTCACCTATGAGTTGGGGCTGGGGCTGGCGATCGCGTCGAATCCGGGGCTGGACGAAAACGGCTCGTTCCTGTCGGAATGGCAGAGTCTTTTGGCGCTGTTCGTCTTTGTCGCCACGGGAGGGATTGAACTGTCGGTGATTGCGCTGCATGCCAGCTTCCAGGCCATCGGGGCCAATGTGATGGCTATTCCCGTAGCGGCGTTCTCCTTTGTCACCGGCCTCATGACCAGCGCCCTGACGATGACCCTGCTGATGGCCTTCCCCCTGCTGCTGGCGGGCTTTATCGTCAATATGGCGGTGGGCATCATGTCCCGCGCATTCCCGCAGATGAATGCCTATTACCTGTCCCTGCCGGTCAACTTTGGGGTCAGCCTGCTGGTTTTTGCCGCCATGCTGCCGCTCTTGATGGGGATTTTGCCCAGCTTGTGGAATCATGCCTTCACGGATGTCAGCCGGCTGCTGGCGCTGTTGGAGGGCAAGCCATGAGTGCCGCCACGGTCACCATCTATTACGCGTCGAGCGGGGAGAAGAGCCACCGCGCCACTCCCCACAAAAAACAGGACTTGCAGAAGAAGGGCCAGAGCTGGAAGAGTCCGGATTTCCAGGCGGCCCTGGGTTTGTTTGTCGGATTCTTGCTGATTGGCCATTACCTGCCGTGGGCAGGCTCGCAACTGGGGCTTATGGAACAAGACGTGCTGCAGCTCGCGCAAGATCCTTCAGGGTCCATGGCCCAGGCCTGGCTGCAGGCGTTTTCGGTGATGATCCGGATTCTGGTGCCGGTGACGATTCCCCTGGTGCTGGCGGGGCTCTTTGCCAGCAGTCTGGAAAAGGGATTCCGAATTTCATTCAGCGGGATGAAAGCGGATTTCACCAAGATTAATCCGGTCGAAGGCCTAAAACGGCTGTTTTCCCAGGACAGTGTCTGGCAGCTGGGCAAAGGCTTGTTGAAGATCGCCATTATGGGGTCGCTGGCGGCGTGGCTGATCCGCCGCCAGGTGGCCAACTATGCGGGACTGATGGAGGAGTCTCTGGGCGGGGCGCTGACATCCGCGGTGAGGATGATGGGCCAGGTGATGCTGATTATGGCCTTCGCGTTCTTTGTGATTGGGATCCTCGATATGGGCTACCAGTCTTATGCTTTTCAGCAGAAGACCCGGATGACGACCCAAGAAGTGCGCGATGAGTTCAAAGATACCGAGGGGGATCCCCACGTCAAGGGCAGGCGCCGGGAAATGTCGCGCCGGATTTGGCGCTCAGGTGTGCGCCAGGTCAAAAATGCACAGGTGGTGGTGACGAATCCCACCCACTACGCCGTGGCTCTGAAATGGGACGAAAAGCGCATGGCGGCGCCGGTGGTCATCGCCAAGGGCGCAGACGGCACGGCGAAGAACATCCGGGAGGTGGCCATGCGCCACGAAGTGCCGATTGTGGAGAATGCCCCCTTGGCCCGCTCGCTTTATGAACTCCCGATTGGCCAGGCGATCCTGGAAGAGCACTACCAGGCGGTCGCCGACATTTTGGCGTTTTTGATCCGCAAGCGCAAGGGACCCCGGGTCCCGGGAAGGACGGAAAAATGACGGCAAGCCGTGCGCTGATAAGGGAAGCTTTCGTGCCGGTGGCGGCCGTGATCGCCATTTTAATGCTGGTGATTCCGATCCCGCCCTGGGCCCTGGATTTCTTCCTGCTCATCAATATCGGCCTCTCCATCGCCGTGCTGGTGTCCACCATGTTCATCAACCAGGTGCTGGAGTTGTCTGTATTCCCCTCCCTCCTGCTGCTGACGACACTGTTCCGGCTGGCCCTTGAAGTGACTGCCACCCGGCTGATCCTGTTGGAAGGCAATCCGGGATCGGTCATCCAGACTTTCGGCCGCCTGGTGGTGGGAGACAATGTGGTCGTCGGGATCATCATCTTCATCATCCTGATTGTGATTCAGTTCATGGTGATTACCCGGGGCGCAGAGCGGGTCAGCGAAGTGGCGGCCCGCTTTACCCTGGACGCGATGCCCGGCAAGCAGATGGCAGTGGATGCCGAGCTGAACAGCGGCATGATCCGCGAGGCCGAGGCCAAGAAGCGGCGGTCGGATATCGAGCGGGAAGCGGACTTCTACGGGGCAATGGACGGCGCTTCCAAATTTGTGCGCGGCGACGCCATTGCCGGGATCATCATCGTGCTGATCAATATCATCGGCGGGCTGATTATCGGACTGTCCGAACGCCACCTGTCCATTGGCACCGCGCTCAACACGTACACCATCCTCACGATTGGCGAGGGCATCACCACCCAGATTCCGGCGCTGCTGCTGTCCACCGCCACCGGGATCTTGGTGACCCGCTCCGGTGCCACGGGGACGCTCAATGACGATGTCCTCACCCAGCTCACCCAGCTGCCGCGCGTTTTGTACATTGTGGCGATTGTGCTCTTCCTGCTCGCCCTGCTGGGGATTCCCCCGCTGGTGCCGATGATTTTGGGAATTGCCGTCTTCTATCTGGGATGGCGGATTGAACAGCGCCAGAAGGCGCAGAAGGCGTTGGAGTCGCGCCAGCGCAGCCAGGAAAATGAAAATTTGAGCAAGCGTCCTGAGGCGGTCATGGGTCTGATTGGATTTGACACTATCGAACTGGAAGTGGGGGTGGGGCTGGTGCCGCTGGTGGGCGGGCAGGCCGGCCAGGACCTGCGCGACAGGATTATGGCGCTCAGACGTCAGATTACCACCGAACTGGGGCTGGTAATCCCGCCAGTTCGCGTGCGGGACAGTCTGGACCTGACCCTGAACCAGTACCGCATCCGGGTCCGGGGGGCCAGTGTGGCTGTGGCTGAAGTCCGCCCCGACCGGTTCTTGGCGATGGGGGGGCAGGAACTGGGAATTGAGAGCGCTATTTTGACGAAAGACCCCGTTTTTGGCCTGCCAGCCTACTGGATCCGGGAGGACTCGCGGGACCGGGCTGAATTGGCCGGGGCCACGGTGATTGATGCGGGGTCTATTCTAGTGACCCACCTGGCCGAGGTGATCCGCGCCCACGCCTACGAGATCCTGGGCCGGGAGGATGTCAAGAAACTGCTGGACCACGTGAAGCTGACCCACCCCGTGGTGGTAGCCGAACTGGTGCCGGACCTGCTGACGTTGGGCGAGGTGCAGCGCGTGCTGGCCAATCTCCTGCGGGAGAAGATCTCCATCCGGGACATGCCCACCATCCTCGAGGCCTTGGCCGACCGGGCCCGGAGCACCCGCGACCCCGACATGCTGACGGAGGCGGTGCGCCAGCAGCTGGCGCGCCATATCACGGAGCCTTTGGTCAAGCAGGGGTTCCTGCACGCGGTCGTGCTGTCCCCGCGCATTGAGCAAGCCATGAAAGACGCGATGGAGACGACGGAGAGCGGAACCTATCTGAATTTGGATCCGAAGGTGGCCCAAGAGGTGGTGGGGGCGCTGAACACGCAGTTGAAGCAGCTGCCCGCGGGGCTGCCTAAAGTGGTTATCACGTCGCCCTTTGTGCGCCTGTACTTCAAGCGTCTGACCGAACGCCTGTTTAAGGACCTGGCGGTGCTGTCCTATGCCGAAATTCAAAGTGATGTGGGAATCAAGACGATGGGAGTGGTGGAACTGTGATCGTCAAACGGTTTAGCGGCCTCAGTGTGGAAGAGGCCTTGATTCGCGCCAAGTGGGAACTGGGGGATGAGGCGGTGCTGCTCTCATCGGGGCCCGCCAGGGACCGCTGGTGGAAGTTTTGGGAACGGGGATACCATGTGCTGGCGGCGACAGACTATCCGGCTCCCAAAAGTCCGCGGACGTCCTTGGCGGACTCCAACGGTGCCAGCGAGGTTGCAGCCGGTCAGTCGCAGGCCCTGGAGAGGCCGGCCGGCGGGGACGAGCGCTGGGAGCAGGTGATGGCGCTGCTGACCCAGGTGGACCGCAAGATTGGCCAAGCGGCGCCGGCCGGGGGCGGGACCTGGTACCAGTACCTGCTGGCCCGCGAGCTGCCGGAAGAATGGGCGCGCGACCTGGCCGGGGCGGCTCTGGACGGCGGGGAATCCGAGGAGGCGCAGCTGGCCCAGCTGGCGGGGGCGGCGGCCGCCCGGCTGAGCGCGCCTGGCTCCCTCCCGCTGCAGGAACCCGGCGCGGTGATGGTGGTGATAGGGCCGACGGGGGCGGGCAAAACCACGACCATCGCCAAACTGGCGACCCGCTCCCGCCTGGAGCTGGGACGTTCTGTGCTGTTAATCACGACGGATACCTACCGGGTGGCGGCGGTGGAACAGTTGAAGACATTCGGCGGGATTTTGGATGTGCCCGTCGCGGTGGCCAACCGCCCCCAGGATTTGCCGGCCATAATCCGGGAGTACGGCGCGGACGTGGTGTTCATCGACACCCCGGGGCACAGCGTCAGCCAGCCCATGCAGGTGCAGCAGAGTCTCAGCGCCATCAAGTACGCCGAGGCCACTGACGTGCTCCTGTGCATGCCGGCGACGGCGTCGCGGTCGTTGTTTGTCAAGACAGCGCAGAAGCTGGCAGGGGGCCACAAGGCGAGCCTGTGCCTGACGAAAGTAGACGAAGTGCTGGCGCCGGGCGCTGTGCTGGGGGCCCTCATGGACCTTAACTGGCCCGTGTCCTATGTGGCCCATGGTCAGAATGTGCCCGAGGATATTCACCCAGCCTCGGCAGAAGGACTGGCCGGGTGGCTCGTGAAAGGCGGGGCGTACCATGGCTGAGCAGGCACAGGGTCTGCGCCAGTGGATTTTGCAGCAAACCCTGCAAGCCCAGGCGGACGTGCTGAGCGAGCGCGGGCAGGGCGGGCGGGTCGTGGCTATCACGTCGGGAAAGGGGGGGGTGGGCAAGAGCCAGCTGACGTTGAACCTGGCATTGGCGCTGGCGCAGAGGGGACAGCGGGTCGTGGTGCTTGATGCGGACCTGGGGCTCGCCAACATCAATATTTTGATGGGATATGAACCCAGCTATACCCTGTGGGATGTGGTGCAGGGGGAGGCGACTCTGATGGATGTGCTGCAGAAAGGCCCCCTGGGCATCCGCATCATTCCCGGCGCGTCGGGCATCAGTGCGCTAGCCAGGCTGAAGCCTGTCGAAATCTCGGGCATCATAGAAGGATTTCAGCAGTTGGAGGGCGAATGTGACTGGTTATTGGTGGATACCGGCGCAGGCATCGCCGCCAACGTTCTGGCGTTTGTGCTGGCGGCGGACGAGGCTCTTGTGGTCTCCAATCCGGAGCCGCCGGCCTTGGCGGATGCCTATGGGCTGATCAAGGCGGTGTGGGAAGCCCAGGGGCGGGTGTCCTTGAAAATTGTCATGAACCGCAGCGCTACCGCGCAGAGCGGGGAAGAGATGGCGATGCGCATTGTCAGCTTGGCGATGAAAGTGCTGGAGCAAAAAGTGGAGTTTATGGGCACGGTGCACGAAGACCCCCATGCGCGGCGCGCGGTGGCGCGCCAGGAACCGCTGCTCCTGCTCTACCCGCAGTCCCCGGCGGCCGTGGATATCGGCTCGCTGGCAGACCGCATGATCCACCGGGTGAAGCCGCCCAAACGGGGCCGCTTCGGCCAGTTCGTCTCCCGCATGACGGCCTTGTGGCCCACCTTGCCGTCGTGACGGAGAGAAGACATTGATGACGTAGGAGGTAAAATCTGTGGATGCCTTGTATACCGCGGCGGCGGGGCTCTTAACGCAGCACCAGGTGCTGCAGGAGGCCGCTGGCAATATTGCCAATCAGAATTCCTTGGGGTACCTGGCCCAGACTACGCAGGTTGTCGGATTTCTCCCGCAGACGGTGCTGGCCCAGGGGCCCCTGGCGACGCATGCCATCGGGCAGGTGATCTCTTCCCAGGCAGTCCTGTCCCAGTACAATGTCTCCCCGGGGACATTGCGCATGACGGGAGAACCGGCTGACCTGGCGATTTCGGGCAGCGGCTTCTTTGTCGTGCGCACCCCGGCTGGGCTGGCCTACACCCAGGACGGCCGCTTCCACCAAGACGCGAAGGGCCAGCTGGTCACGGCGGCCGGCGACGTTGTGCTGATGGCTTCGGGCAAGCCTGCCACCATGGCGCCGGGACCGTTTGATGTGAGCTCGGAGGGAGCGGTGACGCAGAACGGGATAGCCTTGGGGACTCTGGCGCTAGCCGACTTGCCGGCCCGGGGAATGAAAAGTCTGGGCTCAGGTTTGTACCAGGCGCCTGCTGGGCTGCCCTTTACGGGGAACGTGGTGCAAGGAGCTGTCAACACCTCCAATGGCAGCATGACACAGGAAACCGTTGGCCTGATGCAGGCCGAGGAAGCGTACCAGTCTCTGACCAGTCTGGTCAACGAAGAAAGCACCCGCCTGAAAACCGCGGGGGCTCTCGGTGTCTTGGGATAAGCCGGACCATAGCAGACGAGCAAAAGGAGGAGCGCGATTGTTCAGTGTACTGCACGCCGCCCAGAGCGGAATGACAGCCAGCAATCTCTGGCTGAATGCGATTTCGAGCAATATGGCGAACAGCCAGACCCCCGGTTACGGCGAGCGTCTGGTCGAGTTCAGCGCCAGCGCGGATGTCGCGAGCCGGCCAGCCGGGCGCACGGTGGGGGGGCAGACGGTGCAGTCGGCCTTGGGCTACACCCCCGGGGCATTTATGGCTCAAGACGCGCCGTCGTTTGGCTCCCAGATTATTTCGGCGTCCAGCGCCCACGACGTGGCCGTCAACGGGCCGGGATTTCTGGTGGTGAAGACCTCGGGCGGCAAGCTCGCCTATACCCGGGACGGCAGCTTGCAGACGGATGCCAAGGGTCAAATCGGGCTGCCGGGCGGGAGTCTCTTGGAGCCGCCGGTCACCGTGCCCCCGGGCGAGAGCTGGCAGGTGGCGCCAGACGGCGAAGTCATGGCGGGCCCGGCTGGCCAAGCCATGAAGCCTATCGGCCAGGTGGCCGTCGCGCTGATTCCCAACCCGGAGGGCATGGTCAGTGTGGGCAGCAATCTCTACCAGCTGTCTCCGGCTTCCGGGCCCGCGGTGGCGGCTGCGCCGGGGACGGCCGGACGCGGGCTTTTGCAGACCGGGGCGCTGAACGGGAGCGGGGTCAGTCTGGCATCGCAGATGGTGGATATGATTCAGGCGCAGACCGCCTACTCGGTCAGCGCCAAGGTGATTGCTGTCCAGGAAACCTTAAGCAAGGGTCTGACCCAGATTGTGACCTAAGTGGTTTCAGTCGGGCTGGTGAGGGACTGGTAGGCTGCGATAACCTTTTGCACGTACTGCTGGGTCTGCTGGTAGGGCGGGATGCCCCCGAAGTGGTCCACCGCCCCGGGCCCGGCATTATAAGCCGCCACGGCCAGCGGCAGGTTGCCGTGAAAGGTGTCCACCAGGCTCTTCAGGTATTCGGCGCCTCCCATAATGTTCTGCCCGGCATTGTACGGGTCGACGCCTAAAGAGTCGGCTGTCTGGGGCATGAGCTGCATCACGCCGATGGCGCCCGCAGAGCTGACGGCGGCCGGATTTCCGCCCGACTCGACGGTGGCCACCGCTTGCAGCAGGGCCACCGAGAGTCCGGTGCTGGCTGCCGCCTGCTGGATAAAGCTGTCAATGGACGCGGGCGCCTGGAAAGACGTGTCCGGCGTGCTGGCGGGACCGGGCGGTGAGCTTGGCGGAGTGTCCTGAGCGGACCCCAGCAGCGCCGCAAATGGACTGGCCCCGGTATTGCTGGGGGTGAATTCATTGAAAAACAGGGTTTCCAGAGCCCAAAACAGTAATGGTTCCATTGTGCAAGGTACCCTCCTCGCTTTCAGTGTACAGGCAGCGGGGAGAAATCCGGCAGAATTAGCGGCATTTTAGGGAGGATTTCATGGATGAAAAAGCTTTTGGTGTTCGTTCTGGTCTTTATTCTGGGCGCGGGGGCGGGGGCGGCCGCTTTGATATTTGGGGAGCCTTCCCTTTTGAGCCACGCACCCAAGCCGGTTGTGGAAGCTTTGCCCTATAATCCGCTGACGGCCATTCCCGTCACAGAATCGGGAATCCAGAGCAATCTGGGCAGCTCGGGCCACTATGTGAGCTTTAATCTGGAATTTGATGTGGCCCTGCCTGCTTTAACGGCCCAGGGCGGTACGAAGGCGGGCGCGGCCGGGGGCACTGGGACGGGATCGACCGTGCTGGATGCCAAAATCCGCAATGACTTGATCAATTTGGCGCGCAGCACGCCGTACCATGAGTTCACCACCTCCGGTGGACTGTCCACATTCAAGGTGCAGGTCAAGACCGTGCTCGAGTCTGTTTTTGGCCCAGACACGGTAGGTCCTGTATATTTTTCGTCGCTGATGACGCAATAGTTCTGGCCAAAAGGCAAGCGCCTGATCTCGGAGAGGATGGGCAACGTGGGACTAGTGAAAGACCTTAAGGAAGTGCGGCCCTATGATTTCCAGCGCCCGCACCAGCTTAGCCGGCTGCAGCTTGATGCCATTACCCTGATGATGGAGTCTTACTTGCGCATGGCCTCCAACTTTCTGTCGACGTACCTGCGCACTCCCGTGCAAGTGCAGCACATCAGCACCGAACAGATGCCCTACGAACAGTATGTGGAGACCGTGGCCATCCCCAGCGTGCTGGCTCTGTTCACCATCAACCAGGCGGGGTCCGGCCTCTTTGAAAGTTCTCCGGAGGTCACGCTGGCGATGATTGACCGGGCCCTTGGGGGACCGGGCTCCGCGCATTTTCCAAACCGTGAGCTGACGGAAATTGAGCAGACGATCTACCGCCGGATTATGGAGCGGCTATTAAGCCTGCTGAGCCAGAATTGGTCCTCTCTCATGCCCTTTGAGGCGCTGGTGGATGCCATCGAATACAACCCAGCATTCACCCAGGTGGCTTCGGAAGGAGATCTGGTGGTGGTGCAGCAGCAGCAGATCACCATTGACAGCCACAAGGGGAAATTGTCTTGGGTGTGGCCCTACCCCGCTATCCAGCCGTTTGCGATGCTGTTGGGCCGCCACGCTCTGGGCCGCGAAGATGACCAGGAGATTTTGCCCCGGCCGCAGGAGATGCTGCGGCATGTCAGCCACGTGAAAATTGCAGCCGACGTGGTGCTGGGGCGCACTGCCCTGACTTTAGGGGAATTTCACCAGCTGAAAGCTGGGGACGTCGTGGTGCTCAAAAACCGCTACGACCAGCCCCTGGTCATGACGTTGGCCACGCAGGAAAAATTTCAGGTGCTGGCGGGAAGAATGGGCGGCCATTTGGCGGCGCGGATCACGGCCCGCATTGAAGACAAGGAGGACAATGATGGCGGAGAGCAATAGGCGGCTGACGGCGGAGGAACTGGAAGCACTGACTCACGGCTTGGAGGACCATGCCGATGTGGAGGCCAGACCAGTCGAGTTTGCAGAGCTTCAGGGGTCTGTGGTCCCCAAACCGGCCTCGGGCAGCATGGATTTCTTGTGGGATGTGCCCATGGAGGTGGAAGTGGTGCTGGGCTCCAGCTCCCTCTCGGTCCAGGATGTGCTGGAGATGGGGCCGGGATCTGTAGTGGAGCTGGACCGGGCTTACGGGGAACCCGTCGACGTCTACCTCAACGGACGTGTGGTGGCGCGGGGGGAAGTGGTCATTGTGGGCGAGCAGTTTGGGGTGAAAATCACCGAAATACTCGCTTCAGTCAAGGAGTTGGCTTTGCGGGAGGCTCAGCCTCCAGAGCATTAAGGTCCTCGGGTGATACCGACTGGGCAGCCATGGCATTTTCCCTCTGAGCGCGGAAGAGCTCTTCGCGCATGACACTGACTGCGCGGGGAGCTTCAATCCCCAGCTTCACCTGATCGCCTTGCACAGACAATACGACGATGCGGATCTCGCCGGATCCTATAATGAGCGCTTCATCGGTTTTGCGGCTGAGCACCAGCATCTGACTTGTCCTCCCCTGTCAAGGGATATCGATATGAATAGGGTAAGGATAACACAAATTGGCCGCCATGCCGCGTCTGGCGGTTGATGATGAGGGGACTTTTCAGGTTGGCCGTGGCTTCCAGCGCGCCTTGGGCTGACCGGGACACCGTGCAGATGCACAAGACGGCCCAGGACTGGGGGTCTCCCAGATCCGGCAGCTCTTCGAGAGGGAGGGTATAGTCCGGGTCGAAGGTCAGGGGGTCGATGACAATAAATGCCAGCGCCGGGTCTGTGACCGACTGCAGGTACAGGAACGGGCTGTCCGCCCGGTGCGGCAGCAGGACGTACTCCTTGGCTTGGGAAAATCCGAGAATATCATAGTCCATGACCAGGATGTCCTTTTCGGAGATGGTGATCTCTCCGTGAAAGCGGGTGCGGATGGTATTTTCAGTAATCATCAAAGCCACTCCCTTGCGTCTGGGTGTTGTGTGGATTCCCTTATGGGTGAATATAGTTGAGCAGCGAGACGGACAGAATTTGGGCGCCGCTCTGCAAGGCCGCCTGATAAGCTTGTTCCTCCTGCGTCAGCTGGACCGTCACGGCCGTCATATTGGCCCCCGAGACCTGGGCGATGGTCTGGTTGAGGTTTTGCGCCAGAGTCGTCAGCTGGCCCTGAGCCTGAGTGACGCGCTGCATGCGCCCACCCACGATGCTCTGGGCGGTGGAGAGGTAGCCTTCATCAGCCTGCAGCGCGGGCAGCATGGCCTGGCTGGCGGATGCCCCTCCTGTTATGGCCTGGGCCAGCTGGCCGAGGGCGCTGTAGGCGGTTTGCAGATAATTGGAGCCAGTGGGCTGTCCGGCGTTTTCGTTGCCAGTCAGGTTGATGGTGACCTGGGCATTTTGCCCGATTTGAAATACGGTAGGCTGGTCGCCAGAAGGCAAAACCGTTTCGCTCAGAGGGGTGAGGCCGCTGGAATTTATGGTGGAAATGGTCGTCCCGGCGGCGTTGCTCATGGCGGAGGTGACAGAGGTCCCCGCAAGCGGCATGGTGGCGCTTGAAGAAAGGGTGGTAGTGCTTCCCGATGGGAGCGTGATGGTGGTGCCAGGCGGCAGGGTGAGGGAGGTGCCCGATGTCGGCATCGCGGTGGAAGATGGCGGGGGCGTAATGATCGCTCCCGGAACCAGAGTGATGGCCGCTCCCGCAGAGGTTAGGGTAGTGCCCGACGGCAGCATGATGGAGGAGACGGTATAGCCGGCAGGCATGCTGCCGGGCGCAGGCGGCACGGGTGCCGTCTGGCTGCTGTATCCCCCGAAGATGTAGGTGCCTTCATATTGGGTGTTGAGCAGCTGCCCAAAGGATGTCTGCGCCTGCTGGACTTCCTGGGCCAAGGCATCACGGTCGGTGGAGGTCAGGCTGTTGCTGGAGGCCTGCACGGTGACGGACAGCATCGTCTGCCACAACTGCTGCATGTTTTGCAAAGCGCCGCCGGTCACGTCCAGCCAGTTTTGGGCAGAAGTGGCCGCTGTGCTGTAGGCGGTGGTCTCGGTGAGAGCCGCGTTGAGACTCATGGTGCTGGTGGTCGCCTGGGGATTGTCCGAAGGCACCTGAAAGCTCTGGCCCGTCGATTCTTCCTCCTGCAGCTGGTTGATGGTCTGATACTGGGTCTGCATGTTTTGCAGCAAACTGTTCCGGATGGTGATGGGTGTGACCTGCATGATGTGCCCTCCTCAAAAATTAGCTGACGGCAGCCAGCAAGCTGACCATTGTCGACTGTTCCACACTGACAAGCTGAGCGGCGGCCTGGTAGCTCTGCTGTTCCTGAATCAGATTGGCGGACTGCTCATTCACATCCACGCCGGTCGCCGATTCCTGGGCATTTTGCAGGGAGCTCAGAGTGGCCTGGGCGCTGGTGTACTGATTGCTGGCCTGCTGGCCGTCGTTTCCGACTTGGCCGACCAGGTTGGTGAAGTACTGGCTGAAAGTCACACCGGTTGTTGTGGTGTCAAGGCTGCCAGTGGTGGGCGACATCTCCGGGCTGCCGATCTGGTTGGCAATGGCCAGCGCGTTGCTGCCGTCTCCCGGCGCGTTAGGACTGGATGCGGCCGCCACGTTTTGCGAAGTCATCAAGGGAGAGACCTCTATGGTGGACGCTGTGACAGGAGCCGTTGTCGACGACGAGGACGTAAAGAAGGCAGCGCCCTTCGTGGCGCTGTTCAAGGTGTATCCCGACTCCTGCTGGGTATTGACCGCCTGAGCCAGGGAACTGGCGAGGTCATTGAGGGAGCCGAGATATCCCGGCAGGGTCTGGTTGCCGGCCGTCAGAAGTCCGGCCAACTCACCATTTTGCAGTCCTGTAGAAGAGGTGAGCACCTGCCCCGGATTATCATGGAAGGATACTGCGTCCACACCGTAGGCTGTGGTGGGGGCGCTGGTCACCAGGCTGTGCGCTGTCTGGTTGACCACTAGGGCATTGCTGCCCAGATAGATGTTGACGCTCTGGTCAGGGCTCACGGTGTAGGAGATATTGACCAGTTTGCTTAGCTGGTTCATCAGCGTTCCCCGCTGGTCGAGCAGCGTGTCTGCGGAACCGCCGGAGCCGGTGACGGTGGTGATCTGGCTGTTGAGCTTCGCAATCTGGGTGGTCAGGGTGTTCACTTTCTGCACGGTATTGACCACCGATTGGTTGATATTTTGAATTTCGCCTGTGATCTGGCTGGACATGCTGTTGAACGTACTGGCGAGAGACTGGCCCTGGTCGACCACGGCCTGGCGTGCGGACAGGCTTGACGGTGTCTGGGACAAGGTCAGCCAGGAATTGAAGAAGGCGCTCATAGCCTCGGACAGACCGCTGGAGGACGGCTCCTGGAACACGTTTTGGATCTGTGACAAACTGGTGTTGAGGCTGTCCCAGTAACCGGTGGACCCTTGCTGGGTGCGGACGCTGCGTGAGAGAAACGCATTGGAGGCCCGGGTGATGGCGTCGACGCTGACTCCTTGGCCCTGCAGAGAGCCGTCAAGCTGCGACGAAGGGATAGGCGGCGTCTCCACAAGATTGGCCGTTTCATTTTGGTAGCCGGTGGTGGTCGAGTTGGCGAGATTGTTCCCGGTCACTTCCATCGCCAGCTGCTGTGCGGACAGGCTGCGGCCGGCGATATTCAGAATCATAAACGACACGCGTGCGTCCCCCTTCTACAAATCGATATTGACAGATGACTGCTGGGACTGGCCCAGCAGGGTGAGGACAAAATCACAGTAGCCCAACTGGCTTTGCAAAATGGTGCTGAGCAGCTGGGCTCTGGCCTGCCAGTGCTCCGCGTGGCGCCGGATAAGGGCGCGCTCGTCCGCGCTGAGCGCAGCGATTTCGAGCAGGTGGCGGTTGACGTGAGTCAAGGGGTCGAGCTCATCTTGCAGCAGCTGCAGCAGCTCTGCGGAGTTTCGGCGGGTGGCCGCTTGAATTTTCTGCTCGGTCAGATCTTCCAACTCCGTCAAATAATTCATGATCGTATCAAAAACAGCCATAAGTTCTCCTTTGGTATCGTCCGCTCATAGCAAAATGTCACACAGCAACCCCCGGATCAGGTCCATGCGCTGCATAACCATGTTGGCCGGAGAGCGCCGGATCAGGGCCTGACGGAGATTCTCCAGTTCGGTCGTGACAGATTTTATCCGGACCATATAGCGAAACCCGCCGGAAGGGGAAAAGTACCCGCCAATCTCTGTCTGCTGTTCCCCCAGCGCCGCTGTCAGAATGTCTTTGACCGTCCGGGCGTAAGCATCAACGGCATCCAGGCTCATCCGGGCCAGCAGCTGCTGCTCCTGCCTGTCCAGCCGTGCCCACTGCTGTGCCATATCCCTAGGCGCAGCAGTGCGTGCGGGTAAGGAAGGCGGTCTGGCTGGCCCCGTGTTTATGGAACGTTGAGACAATTTTTGTGCCTGCATGCTTTTATTGTACGGGACCCGTCCTAAAAGGACGAAAAATAGCGAAGGTTTACCAAAAAAAGTTTGATCTTTTGGCGGTGCGTGAAGGAAATTGCCTTAAAAATGCAGAATTAGGTAAAGACACTCGCTATAAGGGGGATAAAAGTGATGAGGCTAGAGGGTGACCAGCAGATTCTGGAGGATATGCAGAGACTTCAGACGGAACTCGACCGAATTTATGCTCTCAGCAATGATTTGCGCAGTGACGAGTTAGCGGCTGTCAGCCATGCGCTTGATGCTTTGCTGGTCCGCTATCTCCGCAGCCAGCCTCCCGATGCGAAAGATGAAAAGGAATAGCTACATGGCCCCTTTTTGCGATTGCATTTGCCAGTATTCCTGAACGCGCACAATATACAAGTCAATCTCCTGACTGACCGCAAGCACATCGGGGTCCATATTGCCTTTCATCTTGGCGAGTGTGCCGAGAACGCCTTGCAGAATGCGGATGTGTTCGATGGCGCGGTGATATTCCGATACATTCTTGAGTGCGGTCTTCATTGGTGCAATCCCTCCTTATTTTTAATGGCAAAATTATACCACGATCCATGGAAAATGCAAGATCGTGGCATATGTGGAAATAAATGTTATTTAATCCGGAGCTGTTTCTTCACCCAGTAGGCGAAAATTTCGGCGCTGCCGACCCCTGCCTGACGGGCTGTCTTGCGGAACTGATCGAACATCTGAAAGACTTCTTCCTGAGCCTGGACATGTCCCGGTGTCGGTTTGACGGCGAGGTGAATACCTTCCGGGTTTTTCTCAATACTAATGTCATAACCGCCTAGCCGCGCTTTGCGTGCCATGGTTGCGCCTCCTTGTGCACTACCCGCTTTGTGATATTGCATAGTGTATCACAGAAGCGGAAAAATGGTGACGGAGGGCAATCTGTTGTGGGCCGCATGATAGTGCTTGACAGAAGTGGCTTAACGGACTATACTAACGTTTGTGCGTTGGAAGACTTGATATCGCGGGGTAGAGCAGTCTGGTAGCTCGTCGGGCTCATAACCCGGAGGTCGCAGGTTCAAATCCTGTCCCCGCAACCATGGCGGCGTAGCTCAGCTGGCTAGAGCACACGGTTCATACCCGTGATGTCGGTGGTTCGAGTCCACCCGCCGCTACCATATTGTTTTTATGCGGGCGCGTAGCTCAGTTGGTAGAGCAGCTGACTCTTAATCAGCGGGTCCACAGTTCGAATCTGTGCGCGCCCACCACCCGAAACCCTTGCACCGCCTCATGTGGGCGGTTTTTTGTTTTGGCTCATGATCGGAATTTTCCCCGCCAGACCCACATTCGACCCACACTTTACGCGAACCCCCAGCGCGGCCGCCGACCCTTGGTAGACTGAACAGAACCAAGGGAGGAGAGCATATGCATGTCATTCAGACAAAACCTCGCAAGAAGCCCCAGCACCCTGTTGAAACGCGGCATTTCCGAATCAACTGGCAGGAAAGAACATGGCTGCCCCTATCCGTATTCTGGACAACGTGGCGCAGCGCGCACTTTTTAGGGACCACCGAAGACGACCGGCAGGTCCGTGGGAAAGGCAGTCTGGTGGATTATTGGGCGCTGAACGAGTGGGTGGTGCTCACCTCCCATCCGCGCCAGGGCGGCTATGCGCATTTGCTGTCGGTATGGCCCCGGCGGTGGTGGGAGCGGCGGTGGCGCAGGCAGTGCCACCAGCAGGTGGAGCATGAAGCGTAGCCCGGCCGCATGAGATTACCGGGAGGCCGCAGGCGATTGGCGCAGCTTGGCTCCCAGTGCGCTGGCGGGCTGTTCCTGGGCGGCGACGGCAGCGTGGGCATAGACTTGGGCCGTGAACGACACTTGGCTGTGCCCGAGTCGATCGGCGATGACGCGCAGGCTGGCGCCCTCAGCCAACAGTAGGGATGCATGGGTGTGGCGGAGATCATGAAAGCGAATGCGGGGCACTTCCGCCGCGGCCTGCAGCTTGTCGAAATCCCGCGACACGTTGCGCGGCCTCAGGTGGCGACCCAGCCCCGTCCCGCAGACCAAATCGGAATTCTCGTAGGCGTCGCCGGCCGCGAGGCGCTGCCTTTTTTGGGCGGCATGCTGAGCCTTGAGCAGATCGACGGCGTACGCGTCCAGGGCAATGGTCCGCCGGCCATGGCTTGTCTTGGGCGGCGCAAAGACGTAATGCCTGCCTGTCCACTGGAGGGTCTGGACCACCGTCAGCTGGTTCTCGGCCCAGTTGATGTCCTGCCAGCGGAGGGCCAGCAGTTCGCCCTTGCGCAGCCCGGTCAGCAGGGCGAGCGCATATACCACGCCGTGCATATGGGATGACGCGGTGCGCAGGAATTCCGCAGCCTCCTCCGCGGACCACCAGACGGTCTCCGCTTCTTTCGCCGGCGGCGGCGTCACCAACTCGGCCACGTTCCGGTTCACGAGCTGCCACCGAACCGCCTGGTCCAGCATCATGCTGAGCACGGTCAGCGCATAGCGCACGGTGCGCGCGCTCATCGGGCCTTTCTTTTTGTGTCCGTCTTTCCGCGGCATTGTTTGCCACTCGGTGAGGGCATGCTGACACTGGAGGGCCGTGAGTTTGTCGACGCGGATCGGCCCCAGCATCGGCAAAATGAAGCGCCGGAGCATGTACGCGTAGCTGTGCAGGGTGCTGGCCCGTACGGTGTGAGTCTTGGCGTCGGCCATCCAGTGCTCGGCTAGCTTCTCCATGGTCAGGTGCTCGCTGTCTGCCCCGATGCCGCCGTCCAGTTCCGCCTGGCGGGCCACGTAGTAGGCGAGCGCGTCTTTCTTGGTGCCGTGGAACGTCTCCCATTTCTGCCGGCGCTTGCCGGTGCTGCTCTTGCCGAGCTCCCAGCTGAGCTGCCATTCCTTAGGACCCCGGGACGTGATTCCCATGTCAGCCCACCTGCCCATCGTGCACTGTGCACAGAATTTCTTTATAGCCATCCTC
>DAHWJO010000066.1:0-17426 GCA_027344105.1 Sulfobacillus sp.
AAGAATGTCCACCGTTCCATTGCCGAGTCTTTAAAAGGATTTGCCGATATCTGTACGATGGCCAAACCGCACGGCGTCACGATCTCCGCCGTGATTGTGACGGCCTTTGGATGCCCGTATGAAGGGGTGGTGCCCCTGTCGCATGTGCTGGAGCTGGCGGGCCGGCTGCGCGATTTAGGCATTCATGAACTGGCGCTGGGAGACACCGTGGGGGTGGCGAACCCGCGGCAGGTGGCGCAGGTGGTTCAAGCCTTTCACCAAGCGTGGCCGGATATGCCGCTGGCCTTGCACTTTCATGATACCCGGGGAACCGCCCTGCCGAATTTGCTGGCGGCGGTGGGCAGCGGCGCCTCCCGGTTTGAAACGGCGCTCGGAGGCATCGGGGGCTCACCGTTTTCTCCGGGGGCCGGCGGCAATCTGTCGACGGAAGATACCGTGTACTGTCTGCAGGAAATGGGGATCGACACCGGCATCGATTTAGATCAGCTATTGGCGGCCTCGCGGTTTTTAGTGGCGACTCTGGGCCATGACGTGCCGTCCAAAGTGCTGCATGCGGGCGGCAAGATGATTCCGGTCAATGCCCAGACGTCCTGAGAGGCCATAGGGGACACAGCGGCAGAATAGGGGATGCCCCCACCCAGTAGCCGCTTTGGGGGGTCTCTAGGTGGTTGACCATGAGCCCACGGCGGGGATCACAAATAGAGAATGATAGTAATGTCAACTGGTCGCGCTGCTGGTTCCAAAAACCACGAAGAGCGGTGGAGCAAACGCACTTAGCGGAAAAATCCAGGAATAGTCGACTGTTTCTGGATTTCCGGATTCCCGCGATATCTTAGGACAGATAAACCTGGAGATCCGCATAGCATTCTGTTAACTTAGAGGCACCAGCGTCCAGAGGCATCTTGACAGAGGGATGGAGATGGCAAACTCTACCAGCACTATCGGACGAAGAGGATGAGCCGACTATTCCATTCAGGATCCTGGTCCGTGCCCCGGCCCCGCTTACCCGCTCCAGGACTGAACCCGCTAAAATAGGCATCATCGAGTTCGAGCCGCCTAATTGATACCGGGCATTGCGCTCCTTCATGGTGTGTTGAATTTTATGATGCAACAGCCATGTCGTCGCATAGCGCAAGTGACACTGTCCCTACTCCCTGAGCTATCTGGGAATGTATGTAATTTTATAGGACCGGACGATAGGCGCGACCAACGGGGAGCGGCGGGCTATCCGTAGGGAGAATTTGTGGTCTCGTGGGGGGCAAGCGATCTGCGGGGTCGTGAGCGCGGCGCATGCTTGACAGCAGTGGGCATGGCGGCTTGCTACTTTGTATTTTAACGGCATATTTTTTTTGCTTGTCTGCTATATCTGCAGTAAGGAGCAGGGGATGGGCCTCAGGCCGCGCTCGACTAGTGGGGGCAATTTGCTGAGGCAGCAGTGAGAGGAGCGATGGGGATGACTCTGCGCCAATTAGAATTCCTGATTGGGATTGCAGATCTGGAAGCATCTCTGCTTGCGCTGAATATTTCTGGGTGACCCAGCCAGCCGTGACCAACCAGATTCTGCAGCTGGAAGAAGAATTGTTGGCCCCACTCTTGATCCGTGGCGTCCGTGGCGCCACGCTGACAGAAAGCGGCAAGAAGTGTGTCCTCCAGAGGCCCGGAAAGTGCTGCAAGAGGTCAAGCGGATTCCCGTGAGCATTGCAGAAGCGAGAAATGCGGTTGCGGGACAGATTATTCTGGGAGTGAGTCCACTGTCGCCCGTGTCCATTCACCATTTCCCGAGGATTTACCGGCCATTTCACAGGGCCTTTCCTGAGGTCCGCATTGAAGTGCTGGAAAACGAGGCTCTCCACCTGGCCGACCAGGTGAGAAAAAGCCAAGTGGATTTAGCTCTGACACCCCTTCCCCTGTTTACCACCAAGGTGCAGTTTGAACCGCCGTGGAGCGAGGAACTGTGGCCATTTCCAGTTCGGACAAAAATCTCGGAGACCCCGTCCCCATGGTGTCGCTGCGCGATAGCGATTTTGTGTTTATGAAGCAGCCAGGAGGGATTGCTATGCGACAAAAAGCCCGCCGTCAAGACGCCCGCGTGGGCCAAACCTTGTGGTGCAAAGACCACGGCGTTTACACTGCGGTGACCGTCACGGCTGTGACGCCGAGTCCTAAAGGCCTCAAGGTTCACTATCACGAGGCGGACGGACGCCCTGGCAAATGCTTGCTAGAAGCCTTGTACTACCGTATTGAGTGACCCGTCACCAGCGGGCGGAGTGCCTGTCCTGCGCTGGCGACGAGTGATGTTACGGTGAAGACTCATGAATCAGTGTGCCGCGCTGTACGGGCACACTCGTCCACCCTAGCTGCCTGGCCATCAGATAGCGCCGATAGCCATGCTGCAGCAGATATTCGGGTGGTTCCTCGATGCGCTGCACCACCACCGGCTCATCCCTGACAGCCAAGTTTTTACCGGTTGATTGGATTTTTTGCGGCAGGACACCGGGTTCGGCTGTGGTCTCGGCGCCATGGGCGCGGCGCGCCCGGTGGGTCTCGGAAGCGTCGGCAGCGATTCAAGGATTTCTCGACGGAGAAAACGCATGAACGCCAGACCATGCCCGATTCGCCCACCAAGAGCGAATCGGGACAGTGTGATTCGCGACGCTCTCCCGAATTTATGGTTCGGCGGTTGCTGTCAGGCTGCAAATCGGCAACGGCGGAATGCGGCGGCGAAAGTCGCGCACGGCGCGGATCAGAGCGCGCCAGACCAGGTCATGGTGTGCCGAGCCCCAATGGCTCAAACGCCACAACGCATGCGTGCGGTACGCTTTCAGCGTATTGGCTCGCCACTCGCGGGCTTTGCCCGCGGTTTCCATAACCCACCCGGCGACATTCAACCAAGAATACGCCCACGCAAAGACCCGGAGCATCCGATCCCACCGTTCCGGAGTGCTCAGACTCACGGCATCCAGATGAAATCCTTCATACTGATCATTCTTCTTGATCTCTAAAGCCCTCTTTTGGTGGTAAACCGTTGGCCATACGCCGCGATAAGGCGTCCCGGCTCCCAATTCTTCAGCCCCGCCGACACCACGAGATCCCAGGGATCCGGATAGCCTGGTTCCCCGTACGCGATGACACGGCACGGGTAGGCATCCTTCCCGTAACGACGCCCGTAGCGCACGGTGGGCAACTCCTTCAACACCGGACGCTCGAGGGCATAACCATACAGCGGGCGCCAGCGCCCGTCCGACTGGACCCAGACGGAGCCCTTCGTGCGAATCACCCAATCCCATCCTAAAGTATCCAAGGCCCAGAAGAGCTCGACCGCCGCAAAACCTCGGTCGGCCAACAAAATGGGATGGCCTGTGGGGGGAGTGCATTGCGCCACGCGCTGACACAGATCCCATTCAATCGCCCGCATCCGATCCTTTAAGCAGTCTTTCCGCGCCGTAACGCAGCCTAAAGGAATCGCGCGGCCATGCGCCCGCCAATTGAAGGACAGAATTTGATGCACGCCATCTGGTGGATCGGTCCAGTCGAGCGTCCGTCAGGCCTCTGGAGCATCGGAAAGCAGATAGGTGATCAAATCGCCTGGGGCTCTCACGATATCCATCCGCGGATTGCCCAAAAAGCGGTCAACCCGTTTGATAGCATGTTTGGCCGTCCTGGTCACCTCATCCGCCATCGCCAGATGGCGACCGATGATGGCTGAGCCTAATGGACGACCGCCCCGACTAACGCGGCCAACGTCGTGCGTTGGGATTTTCGTAGACATCCATGCGTTTGGAAAAACGACGTGATAGACTGAAGTGGAATCATCGGGATCCTCCTTGTGCGAACAGTGTTGGGCACTGAAGCATTCGCCAGGAGATCCCGGTTTCACTTTGCGCAGAACAGTGTGCCGCTACAGAAAATACCAACATTAAAACTGGGGATAGGTCATGGTTGCCGGACAATACTGAAAATGGCAGGGACCCACGCTATACCAATGGGGGATGTTGCCGTAAAATGAGAAGAAAGAAGTGACGGTTGCCGTGTGCTGCGCTTGCAGCCGTCGCTAGAGCAGAGAAGGAGGATTAATGCATGGCCACTGTCATCCGCAAATCCGAACGCACTCGGCTTAGCACGCCTT
Organism: Sulfobacillus sp.; assembly: GCA_027344105.1. Classification (GTDB taxonomy): domain Bacteria; phylum Bacillota; class Sulfobacillia; order Sulfobacillales; family Sulfobacillaceae; genus Sulfobacillus. Next base: position 4,127 of record DAHWJO010000066.1, read on the forward strand.
TAGTGCGCAAGAACGGGCAATTGCGTCCCGCCACATGGGAGGAAGCTCTTCAGCGCGCCGCGGAACTTTTTGCTGGCGTGAAGACGCAGTACGGGCCGAATGGGCTGGGAGTTTTCAGCTGTTCCAAGTCCACCAACGAGCTCAATTACCTGGCAGCAAAATTTTCTCGAGTCGTTTTCGGCACGCACAACATCGATTCATGCAACCGGACGTGACACGCTCCTTCGGTCGTGGGTCTCACGACTGCGTTTGGAAGCGGTGCCGGCACAAGTTCTTATGAAGATTTTCACCATACGTCCTTTATTCTCCTAGTGGGTTCCAATGCGGCGGAAGCCCACCCCATTATTTTCCACCACATTATGAAAGGGGTGCACAACGGAGCGGAGCTGGTCGTGGTGGACCCTCGCAAGACGCTCACCACCAAGCGGGCCCACGAACATGTGCAGGTTACGGTCGGGTCGGATATCGCGCTGCTGAATGCGATGGCCCATGTCATCATCCGTGATCACCTGTACCGTGAGGACTTTGTCAAACGGGCCACTGTAGGGTTTGACGAGTTTGCGGCGAGCGTTGCCGGGTGGACCCCTGAGCGCGCGGCAGCTATCACCGGAATTTCCCCAGAGCGCATCGAATCCTTGGCGCGCCGCTACGGCCAGGCGCCTTCGGCCATGATCGGCTGGACGCTCGGAATCACCGAGCACCACAATGCCGTCGACAATGTGTTCTCCCTGATTAACCTGGCGCTGCTATGCGGCAACGTGGGGCGGCCAAACGCTGGACTCAACCCCCTGCGCGGGCAGAACAACGTCCAGGGCGGCGGAGACATGGGGGCACTGCCCAACCGACTGCCAGGCTTTCAAGACGTGCTCGACCCGGCAGTTCGGCAGAAGTTTGAACAGGCTTGGGGCGTGCCGCTGGCTGACAAACCCGGGTGGAGCCAGACGGAAATGTTTGAGGCAATCGACCACGACAAGATGCGTGGACTGTATGTAATTGGCGAAAATCCTATTCAGTCGGAAGCTGACAGTGACTATATGCGCCGGCTGTTCAGCAAGCTCGACGCCCTGGTGGTGCAGGATATCTTTTTGACAGCCACTGGAGAAATGGCCGATGTGGTCTTTCCCGCCCGGGTGTCCTTTGCCGAAAGTGAAGGCACTTACACCAACAGCGAGCGGCGCGTGCAGCGTGTCAAACCCGCGCGCAAGGCTCCGGGAGACGCGCAGGACGACTTGTGGATTGTGGCGTCTTTAGCGCGGGCGATGGGATATCCCTGGCCAGTGCAAGGAGCCCAAGAGGTCTTTGACGAAATGCGTCAGCTGACAACCAATTTTTTGGGGATGACCTATGAGCGCTTAGAACACGAGAACGGCCTGCAGTGGCCAGTGCCGGAGATGGGGCACCCGGGCAGCAAAGTGCTCCACGAACGGCTGTGGGCACCCGAAGTGGCGGACAAAGCGGCCTTTACCCCCGTGGAGTGGTCGCCGCCGGTGGAACTGCCCACTCCCGACTATCCGTTTTTGCTGACGACAGGCCGGAGATTGGCATTCTTCAATACAGGAGTGCAGTCGAATGTCTATGACCACCCCCATAAAATTGGCGAGTGGATGGAAATCCGGGCTGAGGATGCCAAGGCGCTCGGTATGGAAGATGGGGAAGTGATTGCCGTGATTTCCCGGCGCGGGCGGGTGGAGGTTCCGGCCTACTATTCGGACGCGGTCATGTCCGGCACGGTGTTTATGACTTTCCACTTTCCCGACGAGGTGATGACCAACAGCCTGACGATTGACGCAACCGACCCGAGGTCGGGCACGGCGGAATTCAAGGCCGCCGCCGTGCGCTTGGAACGTCTGCAAGATTCGCGGGCAGAAGGCCTGTAAGGGTCAGAAACAGAAAAGAGGGTGACGGGTGGACACTCAAGATTTAGCGATCACTACGGAGGTCGCGGCGCTGCTTCAGGGAATGCCGCGGGACCGGTCTCAGCTTTTGCCGGCGCTGTGGCGGGTGGTGGACCGGTATCAGGAGCTCACCCCGGGGGTCATTGACGCCGTGTCCCAGAATCTGAACATTCCTTACGCGGAGGTTTACGGGGTCGCGTCGTTTTACACGCTGTTCGACAATGCGCCAGGAAAGGTGCCGGTGCATATCTGCACCGATGTGATGTGCGCCCTGCAAGGAGCCGGGAGCCTGCAAGAGGCCGCAGAGGAGGCCGCTTTGGGAAGTCCGGTGGCGGTGCGCGAGTCCGCCTGTCTGGGGCAGTGTGACCATGCTCCGGCGGCGTGGATTGGATCGCAGGTGATGCGCCGCGCGACGCCAGAGTCGGTCCGGGCTGCGGTGAAGGCGGTGGGTCATGAATGAAGTGCGCCGGCTTCTTCCGGACCTGCAATCCGCCTCAGGACCTTCATCCCCTGAGAGGCTGGCAGAGCGCGGATTCGACCAGGCCCTGACGAAAGCGTGGGCGATGAGCTCCCAGGCCATTATCGACGAGGTGACGGCAAGCGGCATCAAAGGCCGGGGCGGGGCGGCATTCCCGACCGGTCTGAAGTGGTCGAGTGTGAATAAGGCCGAGGGGCAGACCAAGTACGTGGTGATGAACGCGGATGAGAGCGAACTGGGCACGTTTAAAGACCGGGTGCTGCTCGAAGAAGACCCCCTGGGCGCCCTCGTGGGGTTGCTGATTGCGGCCCATGCGGTCGGGGCGCGCAAGGCTTTTTGCTATATCCGCGGGGAATACCGGGAAGTGGAGCAGATGCTGGCGAAAGCCATCGACACCCTAACGCAGTTGGGTTGGGTGGGGCCGGGCCGCATCGATGTGGAGATTCGCCGGGGAGCGGGGGCTTATATCGCTGGGGAAGAAACAGCCCTGTTCAACAGTATCGAGGGCAAACGTCCCGAGCCGCGGGTGAAGCCCCCTTTTCCCACCAACAAAGGGCTGTGGGGGTCGCCGACGCTTATACAGAATGTCGAGACGCTGGCCAATGTGGCCATCTTATTCGCCCATGATGCCCAGTGGTTTGCGGAGTATGGCACGAAAGCCACTGCGGGGACCAAACTGGTCGCGTTAAGCGGCCACATCCAGCGTCCCGGCGTGTACGAGGTGCCGTTTGGAATGGCGCTGGCAGACATTTTGAACGCTCCGGACTTAGGGGGCGGGGTGGCAGGAACAGGACGGCTGCGCGCTGTCCTGCTAGGCGGGGCAGCCGGGACCTTTCTGTCTCCCGACGAAGTTGCTCAGAGCCAGCTGGATTACGCGTCTTTGGGCGCTTTCGGCGCCAGCATCGGGTCGGGGGCATTTATGGTCTTCGATGATACGGTGGATTTGCAGTGGGTCTTGACCAAGCTCGCCCGCTTCTTTGCCGATGAATCCTGCGGCCAGTGCGTGCCCTGCCGCATCGGCACGCAGAGGATTTGGGAGATTGCTGAAAAAGGCGGCTTGTGGACCAGAACCGAGGACTTGCGGGAACTGGGGCAGGCTATGCGCGATGCGTCCATCTGTGGTCTGGGCCAGACAGCGCCCCTGGCGCTTTTGTCGATTTTGGACCGGCCTGGGCTGAGGCAGGACGCTTAATCCAGAAAGGGGACCGAATTGACAATGGGGAATTCCGTAACCCTGCAGATAGACGGCCAGCCGGTTACTGTGGCTCAGGGCACCACCTTGCGCGCCGCCTGTGATGAGGCGAACCACGCCGTGCCCACATTGTGCTGGCACGAGAATCTGACTCCCGCCAATGCCTGCCGGGCCTGCGTGGTAGAAGTCAAGGGATCGCGCACTCTCGTCGCGTCATGCTCCCGGCTGGCAGAAGATGGCATGGAGGTGCAGACGGCCAGTGAGCGCGTGCTGAATGCCCGGAAGGTAGTCGCCGAACTTTTGCTGTCCACCTCGGATGCCTCGCTGGCGCCGGACCTGCTCAGTCTGGCGGAGACGTCGGGCGCCAATCCAGACCGCTTTGGCGGCGGCGCGACGTGGCAGCAGCCTGTGCGTGAGGACAATAATCTCTACATCCGTGATTTATCCAAATGCATCTTATGCTACCGCTGTGTGGAAGCCTGCGGGGATGACGCGCAGAACACCTTTGCCATTGCCGTAGCCGGCCGCGGATTTGGAGCGCATATTGATGCCGGATTCGGGCGCGACCTGCCTGAGTCGGACTGTGTGTACTGCGGCAACTGTGTGGCCGTGTGTCCAACGGGCGCGCTGATCGGGAAGACCGAATGGGATTTGCGGAGCCAGGGACAGTGGGATGAGAGCCAAATCACCCAGACTGAAACGGTCTGTTCTTACTGCGGGGTGGGATGTGAATTGGACCTGCACGTGATGGACAACCGGATCGTCAAGGTGACATCCCCGGCAGATCATCCGGTCACCCACGGCATGCTGTGCGTGAAGGGCCGTTATGGCTACGAATTTGCGCAGAGTGAAGAGAGGCCCGATTAGGACCCGTTAGACCGCAGCACTATTAATGCCAGTACAGGGAGTACCATGCGCTCCCCGCTGTGATGGGCACCGCCATGTGCCTATCACAGTGGGGAGCGCTTTAAAATTCTGCGACTGCCCGGCGCTCAGCGGAGCCAGCCAGTTTCTCCCTGGCGTCTTCCGTCTTCATCGGGACATCGCAATTTTCCGGCAACCGCTGGTAGGCCGGCTGGGCGTAATCTGCCGTACGCCCCGGCCCAATTGGAGTTCCGCCGCGTCCCATCTCCTATCCCGCTGACGCGGCCCTTTCCATGCCGGAGGTGGCCGCCGGCGCTTGGGTTTCCTGCCAAGAATTGTTATTATGTAATGCTATGGGCTGGAGCGTCAGGTTAAAGAGTGTGGTATCATGCAATTTTCTCTATCGGTCAGTACTGGGGATCCATTAGGATCACACGAGACAACTGGCGCCGACCCATGGCGCGTGGACTGGCAGGCCTTGGGGTTCGTCCCGCCGTGGGATGCAGCTAACGGGTGAAGGGAAGAGGGATCCTCATAGAAGTCTTTGCACAGGTCGAGGGAACAGGCAGTCCCGTAATTTTTCTTCCGGGAATGGGCTGGACGGCAGAGTCCGTCTGGCCGCTTCTAGCACTCCAAGAACGTTATGCTGTGCACTCCCTCGATCTTCCCGGACTGGGCCGCAGCGCCCCGCTGCCCCGGGAAGCGGACTGGGACCAAATAGCCCGATGGGTGAAAGGGTACTGTGACGGTCAGGGATTTTCCACTGTCCGTGTGATTGGACACTCGGCTGGCGGCCTCACCGCGCTGGCATTTGCGGACTGTTTTCCGGAAAGAGTCCACCAATTGGTGCTGCTGGACGCCGGATACCAGAAAATTCCCAGATTTCCCTCAGTTATTTCCAAGCCGCTGCGCTATTTGACCCCGCTGTTGAGTCTCGTCGCGCACAAAGGGGGCGTGGAGTGGGTAACGCGCATGGCTGAACGGTCCGAACCGCGCGATGTCAGCCCGGAGGGCATGGAGAGACAATTTCAGGCATTTGTCCACGACGAAAATCTTGTGGTGAGCCCCCTGCTCCGCGAGGCTTTTTATGCGGCCATGCGGGAGGTCATGGTCACTCCTGCCGGTGTTTCTTATTTGATGGCGCTGTACCGGGCCAACCCGGTTCAGGCGTTCAGCCGCCTCAAACCGCCCACATTGCTCGTCGTGCCGGAGGCTATGACGAATCGCCCGCCCTTGACGGCGATCGATGAGCTGGGACTGCCAGTGCTGCTGTATGAGGTGCCGGGCGGGCACTTTGTCCACTTTTCCCACCCCGAGATCACTGGGGTGATCGAGGATTTCTTTGATCACTGGAGTTGACAGGCCTCCTGCGCGTTTCCGTCGCGTCTTGGTGTACAGCTGTGCGGGCAGACGGAACCATTGAGCGGAAGTTGGGCAAGCGGCCTATTGCGTCGGCAGATAATTCTGTACAATAGTAGAGGCGGCGGGCACTATGATAAGACTGCGGCGCTTGTGGCCAGCCCTGCCTGATTCTTTTTAATGGGGCACGGGGCCTGTAAGGTGCCGCCCGCATTCTTTCTTCGCACTATGCTTCACGGGCCACAGCGCGGTGGAATCACTCTGGCGAAGGAGCGTGACACCCTGAACAATCTAAAAAAGCATCTGACTCTGTTCGATTTGATTATTATCGGCGTGGCTGGGGCAGTGGGAACAGGAGTGCTTTTCAGCACAGCAGGCATGGCCGCAGCCGCTGGGCCAGGAGTCGTGCTGGCGTGGCTGATTGGTGCCGTCATGTATCTTTTTGTGGGGCTCACTTATGTCGACCTCAGCCACCTCTATCCCGAGGCGGGCGGGCCATCGCGGTACAGTCTGTACAGTTATGGAAAGACCACCAATATGATCAACGCCTTTGCCGATTTGATTTGGTATCTGTTTATTCCGCCGGTTGAAGCGCTGGCCACCGTGGAGGGGCTGAATTACTTTTACCCCCACTTCATCAATTCCCTGGGCAATCCGACCACGGAGGGTGCTGTGCTGGGCGTCGTGCTGATGCTCTTGTTTCTCCCGTTCAATTACTATGGCGTGCGCATGTTTGCCAACTCGACCAATGTCTTCGGCACCGTGAAGCTGCTGCTCTATGCACTGGTTGGCATTGGGTTTTTGTCTTTAGCGCATTACAGAAATTTTACCGCCTACGGTGGGGTGGTGCCGTTTGGCGTCAGCGGACTTTTTGCAGCCATCCCGTTGGGCATGTTCGCCTTTGGCGGGATCCGGGTGATTCCTGACTATGCGGAAGAAGTCAAGCGCCCCCAAATTATCGGCAAGGCGATTTTGTGGTCTGTCCTCGGGCAGACGGTCATCTACGTTTTGCTCAGTGTAGGTTTTCTCACCGCGCTCAACTGGTCCCAGATTAAGATTCACCCTGGTTCCTGGGGAGCGATTTCGAGCATTGCCGGCAATCCCTTCCTAGCAATTGCGAGCGGGGGGCACATCGGCTGGCTGATCTTCCTGACCGTCATCATCGCGGTCATTGGCCCCTTTGTCACCGGCTATATCTATCAGGGCGCGGGCAGCCGGATTCTCCTGGCGATGGGCCGTACGGGCCTGGTGAGCGCAAAAATGCAGGAATTGAGCGAACGCTATGCCATCCCCATTTGGGCTCTGCTGGCATTCACCGTCATCGGCGCGGTAGTCGCCTATATCGCCGCGCCCCTGCCGTCGATTTACAGCCTGATTACGGATGCGGTGGTGGCAGGCTACTTGGGTTTCGCCGTCAACCCGGTAGTCATGCTGGCTTTACGGAAGGAAGGCCGGCCTGGCAAGCTGAAACACGGCGGGTTGGTGGCCGTGGTCGCCTTTGCCTCCGCCTCTCTCATCGTGTACTGGAGCGGGTGGCCTTCTGTGCCCTACGCCACTGTGCTGCTGGCCATTGCCGCTGTCGTGTTCGGCTTGATTTACAAGGTCAAAGAAGGATTTGTCAACGCCGTCTGGTACATCGTCTACGTGCTCTTCTTAACGTTCATGACCTATGTGGGCGGGGTGGGAGCCCTTAAATGGTTCAATATTTACATGGGCAGCGCGGTCGTTGTCGTGGTGTCTCTGGTGCTGTTCCTGCCATGGGGGGTGGCGTCGAGAATGCCCCCGCAGATCAACCCTGACGTGGCGGCCAGCGGGGATTCCATAGACGGCAGCGCTTCGTGAGCGTGGCAGCGAAGCTGTCCAATGGAGCCTTCTAGGGCGCATTCTATAGGATAGGCCGTGCCAAGCGGGGCATCTCACCCGCCATGGGCTGGGCCAAAAAAGGGGGAGACGCGGGGTCATGCGTCCCCCCTTCTAACCGTCCGCGCTTTCGGGGGCGGTGCCTCTTACACAGCCCCTTGATTGAAGAATTCCGCTACGGCGAGCGAATCTTCCCAGAGCCCCGTCAGCGACCGTGGCGTGGTAAACTGGCCATCACCCGGTTTTGCGCATACAGGGAATGCCTCACCGGGCCGCCCACAGCGGGACAGGACCGTTTGTCAGCGGGTCCTAGGAGTTTACCACGAAGGCAGACAAGAGCCTTTCCTACTTGGAACAGGTTGAGCGCGGCAGGCGCTTCACCGGCGGTTAGCCCACTGCCGCTCATGGTGTAAGAGCCACTGCTTCCGTTCGAGACCACCCCCATACCCGCCTAACTCGCCATTAGCGTTGATGACCCGGTGGCACGGAATCACCAAAGCGAGCACGTTGGCGCCATTAGCGCGGGCTACGGCCCGAAACGCTGGCGGCCGCTCAATGATCCGCGCGATCTCTCCATACGTTCGCGTCTCACCCGGGGGTATGGTACCCAGCGCGGCCCATACACGGTGCTCAAAGGGGGTGCCCAAACAACGGATGGGCGTGCGAAAGGACATCAACCGGCCCTCGAAATAAGCTGTGAGCTCCTGCGTAATGGAAGCGATTGGAGCGTTCGTTCCAGGCACGATGGCGGCCCGGAGCCGTTGCCGCAAACGCTCAATTTCTCGCTCCAGACCGCGCCGGTCCACGAATTCCAGGAGGCACAGGGCATCATCGTCGGCAATTGCCAACATGGGCCCAAGACCCGTATCGATCCAGGCGGCCTTCAGGATGTGCCCACCCTGGCCGAGCAAAGTTGGCGCTGACCCCATAATGCGGGTGAAGGCGTCTCGGAACCCGCTGCTGGACTCATAGCCGGCCGCCAATTGGGCATCGATGACCGGGTGGCCGGCTCGGATTTCTTCCATGGCGAGCCCAATGCGCCGGGCGCGGGCGTAGGCCACAAAGGTCATGCCAAAGCGTCGCTGAAATTGCCGGCGGGCGGTCGACGCGTGAATTGAGAGCGCTGCAAAATCGGCGTCCGTCCAACGCTTTTCGGGGTGAGCTTCTACTGCTTCAATCAATTGCCGAACGACCGGCGATGCGTCCTGCGGATAGGAGAGGGGACGGCATCGCTTGCAGGGCCGGTACGATGCCAATAGTGCTTGTTTGGCATTCGCAAAAAACTCACAGTGGTCGAATTTCGGCTTGCGCGCGGAACACGTCGGACGGCAAAATACCCCGGTGGTCTTGACCCCCACGTAAAAGACACCTTCATAGCGACGGTCCCTAGTAATGAGCGCATGGTAGTACTCTTGCGCATCGATGCCTGTTGTTAGGCCTGGCAATTTTTTCATAAGCCTATGATAAAGCATAGCGGCCACGGTCGCCGCCGATAATTGAGCACTGATTTTTGGCAGGGGGGGCCCTTGGTTCGCGGCAGATGCGGGTCGGCCAGCTTGACCATTTTTCGCCCTGGCTGAGAAACAAACGAAAGAATTGTCAGCGACGAGAATGTCTGTAGTCAAAGAAGCAACATAGTGAGGGGAAATCACGTTCAGGTTGGCCAACGCTAAGGCTCTTCCGCATTTTTGCTGTAAGACGCCGACAAGGCCCTCTCCTGATGGTGCATGATCATCGTGCGAAACTGATGGACCAAGGTGTAGGCGTGACGGGTGTTTTAAGACCTGCGTCAGGGACGAAACAGCGTAGCGGGGCAAGTAGGACCGGCGGGTGGTGGAGTTCCCGTCATGTTGTGGCCCACGACGGTGGCTCCAAAAATGTCCGTCCCTGCCATACTGAGAATGGTACAGGCGATCTCTGACGAATTTGAACCGAAAACTGTGGGAGTCTGTGCGGCGCGCAATTTTTACTGCAATCATCATTTGCGGGAGGGAGGGAGTTCACGGCCGGCGTTGCATGATCTACGGGGGCGATACGCATGAGGAAGAATAGAGGAGTACGGTGCTTGCGGTTGGGGACCACCCGCTGGTCCCCAGCGCTGAACAGAGAGTCCCATTCTGCAAGCTGGCGAATCCGTCTCTCCGGCCAAGTGGCCTTGCCCCATTTCCGGTAGATCGGGTGTGGCGCTCAGTTTTGGTCTGGGCGTAGTGATTTGCCTAAGAGTTTTGAAGTTTCGCGAGGCAGATTTTTAGGGCGGCGAGCACTTCAGGTTTGTCGTAACTGGCGCTGACAGTATTGATAACATCCAGACTTAGTTGAACATGTCCTATTACTGTTGCCGACTGTGCCCCGCTCTTTGAAATCAATACGGGCGTCCCACTGACCTCCATTTGCTGAAAGCCAAATGCAGGTTCGTTGAGCATTGTCGATTTGAACTGCGCGTACGACTGAGTGGCCGGGCGCGCGGCGATCACAATATTAGATCCGATCCCGCCCGTAAGCGACGAGGTGGTGGTTTGATAGGAACACTGCGTGCCACTAGGATACAGGGACTGCTGACTGCCTGCTCCAATAGGCAGGCTCATAATGGTTGAGACCTGACTCTGACTTATCAGCGAACAGGCCGCAACTGTTGCCCCTTGGGAGGCAGAAGAACCATTCGGGCTGGAAGAAGAGGATGATACCTCCGTTTGCTTCGATGGGGAACTCGGATGAGATACCGCAGACGCGTTAGTCGCACCGCATCCAGCCATCGTCATTGCGCTAATCGCCAAGAAGGCCATTACCAATTTATTCCGCATAAATTTAATTTAACTGCGTTATCATGGCGGCGTCAAGCATCAATTTCCGGTTATAGGGCCCTGCCAGTTAGCTAATCGACTCTGTCTCAAATCCGGTGAGGGAGGCTGAACATCGCGGGGTTTTGCGCGTATGATAAGCGGCTATTTCTCAAAGGGGATGATGGCTATTCCGAAGATTCCCCACGGTGAGCGCGTTGTATGCGTTGAGCAGATCGTCCCTTGCCTCCAACTTCTACCGCGGTCATCGTGATTGAGAAAGAGCCTGATAAGCTCGAACTTTCGGAGATGAGGGCTGTCCGGCGCTGGATGATGCGGTGCGAAACTCCAGACACTAGCGCTGCCCAATTCCCATCAATACACTCACGATGTCCCCCTGCACCAGGTTCGGGACGATGGCGAGCGCAGCCGTTGCCTCATCCCGAAAGAGTACTGAGCCACACGCTGGCGGGACCGCACCGCCTCCAGGCCGACGGTCGATAAGACCTCCGGAATGCGCGCAGCGGGGAGCCCAAGGAGGACCTGGTGGAGGGTGACGTTTTCTGGTCCCGCGAGGTGGCCGCAAGCGGCCGGCGTTTCAATCAACGCCCCCTACCCGCACCAGAGCCGCCCCGCGCGGGACCGGGGCGCGCCGAAGAGGGCAATCCTGCCGCGGAACGGGTGCAATAATCCCGCCAGGAGTTTTGAGATCGTGGTCTTGCCCGCACCATTCGAGCCAAGCAATCCGTGTACCGCCCCGGTCGGCACTTTCCCGGGGATATTGTTGGAAGCGTCCAGCCCGCAACAAACCCCGTGATTGCAGCGTCCATTTGATCGCATAAACTTTCCGGTATCACCAGATTCCTTTTCGTTTACGGAAACTCAGGCTACGTTTCATCGCGGCTGTACGACAATAAATTTGTCGATTGGTTGGTGCGGGCGGTAGAACGGGTCGGAGTTTGGACCACAAGCGCCAGAGTCCGGCCGTTTCATGAGAAATTGTGGCAATATTTGTCATGTAAAATGTGGAAGACGTTGAAGGAGGGCGCTGGCCGGAACGAGAATAGGGGGTCAGAGAACAAATTGAGCAGAGGAGGTTATCTATTGGGTCATTCATGGTTTCGCATTTCCGCTTCAGGAGTACTGTCCGCAACACTGCTCGGGGTGTCATCGCTGGGGCTCGCCAGCACGGCGAGCGCGGCACCCGCGCCCGCGCGCCTGCCGACGACCATGCAGCTCGCGCCTCCCTCGGCGCTGAGAGGCAGTGCCAACCTAGGACCGCTCAGCGGACAGAAACCCTGGGGTTTTGGTCTGGTGCTGCCCTCTCAGAATCTTCCCGGCCTCATGGCTTATTCGCAGGCGGTCAGCAACCCCAATTCCGCCGACTACCACCACTTTCTCACCCACCAGCAACTGATGGACCGGTACGGCCCGTCTCCTGCCCAGGTGGCTCAACTGACGCAGTATCTGACGGCCCACGGCTTCACGGTGCGGCTGGGCGGGCAGATACTGGAAGCCCGCGGCATGGTGTCTGCTGTCAACCGTCTATTCTCCACGACGATGACGGCATTTCAAAAGGGTCCGCGCCATTTTGCCGCGCCGTCGGGGCCCATCAGCGTGCCTTTGGCCTTGCGGAGCGCGCAGGGATTGACGGGTCTGGTTACTAACGGCGCCGTGCCCTTGAACTCCGGAAAACCGGCTGCCCAGGCTCCGCTCATGCGCTACGCGGCCGCCGGCCCGGGCCCTGTGTCGGGAGCAAGCAGCACGCAGACATCTGGAGACTTTGCCGTTACGGCCCGGCTCTTGTCGCAAGGACCCCGTGTGCCCGGCATGGCGGTGCGGTATCTCATCACCGCTGAGCTGCACGGGGCGCCGGACGCCAACGCTGCGTTTTCTTCCCTGTCGGGCGCTTTCCAGGGAGCAGGGTCGGTGGTGGACTACAGCGCCACCAATCAGACCGGCCAGTTTCTCGTCGACTTTACCTTTTCCGAAGCACAGACGACCAGCATGGCACTGACGGTGGCCACCAGCTCCAAACCCCATGCCAAGACTTTGACGCTGCCGCTTCCCGCTGCCACTTTTGTGGGGCCCTCCACTAAAATCGCCCAGGTGTCTTCGCTGTTTGCCGGTTCGGGAACGATTGTTGCTCCGTGGAACCCCGCCAGCAATAGCGTCAATCAGTCCTTTGACGCCACCCAGCTGGCCCAGGAGCCTGTCCTCCACGGTCCGGCGCATCTGGCGGTATTCACAGCGGGCAATGACAGCGCGGTCTCCGAAGCGGATGTCAACCTATTTGCACAGAAGTTCGGGCTGCCGGCCCCGCACGTGACGATTGCCTACACAGGGCCGAATGTCGCCACGACAGATCTGACCGGTTACGAGGAAGAGGAGAGCCTCGACCTGCAAATGATGGAAACGTCGTCGCCTGGCGCAAATATTGAGGTGTATGCAGCAGGCAGCCTGCGCAGCGCTCTGAACCAGGTGGTGAGTCAGGATACCGCCCAGGTATTCAGCATCAGCTACGGGGAGGGTGAGCTGGCCGAATCGGAGGCGGCGCCGGGGGCCCAGAGCGACTGGGACATGCTGGCGGCGGAAGCCAATGCCGAGGGCATCACGGTGACGGTGTCTGCGGGCGATAGCGGGGCTTATGAGGGAGCCGAAGAGGGGATAGACACACCCATGCCTTCCTATCCCGCCAACAGCCCTTACGTCAGTGCGCTGGGCGGTACGGAGGCCTCAGTGAATCCCGACGGGTCTCTGAACCAGAGCGCTATGTGGGGAGGGAATATCGGCCAGGAATTGACGCCGCCTACCCTGCTCTCCTTTCTGTCGATGGAGAATATGATTGCCGGGGGAGGCTACTCTACGCTGGAGC
>DAHWJO010000067.1:0-17338 GCA_027344105.1 Sulfobacillus sp.
TTCTCTTGTTTGACAGTGGCCGCACTCACACGGACACCCGTGAGGTTTGTGCGCCTTACAGGCCCAGGAAGGCAATCAGGGCAAGGCTGGTGCCCACACCCAGGACTACGCTCGTGCCCACAATGTACCGTTTGGGAGAAAACCCCAATATGCGCAGCGAGTTGGCTAGGACAAAGGCTGAGGACAGCAGCATGGCGACGGCGGCAATAAAGGGACCCGTGTAACCCATAGCCGCAGCGGGCAGGGCGAGACTGTTGTATATCAGGGCCCAAAGCAGGTTTTGCTTGATGATCCGTGTCACCTGCTTGCTGGTGGTCAGTGTATCTGCAAGACTGATCAGGTTGGGCCGGGTCAGTGTTAGGTGGCCAGCTTCGATGGCAATATCTGAGCCCGTGCCCATCGCAATCCCCAAGTGGGATTTGACCAGTGCCGGAGAATCGTTGATGCCGTCACCCACGAATGCTACGCGGTGTCCTTCGGCTTGCAGGGTCTCCACAAACTGGGCCTTGTCGAGGGGTTTTTGCCGGGCCAGATAGTGGGTAATGCCCACCTGGCTGGCAATCATGGCCGCCGCTTCGGCGGAGTCCCCAGTAGCCATCCAGACATCCATGCCTTGGGATTTCAGCATTCTGACGGCTTCGCGTGCCTGAGGGCGGAGCTGGTCGCCGACGCTCAGGATGGCGGCAATCCGGCCATCCACCACCACTTTGGCGATGGTGCGCCCTTCCTCCTGCCATGTTTCAGCTAGCGCTGCCATGTCTCCGTCAAAGTGTTCATCTCCATCTAGTGCGCCGATACGCAGATGGCGGCCGCTCACCTCGCCTGCCACGCCCCATCCGGGTTCTTCGGCAAATTGGCTCACAGGGACCAGAGGCGTTCCCGACTGTTCGACGTATTTTGACACGGCGGTGGCGACAGGATGCTCGGAAGCGATTTCCACAGAGCCGATGAGCTGGAGCAATTCTGGTGTTTCCGGCCACAGTCCGGTGAGGGCCATCTGACCCGTGGTCAGCGTGCCGGTTTTGTCCAGCACCACGGTATCCACATCAGCTGCCCGCTCCAAGGCGTCGTCGCTGCGCAGCAGCATGCCGTACCCGCCCAGACGCTGGGCTCCTGCCAGCACGGCCAGCGGGGTAGCCACGCTGAGGGCGCAGGGGCAGGCGATGACGAACACGGCAATCATGTGGAGCATGGAAGGCGCGGTGCCGATTTTAGCGACCAGGAGCCAGTATAGGAGCGTGAGCACACCGGCTGCCAGCACTGCAGGCACAAATACCCGCAAGACTCTGTCTGCCAGCTTGCGCCACTGGCCCTGTGTGCCTTGGGCGGCCTTCACAAAGCGGGCGGTCTGGGCCAAAATCGTGTCGGTTGACACTCTAAGCGCCTGAATGATGAGCCTTCCCGTGGAGTTCACGGTCCCGGCGTAAACGATGGACCCCATAGATTTGTCCACGGGGATGGCCTCGCCGGTTAAAAAGGCTTCGTCGATTGCTGAATGGCCAGCGATGACGGTGCCGTCGACCGGGACCTTTTCCCCAGGGCGCACCACAACTTGGTCTCCAATCCCCACCTGGCTGATGTCGATCTGGACTTCCTGCCCGCCTTTCAGCAGCCAGGCTGACTTGACGCTCAGGCGGGAGAGCATCCTCACCACTCCTGCAGCCCGGTTGCGGGTCCCTACTTCAAGGTTGCGACTGAGTAAAAGGAAGGTGATGAACATCGTGGCGGTGTCAAAGTATAAATAGGGCCCCCCGGCGAAAATGGTATAGACACTGTATCCGTAGGCGGATAGACTGCCGATGGCGATGAGCAGGTCCATGGTGGGCACGCCGTGGCGCAGGGAGGACCAAGCTCCCCGCAGGAAGGGCCACCCGCTCCAGAATACGCTGGGAGTGGCAATCGCCCACAGACCGTACTCCAAGATATCGCGAAGGGTCGGGGGAAACGTGGGCAGGTAGCCTGACCAGATGGGCACGCTGAACATCATCACAAAGATGGTGAGCACGGCCGACACTCCAAAGCGGCGCAGAAGGGTGAGGTCACGGTCAGACTCAAGGTCGCTGTCGTCCCTGTCCCGCTCTTTGGCATCGTAGCCAAGCTTGATAATGGCATTTTCCAAATTTTTTGATGATGTGGCGGATGCGTCCATAGCGACCTGGGCCGTGCTGGTGGCGAAGTCAATTTGCGCGCCCAAAACTCCTGGCATACGGGTCAGCACCTGCTCCACAAGGATGCTGCACGATGCGCACCACATCCCGTCAATGTCAATGGTGACCGTCTGCGGATCCGCATTCATGGCAATGGCCGGGGTGGGGACGGCGATATTGTCGCGCAGGTTCTCCCAGTTGATTCCGGGACGGCTTTTCAGTTCCTGGATTTCTTCATCACCAAGCAGCCGCCACAGTTCCCGGCAGCCATGACAGCAAAAAACGTGGCCGTCTCCCGGAACTTCCGTGATAACCGGCTGCTCGCATAAGTAGCATGTTAGAACAGCCATGGGGTCACCTCCGGAATCCATCCGTTAACCGCCATGCCCCGCAACAAGAAGAGAATGCCGCTGAAGGCAATCAGCGCGGCGGCAATGTAGGTGAATTTGCGCCCGCGCAGGCGCTTGCTGCCATACCACCCAGCTGCCGCGACGCTTAGGAGAGCCGGACTGGTGCCAATGCCAAAGGCCAGCAGCGTGACAGCGCCCGCCCATGCCGAACCGGTGGCGGCTGCCGACAGCAGCATGGCGAAAATCAGGCCGCAGGGGTGAAATCCCAGAATGATCCCCGCGAAAAAGGCGGCGCGCGGGGTGCGGACGCTCATGAGTTTGCGGAACACCTTTTGGACGGGCTTCCACTGGAGCAAGGACCACCGCTCCATAAATCCCCCGCCATGGCCGCTGCGGGCTTCGTCGACTGCCCACAGGATCATCATGCCCCCGCCGATGATGCCTGCGGCGGCTTCGAGACCTGTCGCGTGAGCGGCTGTGTTGACGAAATGGCCCAGCGCCCCAAAGACGGCTCCCATGATGGTGAAAGACAAGATGCGGCCGAGGTTGTGCGCGATGTGGCTTGCCACCACTTGCCGCCCAGGATGGCGGGCCGTGCTGTCCTTGGAGCGGAAAGACATGCTGAACGCCAGAACAAACGGACCGCACATGCCTGTGCAGTGAAGGAAGCCTTGGAGAAGACCCACACCCAGTGCCCATACGATTAATGTGCTGCTCATGAACTGGCTCCTGTCTCTTTTTCTAAGAATGGAATTGACTGGTTCACAACGGCCGTGGAACCTTGACCGCCGCACAAAAATTGCTGCGCATCTGTCAGCACCACCCGTGGCCTGCCAGCACGCTGCCGATGATCATCAAGGCCATGGCGGGCGTGACCAAGAGTCCCAGCCAAGCCTGCCGGTCTAAAATAATGTACCACGAGGCGCCGGCGATAACCCCCATCAGATAGAGCAGAAGGTCGACTTCGACCAAAAGCGGAACGTGGGTGTCGATGAAAACATTTAAGGACGGGATGATCCACAGAAAATCCACCGCCATTCCCAGCAGGATTAAAGCCACCGACACGGCCTTTATTCTGCGCATCCGCATTTCGTCTGACGCATCCGGCATCAGCGCTTTGAGAGCGCTGCCCGACCACCTGAGCACCCAAGGTCCGATGGCCAACCCGCCCAAGAGGCCCGCGACGAGAATGGCTGTATACTGCAGCGTGTGATTATCCACGCATCCGTGGCGGTCGGCTAGGTAACTGAGGTGCTGGATGTGATACGACACGGCCGCTGCATAACCTAAAAAAGAAATCACGATGGCAATATACCGCCACACTCTGTTCCGGATATCCGGCAACGCTGCATGAGTGGTGGAAGCATTTTGAAGAGGCCGCTTAATCGCTGACATTGACGGCAACTGTCTCCTTTGTCTTATGCCCAGCGACATCGATCTGGGCAATCATATCCCAAGTGCCTGCCATGAGAAAAATACTGTGACCGCGGTAGCGCCCGCCGCCTGCGCTTTGCAGCGCGAAGCTCTGCTCGGGCATATCCATGGCAGTCATCTGGAGGTGCATGACGATGTGGGCATTGCTTACAGGTTTTTCATTTGCCGACAGCAGCGATACAGTGACATGAAAAGGTTTCAGAGCCACCACGGGATTAGGCCGGTAGGTGACAGTGGTGGCCATCCCCGGGGAGCTGATTTTCACGGTGGCGGAGCCTTGTGGGGATGCCGCAGACGCCTGCCCGCATCCTGCCGCCGACAGCGCCAGGATCACCAGTCCGAGAATGGGCGCCAGTTTCTGCGCTGTGCGGTTGTCTCTGATGTGGTTCACCGGCACCATCTCCTTCAGGCCCCCAGTCGTTTTATTTCTTCCGCTATTATAGCGCAAGTAGTCCGAAACGGACGATATGCATTGGGGCTTACCGGCATGGATCTGCGCTATTGCCATAATGCATCGAATTTGGAAGAGATAGGCATATAGCTACGGCCGCTCGGCGAATCACACGGAGGAGGTGGGTGGGAGGGCTTGTAGGGGCAAGCAAGTGAAGCGGTCCAGAGCTTTTGTCAGGAATGCACTCGAGGTCAATCCACGGTCCATGGGATGGAAGTTGACCTGAACGGCCTGTCTGGATGAGATTTTTCTGGTCTTACTGAGGAAAACAATTCGGCAGGCTGGAAGTCACATGCCCGGGAGGGCCCGGCGCCGATGTTGGCCGGCATTACGCGTTTGTTTTTGCCTGCCTTTAGGATATCATGAAGTATCAGGATCATGGCTTCTGTAAAGGGCCATGGGGTACCTTAACAGTGGGGAGAGATTTGCATGGAAGAACGCATAGGTTTTGTGGGCCTCGGAATTATGGGCCAGCGGATGGCGGCCAATCTCTTGCGCCACCAGCCCATCAACATATACAACCGCACCAAGGCCCGGGGTGAGGCCTTGACAGCTTTGGGCGCGGTCTGGTGCGACAGTCCCGAAGAACTGGCCAGGGCGAGCACTATTGTGCTGAGCATGGTTTCGGATGACGACGCGCTGCGGGCCGTTGTGGAAGGAAACAGAGGATTGCTCAAGGGTGTCGGCAAAGGCACTCTGATTGTGGACCATTCGACGGTATCCGCCGGTGTGACCCGCGATCTAGCTGCGAAAGCCCGAGACCGGGGTGCGGCATGGGCCGATGCTCCTGTAACAGGAGGGGACATCGGGGCGGAGAAAGGCACCCTGACGATTATGGTCGGGGCTGAGGCCCAGGACTTTAACCGCGTGCGGCCTGTCCTGCAGCAGATGGGCCAGCGGATTTTTCACGTGGGAGGTGTGGGGCAAGGCCAAACGCTGAAGTTGATTTCAAACATGGTGTCGGCATTGAATTTGATGGCGGCGGCTGAAGGGTTGCAATTTGGCCTCCATCAGGGGCTGGCAGTGGATGACATGGCTGCGGTGATGAACCTTGGCTCGGCCCAGTCTTTTGAACTGAGCAAGGTGCTGGACCGTTACACGCATGCCAACTTTGCCCCGGGATTTTCCGTGGCGAATCGCCTCAAGGACTTGCGGCTGGCGGTCGCCATGGCTAAGACCGAGGGTTACCCAGCGGATTTGGCCGCCTGTGCGCTGCCTTTGTATGAGGCCCATGACCGCTCGGGGTTTCATGATCAGGATGAGGCCAGCTACGTTCAGCGCTGGGATGCGCAGAAAGGCGCGAAATTGTGACGCCCGTCCTGCTTTTTGATCTCGACGGCACGATCCTCGACACGACCGAGTTGATTATTGCCAGCTTTTTGTACACTTTTGCCGAGGGACTGCAGGAAACGGTGAGCCGTGAGGAGGTCATGCAATACTTCGGGCGCTCGCTCGACGACCAGTTCCGCATTATGCGCCCCGAGTTGGAGGCGGCAGATGTGGACCGGCTGGTCGCTCTTTACCGTGCACACAACCATGCGCATCATGACCAGATGATCTCCCTAATCGCCGGCGCCGGTGAGGCTTTGCACCGCTGGCAGCAAAGGGGAGTGCCGATGGGGCTCGTAACCTCCAAGCGGCTGGATATGACGGAGAGGGGACTCCGGCGCTATGATTTGTGGCCGCTGTTCGCGACCATTGTCCATCATGACAGCACCAGCCGCCACAAGCCGGATCCAGACCCTCTGCTTCTGGCTCTTAAGGAATTGCAGGCACAGCCGGAGTCCAGCTGGTACATTGGGGACAGCCCCTACGACATGCGCGCTGCCAAATCTGCGGGCTGTCAAGCCATCGGATTTTGCTACAATACGTTTACATCCCGCGAGCTTGAGGAGGCGGGCGCAGACCATCTTGTGCGCAGCTGGCCGGAACTTTATGCTTGGTGGGAAAACAATAATAGGGGAAATGAGGGATAGGCATGGGACTGGATGGCGCTGAACTGACATGGCTGGGACACGCGTCGTTTTTGCTTAAATCACCCGGAGGAAAATATCTTGTGATCGATCCCTGGCTTGAAGGGAACCCGAAATGCCCGCCGGAATTTTACGGGTGGGATCAGGCGGATTACATCTTATTGACCCATGGCCACTTTGACCATATGGGCAGCGCCGAGTCATTGGCGAAGAAAACGGGGGCCGCTGTTCTCTGTAATTTTGAACTGGCGACTTACCTGGAGTCCAAGGGTGTGGCGAACACGGTTGGCATGAACAAGGGCGGCACGGTGGAATTCGGAGACATCAAGATCACGATGGTTTACGCAGACCACAGTTCCGGGATCAGCACCGAACACGGCATTATCTACGGGGGAGAAGCAGCCGGGTTCGTGGTGACACTGGAGAATGGACTCACACTCTACCATGCAGGGGATACCAACGTATTTGGAGATATGGCGCTGATCAAAACCCTCTACCAGCCGGACGTCGCTCTGCTTCCCATTGGGGGGCATTTTACGATGGCTCCCAAAGAGGCGGCGTACGCTGTGCGGCTCTTGGGCGCCAAGACCGTGGTTCCCATGCACTACGGCACGTTTGATGCTCTGACGGGGCGGCCGGAGGCGCTGGCCGACCTGTTGGCCGGAAGCGAGTATGAGGTCAAAGTCATGGAACCAGGACAAGCCGTTCAATAGGAGGTCCGCATGGAGGAAAAGAAGCCCAAGAGGCCCAAGAAGCCTAAGACGTTTGCCCCGTCTCTCTCTGGCCGGTGCCTGCGCTACAGTGTGATGGATCTGCTGGGTTTTGGCCGCCAGCTGTCTGACGACACGCTCGCCGCCATGCACGAAGGGGCATCGCTGCACAAGCAGTTTCAGCAGAGCCTGGCAACCTCCTGCGATGTGGTGGGACTGGAGGTTCCTCTGAAAAATTCTGAACTCCGAATTTCCGGGCGCATTGACGCGGTGGTCCGGGAGCATGACCACTGCATTGCCGTGGAGTATAAGACAATGCGCGACGAGAAATTTTCTGCCATGCGCACGACAGGTCCTGTCTTCGACCATTGGGCTCAGCTTGCCCTGTATGTGAATATCGGCGGATATTACGGCGGCTGGCTCGTTGTGGAGAACCGGGGTACGGGGGAGCGGCTGACGTGGCCGCAGACTCCGGATCCCTCGTGGGCCGAGTGGCTGGTGCAAAGAATAGCGGCCGCACAGGAGTACCAGGAGAAGAAAGCGCTGCCGTTGCGCGAAGTCAGTGTAAAATGTCGGCATTGTGACCGCTGGCAGCGCTGTTTCAAATCGGAGAGCGACCGGGAGGCCGCTATTGCGGCCCACCCATTGTGGGAGCCCGTTCCGCAGGCTCCAGAAATTACCTGGCAAAACGACCCGGCGGTGTGGCGCCGGGAAGGCATTCAATAGGGGGGAATGACGCTACATGGCACATGTTGAGGTTAAATATACGGGCGGCATGCAGTTTGTCGGTACCGCGCCCACCGGGCATTCGGTGGTCATGGATTCGGCTCCTGACGTAGGCGGCCAGAATTCCGGGGTGCGGCCCATGGACCTGACCTTGATTTCTCTCGGGGGCTGCACGGGCATTGATGTGGTGTCTATTTTGCAGAAGATGCGGGCGGCGGTGAAGAGCTTCTCCATGGATATTGACGGAGAGCGTGCCCCCGACCATCCCAAGGTCTACACGACGATCGTCATGAATTACCGTTTTGAGACCGACCAGGATATCCAGGACAAAATTTCCCGAGCCGTCCATCTTAGCCAGCAAAAATACTGCAGTGTCTCACAAATGCTGGTAAAAGCTTCGCGTATTGAGGCCAATATTTTTATCAATGGCGTGTTGGCGGAGACACTGACGCATTAGCCATCTTACTATTGGGCCATGCCCCGGCGCATGAAGACCGTTCACCCCGGACAGGCTATACAGGCGGGGAAAAAGGGTCTTCACAAGGAGGGGCAGCATGGAAGACAAAAAAGACAAGTCGGTCAGAGACTTCAACCGCGAGCGGTTCGAGCAGGAAGTGGCGCGCGAGTTGGGGATCGATTTAAGCGCTGCGGATTACCGGGCCAAGGGCAGCCGCCCGCCGCAGGAGTCGGACACAGCACCCGAGGGGGATGACACCCCTTCCTGAGCAGGGGAAGAGGCAAAGAAACCTAAAGCCGTTAGTCAGCTTTAGGTTTCTTTGTTTCTTCCCATTGAGTATAATCGGAAAAGAAATGGGGGACCGGATTTGGACGTGGGATTAATTGGATTGCCTCTGGCTGGAAAGACCACCGTATTTAATTTACTGACAGGGTTGAACGCTGAAACGAATGATTTTGGTTCAGGGAAGACGGAGTCCCGAAGGGGACTGGCACCTGTGCCTGACGGGCGTCTGGACCGCTTGACGGAATTATATCATCCCCGGAAGGTAACACCTGCGCAGATTACAGTCGTCGATGTCCCGGGACTGAACCGGACGGAGAGTGGCGGGCCGAACCGGTTCCTAAACGATGTCCGGTTGGTGGATGCATTGGTCCAGGTTGTGCGGGGGTATTCTTCCGACCTCCTGGGAGCGGCCAGCCCGCTCAACGATATTGAGGAAATGGAACTGGAACTGGGCCTGTCCGACTTGGACCTGCTCGAAAAGCGCCGAACACGCATTGGCACCAGCAAGAAGGTTACGGCTGAACTCAAGCAGGAGATGGAGTTGATTGACCGTCTCATCCGCGCTTTGGAGAACGATCAGCGCCTGAACCAGATGGATTTGCAGGAGGATGAGCTGCGGCTCATTCGGGGCTACCAATTCCTCACCCTGAAGCCGGCCGTGTGGGTGATCAATTTGGATGACCAGACTTTTCAATCCGGAGATTATCCGGACCGCGACGCCATCAACGCGCTGGCACGGGACAAGGATGTTCCGGTGGTGCTGATGGCAGCCGCTCTCGAAGAGGAAATGGAAGAACTGGCGCCGGAAGACCGGGCGGCCTTTATGCAGGACTTGGGGATTGAGCAGTCGGGCTTGGCCCGGGTCGCCCAGGCAATTTACCGAAAATTGGGTCTGCTGTCGTTCCTGACAGCCGGTGAGGACGAGGTGAGGGCGTGGACGATTGCGCAAAATACGCCCGCAAAAGCTGCTGCAGGGAAGATTCACTCCGATATTGAGCGAGGGTTCATCCGAGCCGAAGTGGTCGCTTTTAGTGATCTGGATCATTGGGGCAGCATGGCCAAGGCGAAGGAACAGGGACACGTGCGGCTTGAAGGAAAAGAATATGTGATGAAGGACGGCGACGTGGTCAATTTTCGTTTCAACGTGTAATCCAGGGGGGTGGACTATGGACCAGTATTGGGAAAGAGCACAAAAGGTGCTGCCCGGCGGAGTGAACTCGCCGGTTCGGTCGTTCAAAGGGGTGGGCGGCACACCATTTTTTGCCCGGCGCGGCGAAGGACCGTATTTGGAAGATGAAGAGGGCCGGCGTTATATCGATTACGTGATGAGTTACGGGCCTTTGATTTTGGGGCATGCCCATCCATCGGTCGTGAAAGCGGTTACCGGCCAAGCGGAGAAAGGACTCAGCTATGGGGTGCCCACGGTCCTGGAAGTGGAGATGGGGGAAATCCTGACGCAGGCGGTCCCCGGACTGGACATGGTGAGGATGGTCAATTCCGGCACCGAAGCCACCATGTCGGCTATTCGCGTCGCGCGCGGCGTGACAGGCCGCAGCCGGATTCTCAAATTTGCCGGGTCCTATCACGGACACGGGGACTCGCTTCTGGTCAAGGCCGGGTCTGGAGCAGCGACGATGGGCATCCCGGATTCCAAAGGCGTGCCAGCGGCCCTTGCCGAACTGACGTTAACCTTGCCGTATAACGACACGGAAGGTTTGAAAGACATCTTTGAGCGAGTGGGGCCGGACATTGCGGCTGTTATTTCAGAACCGGTCGCGGGCAACATGGGAACGGTGCTGCCGGCAGCAGAGTTTCTCGAGACGGTGCGAGCTTTGACACGGCGTTATGGGGCCCTGTGGATCGTCGACGAGGTGATGACGGGATTTCGGGTAGACTGGGGAGGGGCGTCCAGGTTTTTTGGGCTGGAACCGGACCTCGTCTGTCTGGCCAAAGTCATCGGGGCCGGGATGCCGGTTGGAGCGTATGGCGGGCGCCGGGAGTATATGGAGCATGTTGCCCCTTTGGGGCCGGTTTACCAGGCGGGCACATTGTCAGGCAACCCGGTGGCCATGTCTGCAGGGATAGCGCAGCTGCGCGCCATTGGCGGTCCGGAGTTTTACCCGGCCTTAACGGAAAAGACCGCGGCGCTAGCCCATGGCCTGGTGGAAATCGGCCGGCGCCACCACATCCCCGTCAGCACGAATACCATTGGCGGCATGTTTACGCTGTTTTTCCGGGACAGCCCTCCGCGCAACTTCGACGAAGTCAGTGCCAGTGACCGCGGGCGTTATGCGCAGTTCTTCCACGGGATGCTGGCAGAGGGAATATTTTTCCCGCCATCGCCTTTCGAGACGGCCTTCCCGTCATGGGCGCATAACGAGGCGACGGCGAAGGCCACACTGGAGGCAGCGGAACGGGTATTTTCGCGCCTCTAGATCACTTGGAGAGAGGGAATTCATGTACATTCCTAGGCTCAATCCGTTTGCCTTTAGAATCGGTCCTCTTGGCGTGCACTGGTACGGCATATTTATGGTCATGGCCATTTTGGGCGGGTCGTACTACATTATTGAGCGTGGCAAACAGTTGGGAGAGGATCCCGATTATCTCTCCAATGTGACCTTGTGGACGGTGCTGTGGGGTGTTATTGGGGCGCGGGTAGTATTTGTGCTGGCCAACGAGCCGCAGTGGATATGGGAAGCCCCCGTGCAGATCCTCCGGGTCTGGGACGGGGGGCTGGCCTATGACGGGGCGGTAGGATTTGGCGTACTGGCCTTGTGGTACCAGCTGCGCCGGAAGCCGCTGGTGTTCAACCACCTGGTGGACTGGACAGTGCCAGGCATTGGTTTGGGGATATTTATGGTGCGTATTGGCAACATCTTCAACCACGAAGTGCTGGGGCGCATGACGGAACTGGGATTTGGACGGTGGCCGGAACAGCTGATCGGTTCGTCGATTGGCATCTTTTTGATTGTGCGCTATTTTTGGATTGAGCGGCACCGCACACCGCCTCCTGGTTATCAGTTCTGGTCAGCCATGTTCTATTATGCTATTTTACGGGGATTTGTGGGGGAGACCACGCGTGACAATCCCCTGTACATCTGGCACTACATCAATCCCTACTGGGGAATTGGATTTACCACGCTCATGCAGTTGTTCACCCCACCCATTATGATTTTCACAGGACTTATGATGCGCCGCACCTGGAGAAAATCGGCAGCGCGGCTTATTCCGCCGGATACGGCGACGGACCAGCCGGTCCCCTAGGCGTCTGGCCATAGACAATAACGGGGGTGCCGATTTCCGCGAACTGCCAGACCCAGCGGGCGTTGTCGACTCTTGCAGTGGAAAGCTGGATGCAGCCGTGGCTTCTCGGAATTCCGAACTGGTGGTTCCACCAGGCGCCGTGGATGGCGATGCCCTGGTAGATGTACTGGGCGTAGGGAACGTGCTCCACGTCCCAGAAATCTTTAGTGCCGGCGATCCCTCCGGTCATGTGGTCGTCCCTGACCCGCTTGTAAATCCAGAAGGTGCCCGTGGGTGTTTTCCACTGCGGGTACACTCCCGTAGATACGGGCATGACCCGAACTCTGGTCGGCCCTTCGTAGGCTTCCATGGTCTGGTCCGCCAGGTTGACCCGCAATATGCGGGGATCGCCGGTCGTAAATGTTGTGGCGGACTGAAATTGACCCTGGTGAATGCTTACCGTTATCATGGAGGTGCTGGGCCAGTAATGGTCAGGGAGCACGGCGTAATGGCTGTGCGCTTCCACACAGAGGTGGAACGGTGCGGGAGGAGTGACGTGCACCGCTTGTTTCAATGTCGACACGGGCCATGGGTGGCGCACAGCCAAAATGACGCCGTAGTCTATGCCGACGGGCGAGTGGGGGGCGGGGAGGACCTGCAGGCTGCCCCCCGCAGGCTGGGCGGGGAGAGCCCGTGCCGGACGGTTGATGGAGAGCGAGATAGCCCACACGAAGGCGACAGCGGCTAGCAATGCGGGTTTAAAATGTCGGTGATTGATCGGGATGCACCTCCTTAGTGTCATGAGGAAATAGGGAGAGGAGGAACCTGTCTTGGCCACCATGCGTATTACGGTCTTATTCTTTTCCTTTGCGGCCGATCGTATGAATGCCCGCGAACGCGCATATGAGTTGGAGACCCCGCTGACAGTGGGAGAATTTTTTGACCACTCCCTGGCGAGGCCCTTAGGGGAGCCCTTGGCGGCATGGCTGTTCAGCGTGAATCAGGAGTGGGTATCCCCGGAGTACCTTCTCCGGGAAGGTGACGAAATGGCGGTGGTCCCGCCTGTAAGCGGAGGATAGGGGGGGCGTTCAGTGGATCTTTATCAGATAACGGACCAGCCGATTGACACGGGGGAGATTTTGCAAGGCCAGGGTGAGCCGGGGTCTGGAGCCCAGGTGCTGTTTTTGGGAACGGTGCGGAATGAATTTCAAGGACGCGCGTCCCGAGGGCTGTATTACGATGTGTACCCGCAGATGGCCGAAGCTCAGTTGCGGAAACTTGGCGAGGAGCTGAAGAGGGAATTCGGAGTTCTCCAGGTCGCCCTTGTCCACCGCATCGGGGACCTTCCAGTGGGAGCGGTCAGCGTGGCGGTTTGCGTCACGGGAGGGCACCGCGACGAGACATTCGCCGCAGCCCGTGCCGGCATTGACCGGGTCAAACAGACGGTGCCGATTTGGAAGAAAGAACATTGGGATGACGGGACCAGCGCTTGGCATGATGATGCCGGGAGCTCTACGTAATATTGAAGAGTTCTTTGACTTTCTTGACATTGGACCGGCTGACAACGACTTCACTGCCCTGCTTGTCTTTCATTTTGAGAAGATAGGTGCCGTTGAAGTACGGCATAATCTCCTTGACCTGGTGCATATTGGCAATAAAGCTGCGGTGCGTTCTCAAGAAAGTTTCGGGAGCTAGGCGGTCCTGGAGCTCCTGAAGTGTAAAGCGCGTGGGGTAGCGCTCATGGTGGGTGTAGATGTAAATAATTTCGTGCTCGGCCATGATAAAGACAATGTCGTTGACATTGACCGGGACGGTATGCCCGCTGGCCTCGCACGGCACCCATGTCATCACTTCCGGGGCTGGTCTGGCCGGCGCGCCAGCATTTAGGTCGCTCAGGCGGCGGATGGTTTCGGCGATCCGCTCGCTGCTGACAGGCTTCAGTAGATAGTCTACAACCTGAACGGCAAAGGCATCGACCGCATACTGCTCGTGGGCGGAAATAAACACCACATTAAGCTGGGGGCGTCTGTCCTTGAGCACGCGGGCCAGGTCCATCCCTGACATGCCCGGCATTTGGATGTCGAGAAACACCACATCATAGTCCAGGGCTTCAATGAGGGACAAGGCCTCTTTGGCCGTCTGGGCCTCGCCTATCACCTCCAGCACCTCGTGATAAGGTTCCAGCAAGAATCGCAGTTCCTGCCGCGCTGGGTACTCATCTTCCACAATCAACGCCTTCAACAAGGGGGCTTCCTCCTCCGTCAGTGGTTTGCCTTAAGGGATGGGTGCAGCAGCCTGGGGCTTTGGTTCCGGTGAGGATGCCTGCGGCTCCGGGGCAGTTCTGCAGGGAATGACGACTCTTACCGTCGTTCCCTTATTTTCCGACGAGTGCAGGCGCAGGCGGTACTTTTCCCCGTATAGGCCAATCAGCCGCTCAGACACATTGGACAGTCCAAGCCCTGTGCCCTGGCCATGTCCCATTTCAAAAATGTCGCGCTGTTGGGACTTGGCAATGCCCCGCCCGTTGTCCGAGACGTAAATAATGGTGTCGGCGCCTTGATTGCGGATAGTGACGCTGACCATGCCCGGGCCCTCCTTTTCCGCAATGCCGTGAATGACGGCATTTTCCACGAGAGGCTGGATGATGAGAACGGGGACCGAGCGTGTCAGGGATTCCGGCTGGATGCGCAGCCGGTACCGCAATTTATCGCCGTAGCGAGCCTTTTCCAGGTTGAGATAGGTCTGGACGTAGTCAATCTCGTCTTTGACCAGCACCGTTGACCCTTTATGGGCCAGGGACCTGCGGAAAAATGAGGCGAGCTGGATCAAGAGATCGCGGGCTTTGTCAGGGTCGGTGCGGGAAAAAGATATAATGGTATTGAGGACATTAAAGAGGAAGTGAGGACGAATTTGCGCTTGCAGGGCTTCCAAGCGGGCCGCTGAAGCCAAGCTGCGCTGCCTGTCCAATTCAGCCACTTCCAGCAAGATGGAAAGAAGCTGGGCAATGCCTTCAGATAGGCGGCCCGCTCTCTTGGGCAAGGTGCTCTGGTCCGCGACGTAGAGTTTGATGCAGCCTACGGACTGCCCGTGGGATACTAGGGGGGTAATGATCACGACACCCAGCTGGCATTCGTCATAAGATCCTTTCAGTTCCTCTGTTTTCAGGATTTTCTGCACCTTGTTCTCCATGACCTCGCGGGTTGTGCGCGAGAGAGTCGAGCCCGGATTGTGCTGGGGACAAGGCTTGCCCGCCCATCCTAACACGCTGTTTGTGTCGGTAATGGCTACGGCCTCCACGCCCACCGTTTGCTGAATAATGTTGGCGATGTGCTGGGCGGTCTCGCGGTTGAGGCCCTGACGGAGGTGGGGCAAGGCTGCGTGGCCGATCTGAAACGTGGTCTCCGCAGCGTCGAGGGTGGAGGCGGTGGAATTTTGCAGCAGCGTGGAGGGGCGGCGGAGCTGATGGTAAAGCAGCCATCCCAGGGGAATGACCACGGCCACCGTGGCTATCACAGCCTGCCACAGAGCTAAAGGCGCTGTGAAAATGATAATAAGCAACGCAACCAATGGAAACGCCATGATGCCAAAACTTAGCCGATTTATCGCAATCACCTTCCTGGTGCCGCCTCATCACCCATTAATGGCTTTGATCGCGGCCTGTCTTGGCGCAGCCCCTGTCCCCTGACGGACCTCCCCCTCATGCTGTGGGGATCCACGGTTCAACCCGCGCCCCCGCCTCTTTCAGTTCGGCCAGGGCGCGGTCGCTGTCACCCCATGACACATCCACCCCCCTCACCGCATTGGAGATGACGCGGGTGTCAAAGGAGCGGGCGAGGGCATCGAGAGCGGTCGCCCTGACACAGTAGTCCGTGGCCAGGCCGACGATGTAGACCGTGTCAGCATCCTGTCCCCGCAGCCATGATTCGAGGTCTGTATGGGTGACGCCCTGCTGGTCGGCCAAACGGCCTTCGAACCCACTGTAGGCATCTGTGCGGTCGCTGAAACCCTTATAAAAATGGGCCGCGCTTATGGGGACTTTGAGGCCGGGGTGCAACTCGCAACCGACAGTTCCCTGCACACAGTGAGGAGGCCATGGGCCTCCCTGCTCCTGAAATGACACGTGATGGGGCGGGTGGAAATCCTGTGTCATCGCCACTGGACGCCCGGATTGGGTAAACTGGTCGATAAGGTCCTGGATGACAGGGAGAATTTCATCCCCCTGCGGTACGGCCAGAGTCCCTCCGGGACAAAAGTCGTTCTGAAAATCTACAACGATTAAGGCTGCGCTGGCGATGGTGCTGACGCCCACGGCTGTCCCTCCTCTTTGTTTGTGTGCGCTCCCGAATCCGGTTTCAGGGCCGGTGCAAATGCGCTCGCCATACCGAAATACGTGGGGCAGGAGTATCCTGCCAGCATAAATGGCGCGAAGAGTTCCTCACCTACAGCGCCGGCCACTACGGCCAGCTGCCACAAGGCGTCAGGCTTCGCCTGTTCCACCATCTGTGCCGACACCGCGCGCAGCCCACTCCAGTTCCCTGTCTGAAGCATATCCAAAAACCATTGATCCAGTTCGGCCGCCGCTGGGTCGAATCCATAAGGCCCCGACTCGCGGTGTGTGTGGGAGAGGTCCCCAGACGCTATCAGGGCCACATTGCCGGGCCATTCACGCATCACACTCCCGAGCTGGCGGCCGTACTGATACAGCCGCTCCAGACTGAGAGCGCGGGAGGGAGTCAGCACGATGACGCGAAATGGTGTGGGAAGGAACATCTGAACAAAGCGCAGCGGAACATGGGCTCCCCAGTCAAGAGGAATCCGGTTGTGTTCCCCGGTTGTAGCTCCATAGCCCAGAGCGGCGGTCTGGGTGGGGCCCGGTTGCCGCCAGAACCGCTCGGCCAGCGAGCGGTTCACACTGTAGATGTCGCGAAGACGCTGTCCCGACGGAGTATCAAGAATTCCTTCAACGGTCTCGGAATAGGAGACTGTCATCATGCCTTCGGAGCGCACACCGTGAGGGGTAACCACAACCAGTGTTTCCGGGCTGCAGTGTGCGATCTGTGTGGCCACGGCGCTCTGATGAGAAAATGCCGGCGCAAACTCCGCAAGACCGAATTCCGGGAGGGCCTCAGACCCGTGGGACATCAGGGCGGCGGCGACAAACGGCAAGAGGATCGCTTCCTTTCAGTTCAGTTCGGTAGTCGGACCGTGTGATAATCCATTTCTGATCATACACAACTGCGGTTTTCCGTGTATAGCACTCACGCAATAAAAAAGATGCGGTCTGCTGAATGAAAATTTAATATCTGACAAGGCAGGAAATCAGAGTGTTGTGTCGAATTGATTTAAAGGTCTCACAGACATGCTGTCCTCCATTTATTGCAGCTAGAGGACATGTTCATTGGTGAAGAAATTATCTCTAAAATTCGGAGGCAACGCGCAGGGAGAGTTTGTGCTTGAACATGGCTATTCTATAAGGAGGCACAACCCATTGATTAATTTAGAACGGGGATTGAAACGCGAACTGTCGTTTCTGGACCTGACCATGTCCTCGCTGGGGGCCAT
>DAHWJO010000068.1:0-17298 GCA_027344105.1 Sulfobacillus sp.
GTTCTTCTTCAGACTTGTCTGTCTCGGTGATCGTGAGGCGGCCTTTGGGTTCAAACATCCAGGCAACGCATCCAGACTCGCCCAGTGCCCCGCCGTGGCGGGAGAAGATGTGCCGGACTTCGCCTGCCGTGCGGTTCCGGTTATCCGTCAGAATCTGCAGGTAAACCGCCACCCCTCCGGGCCCGTAACCCTCATACACCGTTTCCTCATAGTGAACCCCTTCCTCCTGGCCTGTAGCCCGGCGGATAGCCCTGTCAATATTGGACTGGGGCAGATTGCTGTCCTTGGCCTTCTGAATGGCCAGACGAAGGCGGAAATTGGTATCGGGATTGCCTCCGCCCCGCTTGGCGGCCGCCATGATCTCTTTCGTCAGCCGGGAGAAAACGGTCCCCTTGACCGCATCCACCTTGGCCTTCTTGCGTTTGATGTTGGCCCACTTCGAATGTCCTGACATAAGAACCCTCCTTAAACGATCCAAAAACCCGCGCGTCAGTCAAAGTGGCGTGTAATCGGCATGCGCCGGTCGCGCCCAAAGGCCCGCGGTGTCACCTTGATTCCTACAGGAGCCTGGCGCCGTTTGTACTCGTTGCGGTTGACCAGTCTGACAGCCAGTTCCACAAAATTCCGGTCCAGGTGTTTCGCAATCAGTGCGTCCGGCGGCAAATCATCTTCAATGTACCCTTCCAATATCTGATCCAATATATCATATGGCGGCAGACTGTCCTCGTCCTTTTGATCTGGCCGCAATTCCGCGCTGGGCGGCTTGGTGAGCACATTGGCGGGAATTCTCTCGGCGCCTTGGTTCACCCAGCGCGACAAGCGGAACACCTGCGTCTTCAGCACGTCTTTCAGCACCGCGAATCCCCCGGCCATATCGCCATACAGTGTGCTGTATCCCGTAGCCATTTCGCTCTTGTTGCCGGTGGTCAACACCAGCCACCCAAATTTGTTAGACAAGGCCATCAGCAGTGTCCCCCGGATGCGCGCCTGCAGATTTTCCTCGGTGAGGTCGAGAGGCCGGTCCTTGAACACGGTGCGCAGCTCCTCCAAGAAGGAGTCCATCATGGGCCGGATAGGCAGTTCCTCAGTGGCGATGCCCAGGTTCCGCGCCAGCTCCAACGCGTCCACGCGGCTCTCGTTGGAAGTGATGGAAGACGGCATCAAGACACCGTGCACCCGGCCCGGACCCAAAGCGTCCACGGCTATGGCCGCAGTCAGCGCCGAGTCAATCCCCCCGGACAGCCCTATCACTACGTCTTGGAACCGGTTCTTGCCGACATAGTCCGCCACGCCCAGCACCAGAGCCCGGTAGAGCTCCTCATCGTCTCCCAGCGCCGGCGTGAGGCCCGGCGCGTAGACAGGGGCCCCTTCGCGGCCTAAAGGCGCGGTACGGACTACCCCCAAATCTTCGCCCGCCGGCCCCAGCCGCCAGCGCGGGTCGATAAATCGGCGGTGCTGGCTCGGCGCATTTTGCAGGGTCACGGTCAAAACCTCCTCGCGGAATGCGGCAGCGCGGGCCAGCACCTGCCCGTCTGGGCCAAATACCGCACTCTGCCCGTCGAACACCAGTTCATCTTGCGCACCGACCAGATTCGTCCACAGAAGATATGACGCGACATCATCCGCGCGGGTAGCCAGCATCCGCTCCCGGGCCGCGCGCTTACCCCGCGAATAGGGCGAGGCGCTGATATTGATCAGCAAATTGGCGCCGTGGCGGGCTTGGTCAAGATATGGCCCGTCAGGATACCAGAGGTCCTCGCAGATGGAGACCCCCAGGGACCAGCTTCCGGCCTGGACAATCTCGGTGGTGCGGCCCGGAGTAAAATACCGGGCCTCATCAAACACCCCGTAATTGGGCAGGTACTGCTTGGGCACCCGTGTCACAAAGCCGCCGTCCGAGGCTACCACAGCGGCGTTGAACAGTCCCCCATCGGCATAGGCGTATCCGAAAATCGCCATCAGCCCGTGGGACTGTTCAATCATATTGTCACAGGCTCTCTGCAGATCCGCCAGAAAGTCGGCCCGGAACAGCAAGTCCTCCGGCGGGTAGCCCGCCAGGGCCAGCTCCGGGAACACGATCACATCGACCTGATCCTGGCGGGCTTGGTCCATGGCCCCCAGCATAGACTGCAGATTGCCCTCAACGTCTCCCACCACACTGTTCATTTGGACAAGGCGAACATTAAGCTGAGTCATGCGATCCCTCCATTGACGCTAAAGTGAGCAAGAAGCCTGTTAAGGCCAAGCCGATATTGACCGTGGCGCGGCCCCCATCCGAACCCGTGGCGATAACCAAGTCGGGCAGCGGCCCGCTCAAGAGGCGGATGCGCACATCGCCCGTCTGCTCCTGGTCCCCGGATAGGGCCGTGGCAATGCCCGCCGCGGCCAGGTAGCGCGCGGCGAGAAGGCGCCACGCCAGGGGCCCTGAAATTAGCACCCGGTGGGACAGCAAGCGAACCTGACCCTCGTATCCAATGTCGTCGACTAAAATTTGACGGGAAAACTTTTCGAGCGTGCGGTTGTCAAGATCCATGCGCACACCTCACCGCCTTCATGCCGATTTTCCGCACCGTCTGCCGGGCCCCGTCCACCAAAAACAGTCCCTGCGGCCACTGGGCAGGATCCCCCCTATTCGCGCGGTACTCCTGCCACAGCAGCAGCGACTGGCCTGCCACGGCCAGAGTCAGCGGCCCCAGAACCCCTGCCTCAAAACAGCGCGGACCTTGCTGCAAAGACCCAAACAAGCAGTACAGGCATTGGGTTGCCGGGGACAAAAACGCCGCCATGCCCTCTGTGCGCAGAGCGGACGCAAAAATCCAGGGCCTTCCGGATATGAAAGACCAACGCTGGATGGTCCGGCGCGCTTCCCAATTGTCCGACGCGTCAAACACGGCGTCCGCATTCCCCAAAAGGGCCGCGCTGTTGCGGGGGGTGAGACGGTGGGCATAGGCGGTGATGCGTGCCGGGCTGTAGTCTTGCAGGCGGTCTGCCTTGTTCCGGCCAACGTCTTGTTCCTCGAACCAGGGCTGCCGGGGCAGATTGGACAGATCAATAATATCGGGATCCATGACCCGCAGTTCAGAGATGGCAGGATCTTCGAGCAACTGCATAACTAGAGGCGACCCAATCGCCCCGCAGCCGACTACCGCCACTTTCACCGGCGTGCCCCC
Organism: Sulfobacillus sp.; assembly: GCA_027344105.1. Classification (GTDB taxonomy): domain Bacteria; phylum Bacillota; class Sulfobacillia; order Sulfobacillales; family Sulfobacillaceae; genus Sulfobacillus. The sequence goes on from DAHWJO010000068.1 coordinate 3,171, forward strand.
CTTTCCCGCCTGGCCGTCATCTCATGGGCCCATAAGGGCCCGGAGATCCCCTTTGGCTGGCGCCGTCCATAAATCAATCGTATTCTCAATATAGCGGGATGTGCGGACAAACGTTTCGTCCGACGATTTCCACACGGGCAGGGGCAGCAAGGCGGGAAATCCGACGATGAAGGCGGACAGGCTCGGCACCACATCCAGCCCGTCACTCCAGGCTTGGCGCGCTTCCGTCAGGCGTCCCTGCAAGAAGTAAGACAGCCCCAAACTGTAAAAGGCTTCCGGGTAGCGGGCAAGGCTCTCCTGGAAAAATTCGGCGGCATCTTTAGGCCGGCCTGTCCGCAGCCCGAGCAGACCCAGCAGGTAATACCCGTCCCCGCCCAGTGCCTTGGCATCCCATGCCACCAGTTCCTCCAGAGGCTCTTGCGCCTCGTCCCAGCGTTCCTGCCTGAACAGGGCCACCCCTAAATGGTAAAGCGCCCGCAGATATGGGCGGATGCTCGCATCATCCCAACTGGTGTGCCGCTTATTCCGGGGCAGGTCCTGCTCCGCCTGGGCGAGGGCCATCTGAAACAGTTCCTGGGCCTGTTCGAGCTCGCCCCAGGACAGATAGACCTGACCCAGCCCATTCAGTGAATCGGCACGGTAAGGGTCCAGTTCCAGAGCCCGCCGAAAGTGAATCTCCGCGTTCTCCAGTTCCCCATGCTCCATGTCCTTCCATCCCAGCCGCTCCTCTTCTCTGGCTGCCATGCGCATCGCTCCTTAAACTGTCAGCCGGTAGTAGCGGCGCCTGCCGATGCGCAGCCACGAACCGGCCCGCACTTCCACCGTATCGGTGACAGCCACTCGTATCCCATCGATAAAGACAGCACCCTGCTGCAAAAGGCGGCGCGCCTCCTGCTTGCTCGGAACATCCGGCATCCAGGCCACGCACTCGATGGCCGAAGTTTTCCACGGATCCTGCAAAATGGCCACCAGGGGCATGTCGTCCGGCACCTGGTGCTCACGGAATCTCCGGTTGAAACTGGCCTGCGCGTCGCTGGCTGGCGCGTCTCCCCAAAACCTCGCAACCAGCCGCAGAGCCAGGTCCGCTTTGACGTCCCGCGGGTTGTGGGTTTGCACCCGCTCATCCCATGCCGCCCGGTCTTCCCCTAACAGCAGCATGGCCCACCGGCTGATCAGGGGGTCCGGAATGGACATAATCTTGCCGTACATCTCTTCCGGCGCCTCACTGATCCCCACGTAATTGCCCAGGCTCTTGCCCATGCGACGCACCCCGTCGGTCCCCTCAAGAATCGGCAGGAAAACGCCCACTTCCGGCTCGAGGCCGTAGGCTTCCTGGATTTGGCGCGCCGTCATGATATTGAAGCGCTGATCGGTGCCTCCGAGCTCCACGTCGGCTTCTAACGCCACCGAATCGTACCCCTGCATCAGCGGGTAGAGCAGTTCATGAAAATGAATGGGAACATGTTCGGTAAACCGGTGATGAAAGTCATCGCGCTCGAGAAGTCGGGCCACCGTAATCTGCCCCATGAGCTGAATCGTGTCAGCCAGCTGCATCGGTTCCAGCCACTCGCTGTTGTACCGCAGAATCAAGCGGTCCGCATCCAGAATTTTGCGGGCCTGGTCAATATATGTCGCGGCGAAGGCCTTTACCTCGTCAGCCCCGAGCTGCTTGCGGGTGGCCGCCCGGTCGGTGGGGTCGCCTATCCGCCCTGTCATATCGCCAATCAAAAATACCACCCGGTGACCCAGTTCCTGGAATTGGCGGAGTTTTTCGATCACCACGGTATGGCCCAGGTGAATGTCCGGGGCGGTGGGGTCCACGCCCAACTTTACCGTCAGGGGACGCCCTTCCTGCGCGGATCTTTCCAGCTTGTCTTTCAGCAGCGCCGGGCTCACGACATCATCTGTCCCGCTCATCAGCCATTCCAGCTGTTTGTGAATGTCCAGCAACCCTAGTCCTCCCCATTATTCTGCCGAGAGTATATCATATTCGCAAATCGGTGCGAAAGCCGCCTAGTCCGGGTCGCCCAGAGTGGCGACCGTGACGCCGTCGCCGCCCTCCCCCCGCTCGCCCAGGCGGAACTGGCTGACACGGGGGTCCGCCTTGAGCATTTCCCCCACCGCCCGGCGCAGCACCCCTGTCCCTTTGCCGTGGATGATCCGCACCTGGAATGCCCCCGCCAACACCGCATTGTCCAGATACTTGTCGACCACGTCCAGCATCTCCTCGACATTCATTCCGCGGACATCGCACTCCACCGGCAGCTGCTGAGCCTTGATGGCCAGGTGCCCGCCAGAAGATCTCCTAGCCCCGGCGGCCGGCCTTTGGGGCCTAGATGCGCGCTCCAGGTCGTCAACGGGAAGCTTCACGCGCAAGGCGCCCACTTCCACCAGAGCCACCTTCCCGTTGACCTCAAGGACATGCCCCAGCCCCTCAAAGTCCCTGACTTGGACGTAGTCCCCCGCGGCCAGGTGGAGGTCCGCCGGGTTTTTGAGAGGCTCCAGATCTTTCGGGAGGATCCCGCGCCGGCGCCAGGTGTCTCGCAGCGCCTCCACAGCCCGCGCCTGGTCCGGACCCTGCTGCCGGCGCACATCCGTGATGGCTTCCATCATCTCCTCATGGAGGACGTCAAGCTCTTTGTGCCACTGCTCCCTCGTGCGGCGCAGTTCCTTTTCACTGGTTTCCAGCCACCGGCGCCTCTCCTGCTCGAATGCCAGTGTCTTCTCCTGCAAGGCCTGAGCCTGATCCTGGACTTGCTGCCTGGCTTCCCGCAACTCCATTTGCAGGTGGTTGGCCTGGTCGATCACGTCCGCCAGGGTGGTGCCTTCCTCGTCCATCAGGGCGCGGGCCTGGCCTATCACACTGCGCAGCATCCCCAGCCTCTCGGCGATATACAGGGCATGCGAGCTTCCGGGCTGGCCCATGATCAGGTGGTATGTGGGAGTCAGTGTCTCCCGGTCAAAGGCCACCTGGGCATTCTCCACGTCAGGAAGCCGGAATCCCAGCAGCTTGAGACGGCTGTAATGGGTGGTGACCACTGCATAGGCCCGGATTTCCCGCAAGCGGTAGATCATGGCCTCCGCCAGCGCCGACCCTTCATCCGGGTCGGTTCCAGCCCCCAGCTCGTCGACCAGGCACAGCGTCTTCTCGTCTGCGAACTCCATCATGGGGATAAGGCGGGCCATATGGCTCGAAAAGGTGGAGAGATTCTGCTCAATGCTCTGCTCGTCGCCGATGTCGACCCAGATGCGGTCAAACCAGGGCACAGCCGTTCCCGCGCGGCAGGGCACCATCATTCCGGCCAGCGCCAGACTGACGACGAGTCCCGCCGTCTTCAGCGCCACCGTCTTGCCTCCCGTATTGGGGCCGGTGATAATGAGAATGTGGTGCGACTCCTCCAAGGACAGATTCAACGGCACCGGGTCCTCAATCAGCGGGTGGCGCGCATCTTGCAGGCGCAGGTCCGGGCCTCCCATCAGGGGCAGGACCGACTGGGTCTTCTGGCCGTAACGCACCACTCCCAGCAATTCGTCAAGCCATCCCACCGTCTGCTCAACCGCGCCGCACTCGGCAGCTGAGGCGCCTACCGCCCGTGACAGTTCCGCTAGGAGGCGGCGGATCTCGTCGTCTTCCTGATTGCGCAGCTCCGTCAGCTGGTTTTGCTTCTGCACAACCGGCATGGGTTCCACGAACACTGTCTGCCCACTCGACGAGCGGTCATGCACAATGCCCGGCACCTGGTTGCGGAACATGGCCTTGACCGGAACCACCCGCCGGCCGAAACGGATGGTGACCACCGGATCCTGAATGAATTCCGCCCAGTGTCCAGAGTGAATAATGCCGTCGAGCAGCCGGTCAATTTCCCCTTCCGACTGGCGGATCTCCCGCCGGATATGGTGCAAGGCCGGGCTGGCGCTGTCCCGCACCTCTGCGTGCTCGTCCAGCACCCGCGAGATGGCCTGGGCCACCCCCGCCAGGCTAGGCATTTGCGACAGTTCCCGGTTCAAGAGCGGGTAATCCTCAGGGTTCACCCACTCTCTGGCCGATTCCGCCACCCTGAGCGTCTCGGCGATGCCTGTGAGTTCCTCGGCCGTCAGCATTCCGCCTTTGCCGGCCCGTCTGGCGGGCTCCGCAATGGATACCGCGCCGCGCAGGGAGACGGCCATTCTTTCCCCGTCGCGCAGGAGCCGCAGCACTTCTTTGAGACTCTCGTGCCGTTTTTGCATGGCTGTTTCGCCCTTGACATACCCGGCTTGAAGAATGCGCTCCCGGCCCATAGGGGTATCAGCCAACTCTGCTATCCGCTGGAGCACGGCGGGAAACTGGACCAAGTCGAGACTGATCCGCAGCCGGCTCTCCGCTATCGTATCTACCGTGTTCACTAGGCTCTCCCCATCTTCGGGCGACGTTCTTCCCCTGGCATAGTTTTTCCGCGCACGTCATGGTTCCGGACATAAAGTCCGGCACCCCAGCATGGCCGCCGGCATGCCGGACTGCGCTGATATAGAGACCTTCTGATTATAACACCCGAAAAAGCCACTGCGCCGGGGCGCAGTGGCTGACTTCAGACCCGTTACGGCGTGCCGTTTTTAGCGGGGCGGCTGGTGCGCCACTGCTCTTGCATAGCCTTGATCAGCTCTTCATTTTGCTCCTGGAGATGGTAGAGATCCTCAGCCATATTCAGCAGGGCCAGCACCGCCAGCCGTGAAATTCCCAGATGGGGATTTTTGGCGGCCACAACCCGGAGACGGCCATCAACATGGTGGGCCAGTGCCTGAATCACATCTTTGGGCAGATCTCCTTTGAGCTGGTACTCCTCACCATAAATCATCACGGTCGTCCGAACGGGTTCTGCCACGCTGCCGCCCCCTTGTCGTCTTTACTACTATTGTTCGAGACCGTGCAACGTTTTTCCTGCTAATCCCTGAAAAAAATCAGATTATTGTCGGATGCTGACGCCTAAGGGGGCCATGACGTCCAATATCTGCTGCATGGCCCCATCCACTTCGGCATCGGTCAGGGTGGCGTCATCCGGCTGAAATACAAAGCGAAGGGTCCATGACTGCCCGAATTCCCCGCTGTAGCGGTCAATTGGCGCGACTGAGCGCAGTCCCGGGAGCGGGAGAGCCTTTACAGCCTGTACGAGAGACTGGTACGCAACTTGTGCCGGCACGACCACGGACAGGTCGCGCACAACCTCCGGGAACCGCACGGGGCGTTCCATACGGGGAGCCTCCCGCACCGCGGGCGCGGCCCCCACCCGCATCACCCACACGCCAAGCCTCTTGGCATGGTAGCGCTGGGCGATGCGGGGGCGCACCTCTCCCAAATATCCGCACACTTCTCCCCCGGGGCTCCGGATCTCCAGAGTGCGGCCGGGATGGAGGTATTCTGGCGCATGGTCCGTCTGCCGCCAGGTCAGTCCCATTCCGCAGCGCACATTGACCTGTTCCAACACCCCTTTCAGGTCGAGCACATGGGGCGTGTCGGGGTGGGGATAGCCGGGAAAGTCTTCCAGTGTCTCTACCACGGCCAGCTCATTCGCTTCCAGGGGAGTGTCTCCGTCCGCCCGGTACACCGGCGCCAGCTCAAACAGGCGCAGGGGCAGGCTGCGCCTGGAGCGGTTCGTCTCGACAACTTCGAGCAGGCCCGGCAGAAGGGATTGGCGCAAGGTGCGCTCCTCATCCCGCAGAGGGTTCTTGACCACCACCGCTTCCCCTCCCGGATTCACTTCCGCACGGGCCACCCGCTCTGGCGATGTGAAAGACCGGGTCACCACTTCCCAGTACCCTGCCTCCGCTACCGTATCCTTTATGAGTTCCCGGTAAGCTTCCCCTTCCTCGCGCCGTCCGGGCACGGCCGGGGCCGAGAAGACGGTGGGCGCAATGGTGTCAATACCATACAGCCGCGCCACTTCTTCAGCCAGGTCGTGGCTGCCGCTGACGTCATGGCGGTCATGGGGAATCAACACGTCCCCAGACGCCGTGATCCCAAAGCCGAGGCGCTCCAGGCCGGCCTGAATTTTCTTGTCGTCCCACTCCACTCCCAGCAGCTTCCGAATTTTGCCGGGCTCAAAAGGAATTTGCCTGGCTGCTTCCATGTGACCCAGAAGCTGGCTGGCCTGGATGGATTCATACAGTCCCGCCTCTCCCAGCAGAGCGCGGTAGCGCGCGGGCGCGAGAAATACCGCCAGCGGGTCCGTGCCCTTGCCGAAATGCAGCGCGGCATCGGAATAAATCTGGTGGCGGCGCATGGTCTGGAAAATCAGTGACGGCTGGAAGTGGGCCGACTCCAGCATGACATGCCCCGTCTCGGCTGAAATAGCAGACCGGACCCCTCCCATGACTCCGGCCAGTGCCAGCGGGCCCTGGTCATCCGCAATCACCAGGTCCTCTACAGTGAGCGTTCTCTGCTGACCGTCCAGTGTGAGCAGTTCTTCGCCGGGCCGGGCCCGGCGCACTTGGATCAGTCCCTGAACCTTGTCCCCGTCAAAGGCATGCAGGGGCTGTCCCATGTCCCACAGCAAGAAATTGGTGAGGTCCACGGCCGGGAAAATGATGCGCTGGCCAATGGCCCGGAGCAAGGTCTGCATCCATAGCGGGGTGACGTCTTGAGGGCGGATTTGGTAAGACACCAGACCGTACAGCGGGCAGTCCTGAGCATCCTCCCTAAGCGCCAGAGCATCCTGGCCATAGGCAAAGGGAGGGTCCCACTCGGGTCTGGGCAACGAGAATCCCGCCGCCAGTTCCCGGGCGAGCGCCTGCATGCTCTGCCCAAACACCGCCAGATTGGGTGTGAGTTCCAACTCAAATACTGTGTCCCAGCCGCCGATAGCATCGAGGAACCGTGTGCCCACCGCTTCCGGGCCCTGCCAGATCCACAAGTCCTGCGGGCCTTGGACGTAACCCAGTTCACTGGCGGACAGCAGCATGCCCGGGGACAGCACCCCGCGCATGCTCACCGCTTCGAGGACGCGGCCGTCAACCAGTTCCGTGCCAACCGGGGCATACCACACATGGTCGCCGGGCATGCCGTTGGAAGCCCCCGTCACAACGTCCACGCGGCTTCTGTCCCCGCGGGCCACGGTCACAATCGACAGGTGGTCGGCGTCCGGGTGCTTGACCCGGTGAGTCACCTCTACCAATTCCACCGGCTCGTACCACCGGCCCCAGGGCTCTGCCGAGGCGACTTCCCATCCCATCTGCGTCAACTTTTCCGCGACTTGCGAGGGCTCCGGCAGACCCGGCACGTACCGTGCAATCCAATTGTAACTGGCCTTCATAGACTGGCCCTCCCTATATAAGACTGGAACTGCGAGAGAAACTGCATGTCGTTTTGGTACAGCAGGCGCAAATCGTCAATCCCGAACAGGCGCATGGCCATACGCTCTATCCCCAGGCCGAAGGCAAATCCCGTGATCTCGTCCGGATTGTACCCGCCGTTGCGCAAGACCTCAGGATGCACCATCCCTGACCCTAAAATCTCGACCCAGCCCGTCCCCTTGCATACCCGGCAGCCTGCCCCCTGGCACGCCGCGCAGGTCACGTCCATCTCCACGGACGGTTCGGTAAAGGGAAAGTAGGATGGCCGGAAGCGGGTCGCAATGTTCGCGCCCAAAAGTTCGAGCGCCATAGCGGTCAGGGTGCCTTTAAGGTCGGCGAGGGTGATTCCCCGGTCGATAACCAAACCTTCAACCTGGAAGAACATCGGCACGTGGGTCGCATCATCGTCGCGCCGGAACACCCGCCCCGGCGCGATAACTTTGACCGGGAGAGCTCCCTGGGCCTTTTGCATGGCGCGGATCTGCACCGGCGACGTGTGGGTGCGCAACACCCGGTTCGGAAAGTTGGTGAAGAAAGAGTCCTGCATATCGCGGGCAGGGTGATTGGCGGGGATGTTCAGAGCCTCAAAATTGTACCATTCCTCTTCAATCTCCGGCCCGTACTCCAAGGAGAATCCCATGCGCAAGAACACGTCCTCAATCAGCCGGCGCACCCGCGTGGTGGGGTGCAACAGCCCTGCCTGCGGCCATGAGCCCGGAAGGGTCATGTCAATTTTCTCCTGCTGGAGCTGCTGCGTTTCCTGGGCCAACTCCAGCGCCTGCTGCCTGTTCCCTATCATGTCGAGGGCTTCTTGACGCAGGGCATTGAGCCGCTGCCCTTGCACCCGCCTGTCCTCCAGGGACAGTTTGGACAACTCTTTCATGGCCTGCGAAATCGTGCCGCGCCGCCCCAGCCAGCGGTTGCGGATTTCCTGAATGGCCTCGGGCGCCTGGGCTCCTGCTGTCTGCTGCCTGATTTCCGCCATCCACTGGTCGTAAAGATTATCCGGTGTCATTTCGCCTTCCCCTTTCCCATAAAAAAACCACGTCCCCCACAAGGGCGAACGTGTTCGCGGTACCACCTTTATTCGACACTGACCGTGTCCTTTACAGCGCATAACGGCGCTAGCCGGCAGACCTTACCCTCTTTCCTGTTCAGGCCCGCACTCCCCAGCGAATATGGGCTGCCCGCAGCTCCGGCTCCCACCCTTCCCGGATTCTCTGTCCTGCAGACTCTAGCCCACACGTTCTGGATCATCATTTGTAGATTTTGGATTATTGTATCATAAGAGGCGGGACACACAAAACTCCCGCGCGGCGCCGCGCCGATGACGCCTGAAAAGCTAAAATCGAGCCCGCCACCGCCACATTGAGCGACTCGGCCGAAGCCACCATGGGAATCGTGACCTGCAGGGAATGGGCAACCAGCTCGCTAGGCAGTCCCCCGCCTTCATTGCCCAAAACCACCGCCACGGAATTCGTAAAGCGGACATCCGCATAATCCATCCCGCCGTGGGCGACAGCGGTCACCAGCTGCACCCCCATCGCCTCCAACTCGCTGGCCCACTCGTCCCCAAGCGGCACGACTGGGAGCTTGAAGACGCTTCCCGCTGATGACCGCAGGGCCTTAGGGTTGAACGCATCGACCGTGCCCTTGGTCAGTCCCACCATATGGGCCCCTGCCGCCTGGAAACTGCGGATCAGCGTGCCCAGATTGCCGGGATCCTGAATTTCATGCGCCACCCCAATCAGCAGCGGCGCATCTTGGGGCACAGGCCAGCCGGCCGGCCACCGGGGCGCGTGGGCGACAGCCACAATGCCCTGATGCGTCTCGACTGCGGACAAATCGTCCAGGATGCGGTCCGTGACATATACCATGCGGGTCCTGGCCGCCTGCAGCCGGGCTAAAAGACTCCGCCCAGGCACCTGCGACGCCATGCGCTGCCCATAAAGAACGAGGTGGATGAGAACTCCCGCATCCACCGCGTCTGCTACCATGTGAAACCCTTCCAAGACCGCCTGCTGCTGCTTCTCGCGAAACGTCCGGCTGGCGAGGAGCCGCCGCACAGTGCGCACGGACTTGTTGTCCAGAGAATCGAGTGGCTGGATAACCGCCATGATTACAACTGTTCTTTCGCCTTGGACACCAGGACTTTAAAGCTGTCCATGTCACGCACGGCCATATCCGCCAAAATTTTGCGGTCAAGCCCAATGCCGGCACGGTGCAAGCCATTGATCAGCTTGCTGTAAGACAAGCCGTTCAAACGCGCTGCCGCATTGATGCGCGCAATCCAGAGACGCCGGAAATCACCTTTCCGCTTTTTGCGGTGCTGGTAAGCGTACCATAGTGAATGCATGACGGCTTCATTAGCTGGCTTGAAATGACGGGAACGTGCGCCCCGGTATCCTCTCGCCAGTTTTAAAATCTTCTTGTGACGGCGATGTCTCACCATCCCGTGTTTTACGCGAGCCATTTTTCAAACCCCTCCACGACAATTAGTTTACCCAGGCACGGTTACTTGCCGTTGGGCAACAGGCGCTTTGCACGGTGGTAATCCGCATGAGACAGCAGGACGCCCTCGCGCAGCTGGCGCCTCTGAGACGGCGACTTGTGCTCGAGAAGATGACTCTTGCCGGCGCGGCGGCGCGCTATTTTTCCCTTCCCGGTAATCATGAGGCGTTTGGCGGCTCCACGATGTGTCTTCATCTTCGGCATGCGTTACACTCCCTTTTTCGGCGCTAGAATCATAATCATGCTGCGGCCCTCTACACGAGGAGGTCTCTCAACCATGCCTACGTCGTTGACCAATTCAGCCAGTTTGCTCAAGGTCGTCTGTCCCAATCCCGCATGGACTATTTCCCGTCCGCGAAACATCATGGTGCATTTGACTTTGTCCCCGTCCGACAAAAATCGGTGGGCACTTTTCACCTTCACGTCGAAGTCATGGTCCTCAATGTTGGGGCGTATTTTTAACTCCTTCACACTGACGATTTTCTGCTTTTTGCGGGATTCCCTTTCCCGTTTGGCCTGCTCATATTTATACTTCCCATAATCCATGAGCCGGCACACCGGGGGACGGGCAGTGGGCGATACCTCCACGAGATCAAGATGGCGCTCCTCAGCCAACGCTAGTGCCTCGCGCAGAGAGACGACTCCAAGTTGTTCAGCCTCGTCTCCTACCAAACGCACGTCGCGTGCTCGGATCTCATTGTTAATCCTGAGATCTTTGATGGTCTTTGTCCCTCCTTCGACTGTCTTATCTCTATTCCTTGAAGAATTCCAAACAAAAAAGGGCGGATAAATCCGCCCAATAACAGAAACTACGTTCCGTCAACCCTTTTGGTCCGCACCTGAGGGTGAGAAGCTCTTGCTCCTGCTTTGTTCGGCATATGCAAGTTCATTGTAACGGAAAACCGCATAGGCCGTCAATCATTTTGTGCGGCCGCTAATCCAGCGGCATCTGGGCCTGCTCCACCAGCTCGTCGAGATACTCCGGCCAGGCTTTGGCGCCGATGTCTCCATCTTCCCGCGTCCTCACTGATACCGTGTGGTTCTCAAGATCGCGCCCGCCCACAATCAGCATGCGCGGGATCTTGTTCACCTGGGCTTCCCGAATCTTGTAGCCCATCTTCTGGTTGCGTGCGTCCACTTCGACCCGTATCCCGCGGCGGCGCAGCTTCGTGGCGATTTCCTGGGCGTAGGCCCCCTGCTGGTCCGTGATCGGAATCACCATGACCTGGACTGGCGCCAGCCACAGCGGGAAAGCTCCACCGTAGTGCTCCACCAAAATTCCCAGAAACCTCTCCACTGACCCCATGATCGCCCGGTGGATCATGACCGGCCGCTTGTTGCTCCCGTCCTGGTCGGCATAGGTCAAATCGAACTTCTCCGGGAGCTGAAAATCCAGTTGAACGGTCGCCAGCTGCCAGTGTCTGCCCAGCGAGTCGATCACAGAAATATCGAGTTTGGGCCCGTAGAAGGCACCGTCGCCAGGATTGACCTGATATTTGATGGAGCGTTCATGCAAGACCTCTTCCAGGTCGTGCTCCGCCTTGTTCCACAATTCGAGCGATCCCATATAGTCATCGGGACGGGTCGAGAATACCACCTCGTAAGGCAGTCCAAAGGCTCTGAACACCACATCCACCAAATCCAGCACACCCAGAATTTCTTGGGTGATCTGGTCCTCGCGGACAAACAGGTGGGCATCATCCTGGTGGAATCCCCGCACCCTCATCAGCCCGTGCAGCGTCCCCGACCGCTCGAAGCGCGAGACCGGCCCGTATTCCGCATAGCGGATGGGCAAGTCCCGGTAGGAGCGGATCGCGTCTTTGAACAGGAGCGCATGTCCCGGGCAGTTCATAGGTTTGGCTCCCAGAACCTCCTCGTCGCGCTCCATCAGGAACATGTTGTCGCGGTAGTGGTCCCAGTGACCGGAACGCTGCCACAGCCCTATGCGGTATATCCAAGGAGTCGAGACTTCCTGGTATCCCCGCTCCGTCTGCAGACTGCGGGAGAACTCCTCCAGAGTCCGGTACAGCTGATAGCCTTTCGGGTGCCAGAAAGCAAACCCGGGCGCTTCTTCCCGGAAGCTGAATAAATCCAGCTGCGGGCCCAGCCGGCGGTGATCGCGCAGCTTCACCTCTTCAAGACGGGCGAGGTACTGCTCCAGATCCGCCTCAGAAGGAAATGATGTCCCGTAAATTCTGGTCATCATCGGGTTCTTCTCGTCTCCTCGCCAATAGGCGCCGGAAACGTTGGTCAGCTTGATAGCCCGGATCATACCGGTGCGGGGCACATGCGGTCCCGCGCATAAGTCCACAAACTCTCCTTGACGGTATGCCGTAATCGGCATGCCCTCAGGAATACGGGCAATAATCTGCAGCTTGAAATCTTCGTGGCGGTCCCCGAACAGGGCCAAAGCCTCGTCACGATTCAGTTCCAGACGGTCTATAGGGAGATCTTCGCGCACAATCTGGCGCATCATGTCTTCAATCGTCCCCAAATCGGTCTCCGTCAGAGGCCTGGGCAGGGAAATGTCATAGTAGAATCCGTCATCCAGCGCCGGTCCAGTGCCCAGCTTGGCTTCCGGCCACAATCTCTTCACCGCTTGAGCCATCAAGTGGGCGCTGGAATGGCGGAACACTTTCTGACCGCTGCTGTCGTCAAAGGTCAGCCACTGCAATTGCCCGCCATGGCTCAGAGGCCGCTTCAAATCCACGACGTCCCCGTCTATCCATGCCGCGAGAGCCTCTTGCGGCATATCCTCATAAAAATCCATCGGGCGCACGCCCGGACTTTTTACCACTAACTCGCCGTGCACCTCAATTGCCAGATCGTCCATTGCTCGCTGCCTCCCCAATAAAAAACGCCCCCCACATCTGGGGGACGGAATACTCCGCGGTTCCACCGCCATTGGCAAAAAAACTGCCCGACTTTTTGCGCGGTACCGGGCGCTCCCGCCAGCTTCACCGCTTCCGGCTCGCTAGTCGCTCCAAGCTGGTCCAGCTCCCGCGTGACTGAGGCGCCTTTCAGACGGGGACGCCTCTCTCTGCGCAGAATACGGAAACTGTCGTCTCTTCATCGCCAATCCTTGCTATAGGTTAACCTTACCGAAAGCAACTCACGCTGTCAAGGCATTGCTGTTCCGGACATGCGGAAGGGACGGCACATTAAAACCCATTGAGAGCCGGGACAATGGCAGCTCTGCCCATGGCCTCCGGCCGGATCAGGGCTGCCGGCCGGCGGCAGCCTTCACCCGTCCTTCAAAAATCGCGCAGAGCATGGCTTGCAAGTCTGGCGCCATCTCCCCGTGCAAAACGACCTCTTCCGGCGCCAGAAGCACCAGCGCGCTCACCACCAGTTCTTGCCGGGTGTCTTCGCCGTCGTCCAGATCTTCGGACAGCGCCTCGATAATCTCCCGGCCGACATCCACCCCGTCGGCATTGGCAATGTTGACCTCATTGTGCCAGCAGCGGACGTGCAGCACATCAGACTGGGGACTCTGCTGGCGAACATACTCCTTTAAAAATCCTATAAACTGCCGGTATTCCTGTTCCGCAAAGTATTCGTCAATCGCCTGTCCGGCCAGGTCTATCAAGGCCGTACGGACGTCACTCAGGGCAAAATCCTCAACGCCCTCAATCACCAAGCTGTCATGGGCCCATAACAGCACCGTTAAACTCGCCGTCATGCCGTCCATTCGCTCCTGCGCAGCTAGCTGGCCTTCTCCGCGCAGCAGCGCCATCACCCGGTCCAGCATCAAGCGCCTCTCGGACCGGCTCAGATATGCGTACTGCTGCCGGAAAATCCTCATCAGCCAGGCATCATAGTGCTGGCTGATGACCTTAGCCACCGCGCGAGCCATCACATACGCTTCCTGGCTGCTGCAGCCTCCCATGTCGCACTGAGCCCACCACATTTTAGACTGTTGAACAAATTCCACCGGGGCCGCGAGAAAATCGTCGATCCGGGGGATAAACTCCTGACTCCCAATGCGCCACTGCACTGCCGTATCACCTCCCAATGATGGTCCCGGAGCGGCTGGCCACCCTGTCACCGGGAAGACAAGAAAACCGGGCCGCGCCCTTTGTTATTTTTTACCCAGACTGCGGCCTCCCTTATATATTGCTAGTATATTCCAGAATTCCTATGGCTATTCATTGAGGACAAAGCTTGTAGGCCATCCCCAGCAATCATGCCTTCCGGCCAGAAGTTTGGACCATATCTTCGTTGCCAATTTCATATAGTTTCCCATGCTGCTCCGCCGCATGAGAAATACCCCGGTTTGGTCTCCTTGGTCGTG
>DAHWJO010000069.1:0-17052 GCA_027344105.1 Sulfobacillus sp.
AGCCGTTTGTGCGGGGCGGCACCCTGGACCTGTTCGACGGCGACAACCCTCCCAGTGCGCTGGATAGCCGCTTGACCATCTTGAATATTGAAGGGCTGCTGCGGGCGCAAAAGCACCTGCAGCCGGTGGCGTACCTGGTCATGGGGGAGCTCATTCAGCAGCGGCTGATGCAGTCCGGCCGCCGGACCATCATTCTCATCGACGAAGCGCATATTCTCTTCGCCAATGCCGATACGGCCCGGTGGCTCAGCCGGCTCTTCCGGATGAGCGCCAAGATGAATTCGGCGGTGTGGCTCTTGACGCAATCGATCACGGATATGCTGGGAGACCCCGCGACGGGCATGAACGTGGCGGGCCAAGCCGATGCCCGGGTGTGCTTGGGCTCGACGTCTCTGAACTGGATTGGCACAGTCGACAAAGAGTCTGATGCCCGCCTGCTGGCGAAAGAGTTTGCCCTCTCGGAGGCGGAACTCGACTTCTTGCGCAAATCCTCCAAAGGCTTAGGCATTTGGCGGACCCACCGCTTTCACGTGCCGGTCCAGGGCCAGGCGCCCGCTTTCCTGGATCCGCTTTTCTCGTCGACGGCGGCCGACAAGATGGGCACCACCACGGTGTACGACGATCCGTTAGGCGGAGTGCGGCCGGAGCCCGCAGCACCGGGCGAGCCGGTGTTGCCGCAATAACGTCTGGACTCTTAAAGGAGGTGAGGCCTCAGGGCTCCTCGTGCGGTTGCGGCGAGTCGAGCGCTGTTCTCTTCGGTCATCGGGTTATCCGAATATTTCAGGAGGCGTCTGTCACTCTTCTGGGCCCGACACGCGGGATTCGACAAAGGAGGAATTATCATGATCGATTTATTACCGACTGTGCATTATCTGGCTGGAGGTGCGGGTATTAATGCGACCGCCCTGACCAATGCGTTTAGTTCGCTGCAAACGACGTTGACGGAATTTGTGGTGCCGTCGGCCGGTCTCGCTGCGGTCTACGGCGGGCTGATTCACGCGCATATTTTTCACACCCCCCAAGCCAAGGACACGGGAAAAGAAATTCTCAAATATGCCGTCATCGCCATTATCATCGTAGGCGTGGGCCCCTCGTTGCTCAAAGGCTTAGCCGGTGCCCTCGGCGTGCCGGCTTAATTTGACGCTGGACGGTGTGTGGTGTGGCATCGCTCCCCCTTCCCCGAACGGTCCGCCGTTCGGGGTCTCTCCCCGGGGTGATTTCTTGAAGGAAAGGAGTCTACTGGTTATGAAACGTTCTGCGTCCCCCGAGGCCCCTGTGCGCTCTGGCCCGGCGGGTGTTTATGGACTGGCGTTAGGCGCCGTGTCAGAGTCATTTCGCACACAATTGGTCGGTCAATTGCCGAGCGCCTTGCAACGCCATGACCGCAGTGGACAGATGACGCTGTGCGACGATAGCACGGATGCATTTACGGCCCTCTTGGAGCAAGATCCAGGCGCGCCGCCTCCTTGGACGGCGCTGTTAGTGACCACGGAACTGACGGGCACCCGACCCCTGGCGGACACTTTGGTCGCCTTAAAACAGCGGTGGCCGCAGGTGCGTTATGCGGTGATTGTTCCAAAACTGACCCAGGAGACCCGGCAACTCATTGCCACGTGTGCCGCCTTCCAATGTTTTAATGTGCTGGTCGGCACCACCTTCCAACTGTCCCAGATTGTGCAAGTGCTGACCACCGATGCCACGTGGGATCACATTCAACCGTATTTAGCCCACGAAACGATTACCTTGCCTGCTTCGGCGGCCACTCCTGCGGTCGACCACGATCAGGCGAAGCGGGCAGCGCACCCCGAGACGTTGCCCACCTATACGGTGGCCGTCATTAGCGGCAAAGGCGGCGTGGGCAAAACCGGACTCATTGCCAATCTGCTGGTGTCGAGCGGCACCTGGGATAGCGTCGGCATCGATTTGGATTACATCAAGCCCTCTTTGCCCCTGTATTTTCACGAGGCGCATGAGGCGCCCACGTTAGACTTGCGGAGTTTGCTCATGCAAATTGCCGCCCACCATCGGGCCCCCATGCAGGCGGCGCATCTCACGGTCATCGAAGATCTGACCCCGGATGACCGGCAAGACATTGAACAATATGTGCGCCAAGCGGAAACGGTCAGCTCCAGTGCGCGCATTGTCCCCGGGGCGTCCCGCTTTGAAACGGTGATGCCCGTGCCGCCCACGGTCGTGATGTCGGCCATATTGGAAGCCTGTCAGCGTCAAGCCCGCTTCATTTTTGTGGATACGCCGGGGGTGCCGACGGATCCGGTCTGGATTCACAGTGTCCAACATGCCGATTTTGTGGCGGTCGTGACGACACCGGAATATGCGGTGGTCCTCGAAACGATTGATTTGGTGCGCAAGCTGGACCTGTTGCAAGTGCCGCGGGCCAAACGGGGCCTGATCATCAACAAACGCAGTAAATGGGGCTTTTCGACCGAGTCGATTTGCTCCGTTCAACTCCCCGGCCTGCCGTTGTTGGGCACTATTCCCTATGACCCGGTACGGTGGGAACGCGCCTTGCAACAGCACCATCCCTTAGCCTTCGACCGTCCCAAACCCTGGCAAAACCTGTTTCAGGCGATTACGCATGTGACGCTGCAACGGACTCAGCGTTCCTGGTTTCGTCGGCGGAAAGAACCTGCGGGATAACCGCTGGCAACCAGAGCGCGGGCGACAACAACAGTACGGGTACACACGAAAGGAGTCTTTCTCATGGCATTTTCTTGGACAACGTTAGCGCCCACGACCCGTCGATGGGCGGCCGCCGGCATTGGAGCCGCTGTCGTCGGGTGGATGGGCTTAGGCTTTACCGCTGGAGCATGGCTGGCCCCGCATGCGCCGGGCACTCCCACCGCGTTGACGACGACGGGGGCCGGGACTGCGACAGCCACGGCTTCGGCCACTCCCTGGACTGTGGGGCATGTCGCCCCGTGGTCCGCTAATCTCACGACGCTCACGGGGCAGTCCACGCATTTAGCGCGGGGCGCCCACGGCACGATTGTGATGGCGATGGCCTCCTGGTGTTTGTTCTGCGGATACGAAGATCGCTGGGTATGGCCGAAACTCGCTCAGGCGCATCCGCACTGGGCCATTGATATTGTGGATGTCTCCCCGCAAGGCGGGATTGCCGATCCCGGTCCGCAAAACCCGCCCTTTCATGGGCATGATGGCGTCGGGGGCGCATTGACCGTGTCCGGTATGCAAACCACCATGCGACAGTATGTGTCGACCTATGGTCTGCATGCGCCCAATATTCATGTCTATGTCGCCCCAACAGCCACGCAATCCGCATGGGCCGTGCAGAGCTTTCCCGATATCTTCGTGATCAATGCCGCCGGGCAGGTGGTGCATCAGTCGCCGGGGGCGATCACCGCATCCGGCGGGCCCGCGTTGTTGGCCACGGCCACTGCGGGGCAATAAGGAAGGAGCATCGTTGTGGAGAATAATCCCCTCATCCAAACTTTTGGAGGATCCACCGCTCCCGTCAATCCGTTGCAGCAGCTGGATGCGACGGTGCCCCGGGCTTCAGACAGCCTGGATCGGGAGCGGCTAAGCTCGCTCAGTGCCACCCCGGACAGTCCGTATACGCCGCTGATGGCCCAGGCCAGCGCGTTATTGCGCGACCGGTATACGGCCTTGATTGCCCATGTCCAACCGTCACAGCGGCAAGCGGTCCGCCAAGCGATTGCGGATGTCGTATTGTCCTTGCATCCGTCCCAAAACGTGGCCTTGTGGCTCACCGAGACGTTGGAAGCCCAACTGCTCGGGGCGGGGGTCATTGAACCGTTTATGCAAGATCCGCGGATCTCCGAGATTATGGTAACGGGTTCAGAAATTTTTGTGGACGACGGAGGCCGCTTACGCCATGCGCTCACGTTGCCCCGTCACGAGGAGAGTATTCGCTTAGCCCAGCATCTCGCCCGGCATTGCCAACGCGAATACCGCGAAACGCAGCCCTTAATGGACTTGACCTGGCCCGAAAACGGTGCCCGCATAAACATTACCCATCACCGTGTCGCCAAACGCGGGCCCGCGATTACGATCCGCAAGCATAATCTGGGCACGTTGTTGCAACTCACCACGCTGATCGAGCGGCGCATGATAAGCACGGAGCCGGCTGATTTTATTGTCCGGGTGATGCGTCATAAAGGGAATGTGTTATTTGTGGGTCCCACGCGGTCGGGGAAAACCACCTTAATGCGGGCCTTTATTATCGAAGCGGTCCGCCCCGATGAACGGCTGATTGTCCTCGAAGATACCGAAGAATTGTTTCTCCCTCACCGGCACCAAATTTCCTTAATTGGCCAAGCCCGGGTCGTCACGCCGGAAGAGCGGGAGCAAGGCCTCGTGTCCCTGCTCGATCTCTTCCGCAACGCCTTGCGCCAAAGCCCCGAACGGATCATCATGGGCGAGCTGCGGGGACCGGAAGCCTTTGACTTCATTGAAACGGGTCTGACGGAACGCGGTGGCAGTGTCAGTTCCTTTCACATCCGGGAACCCGAATATCTGGTCACCCGGCTCTACTGGATTGCCCAAAAGTCGGGCCTCTCCATTCCCGCCGACCTGATTTTTCGGTCCACGTATCAAGCCTTAGACCTCATTGTCCAAGTCGACCGCGAGGAGGAGACGGGCTTTCGGTGGGTCCGGCGCGTGGTTGAGCCGCATGATGACGGCACGGTGACCGACCTCTTTGTGGGCGATCCGCACACGCAAACCTGGCAGCGCACGGCGGATCCGTCACCGAAATTGCAACGGCTGTGGGAAGGAGTGTAAGGGCATGTCTACGGTGATCTTATGGGCTGTCGCCTTACTCGGGCTGAGTCTGATGATCTATGGCGTCTGGCAATGGCGATCCGTGCCGGTCGCCCTGTCTTGGCAACCGCCGCCCGTGACAGTGCCCCCGGTGATGGGTCTCAATGCGTCGTGGTTGGCGCTCACCGGCTGGCCGTTAACGCCTCGGCGCTTACAGAGCCTGAATTGGATGGCGGCCGTGCTGGCGATTCTCGGTGTGACCCTGACGACGCGCAATCCGCTGGTGGGGGTGGCCAGTGGCGTCTTTGCCTTTGGGGTTCCCGAAGGCATTGTGCGCTGGCGGGCCCGGGCGCGCTGGAAAACGTTAGATGAAACGGCGCTGAGTGCCTGTACCAGCTTGCGGTTTGCTCTCGAAGATCATCAACCGGTGCTCCCCACGTGGCAACGTCTCTATGCCTATAGTAGTGGCGCCTGGCAAACCTTTCTCGCGCCGTGCTTAACCGCGGAAGCGACCGGTCAGCAAGCGTTTGAAGTGGTCTTTAAGGAAACCGCCCGAGCCATCCATCATGTCGAGTTGCAGTTGGTGGGCGATATTGTCACCACGGAGCGTGCGCGCGGCAATACGGTGGATTTACTGGCCACGATTTTGCAACTCTGGGCCCAGCGGATTGAAGCGGATGCCCGGCGCCGGGGCCAAATTCATGCGGGCGCGTGGCTCTCCCGCGCCATGCTCTGGGGGGGCGTGGTCGGCTTTATCGCCTTATGGAGTCAATCACCCGCCGTAGCCCGAGGGGCTCAGCACGGCATCGGCTTGGTGATCGTGGGAGCTGGAGCCTTAGTGATCGCGCTCGGATCGTGGGTGCAGCGGCAGGCGGAACGCAAAGCGGAACAAGTGTAACGTCCGCCGATCAGACAGGAGGCAAAAAAATATGCAGACGGCTACCATCGGACTGATATGCGGCGGTGCCGGCGTCGCCATTTGGGGGTGGGGTTGGTGGCATCTCTGGCGACGAACGCCCGCGCTCTCGTTTATTCCGCGTGTGAGTTGGGGCACGCGGCTGCGCAATGGGCTGCTCTCTTCGGTGCAACAGCGGTGGGCGTACCGCGTGCGGCAGGAACTGGCCGTCTTAGGCTGGACGCCGGGCACGGTTGCGCTGTGGACGGTGTTTTTTGCAGCTTTTGCCGGGATTCCCACGCTCATGGTGACCCATCATGTGCTCTGGGGCCTCGTCGCGGCGGGCGGCGGCGCGTGGTTTGGCCCGCAATTGTGGATTCATCGCCATTTTATCGGGTGGCAACAGGAGTTGTTGCGCGATTTTGTTCCCCTCACGCTGCTCTTGAGTGTCTATTTTGACCTCGGCTTTTCACCCGAAACGGCCTTGACGGAAACGCTGGCCGCCTTGGGCGAGGTCACGGCCACCCAAGTCCGTCGTTTGCTCGCGCAATGGCAACAGCAAGACGGCACGCCCGCCGACGCGGTCCAACACTGGGCCATGCGGCTGCACTTGCTGCCTTATCAACAACTGGCGGATGTGTTAGCGAATAACTTGGACCGGGGGTTAAGCGGCGCGGCGTTGAAACCGCTCCAAACCTTGGTGTCGGCCCAACAGCAACAAGGCGCGCGAGCTTTAGCGGATCGCGTCGATCAACAGATTACCGTGGTGCCTGCGCTGGCGATGTTAGGCCTCATGCTGGTGGGGCTGTATGCCTTCTTTGCCCACGGATTGGCTGGACATGCGGGTATTACCGTCCTTTAACCGCCTGGGGAAGGAGACAGACTATGTGGCGCTATGGCACGTCGCTATTTTGGATGGCGCGGTGGCAAGGCTGGGTGCGCAGTATCGGGATCGGTCTAGCCGTTTGGGGGTTTCTTACGGCGCATGAACGCCTGGGACTCCTCGTCTTGCTCCTCGTGTTAGCGCCCTCTTTTTACTTTTTGGGCGCGCCCGCCTGGTGGGCTCACCGGCATCATCAGCGCGCCATTTGGAGCACTCCCGTTCCGACGTCTTGGATGCAACGGCAACTCCCCACGCCTGTGCCGTTAGGTCCCGTGGTGTGGGAAGTGCATGCGCAAGACGGCCGGCGGTGGGCGGCGTGGACACCCCACGAGGCCGCCCGTCAGTACCGGCAGACGTATGCCGCCGAACTGATCCAGCTCATTGACATTCGACCCGACACGGTCGGACTCGTGTCATCCGGCTTTAATCGTCTTACCCCCGCCGAAGCCACGGCGATTCGGCAGGCGGGCGGTTGCATTTGGGATGGCCCGTTATGGCCCCGTCTCTTACGCCGTTATCCCCCCTGGATCATGCGCGCCACGCAAAAACACATGTTTGGCGCAGTCGTGTCCCATAAAGATCGACGGGATGCGAGCACCTGGGTGACCTGGGCGGTCCCGGCGCGGTCGGGAGCCGCTCCCCGAGCGTGCCGATTAGAGCACAGAGGAGGGTAAGCCAGCGATGAGGATTCCCTTGTGGCACCGCCGGGATGGCCCGGCGGGAGCGTAATCTCGCGTCACTCACCGGGCCCAATGGGACAGTCCGTTTAGCCCATGGCCATCTACTCTAAGGAGGTTTCTGTTACATGACATCCATCAATCACCCATTATCTAAAGCGCTGCGTCTGGTCAGTGCTCTCGCGTTACTCATTGCGACGATGATACAAGCTGTCTCGACCACGTCTCGCCGCACTCTCGCCCGCCGTGTTCCCGCGATCTCGGGGCATATGCAAGAGATTATCTGGGCGGTCATCATTGTCGTCCTGGGGTTAGTGGCCTACGCGTTCTTTGGCAACGGCGGGGCGGGTGCGACGTGGTTCCACAACATCTTGAACAGTGTGACGACATTCACCGATTAACAGGCAGATGTGGCGGCGGGCCGGTGCCTCCTAGGCTTTCCGGCCCTGGCCACCGCCTCAGAAAGGAGACGTGAGGCCGATGCTCCAATTTTTCGGCGGGCGCACGCGGGTGGCGGCGGCAGCCGGGACGATTGGCACCGTGTTAGGTCTGGTGCTGATCCTGATGGGCGTCACCGGAGGCATTGCCGGATATCGCCTCTGGCATGTGCAGCAAACGCTCGATCGGGCGGCCAGTGCGGCGGCGACCTCGGAAGCCCAACAAGGCTGCTGGACCGCTCAGACGTCGCAAATAGTTGCCCAAGTCTTACAAGGCGGGGGCTTGCCCATTACCGGCCATGACGCCGTACAAGTGACGCAATACAGCAATGCCCAAGAGACGACCACGCCCTATGGGCAAATGGTGATGGCCACCCTGCGTTGGGCGGTGCCCATTAGCGTCGTGCGGCTGCAATTACCCACCACGATTCCGCTGAACAGTGCCGTCGCGCGGCCGTCGCAGTATGTCGCGTTGGGGGCCAATACGGCGCAAAGCAATAGTGCCTGTACGACACCGGATTTGACCGTCTCGGACGCGACAGTAGCCACTGCCAATGACGCGGCCACCACTACGACGGCCACGACCAAGACTTCGTCAACGTGTACGCCGACAACCATCGAGGTGACGAAAACTATTCCGCAATCCGAGTCGTGTACGCCCGACACAAAAACGGAGTGCTCGCCTGTTACTCACGCTGTGTGGGTCAATTCCACGCACGAACAGTGTGGGGATACCACCCAATATGAATACACGTGTCATCCCGTACAGCATTGTACTCCGGTATCGAGCGACGTCTGCACACCCATATGGGGCGAACAGTGTGGGTCATGGTCCGGTGGAACCTATACGTCGTGGGGATATTGTACTACCACACATTCAGAGTCCTGTACAACGAAAACATCCGAGTCTTGTTCGACGACCAATGTGTGTGAGAGTTCTCCGGTCACCACGTATAGTTGTCATCCGGTTACCACGGGATATTGGCAAACAGAAACCACGCAGTCGTGCCGTGATGTCACGACGACGCAGTGCCAAACGATTGCGGCGCACACCGAACAGGTGCCCGAAACGGTCGAGCAATGTTCGTAAACGCCAGGCGGTTCGTCCGCCGTCACCGGAGCCGCCGCGTGGCGGCCGTGGCGACTCTGCTCTTTTCCATCGAGATGCTGCTGCTCTTGCTGTTGGCCCTGACGGTGTGGCTCGTTTATAGCCAAGTTGTGGACGAGGAACACTTGGTCAATACGGCGATGACAGGCGGGTTAGAACAGGCGGCGGTGACCCCCACCAGTCAAGCGGGGGCCTATTACAATGTCGGGTGGAATGGCGCGGCGGTGAATCTCACCGCCAGCGCCCTGCCCAGTGCCTTGGGCACGACGTTGCAGGCTGCGATTCCGGCGAGTACCACCCAGGTGAGTGGCCAATCCGTCCAATGGATCTTGCCGGCGGCGGCCGCGGCCGCCTGGCATGTCAGCGGCCCGATTACCATCTCAGGGTTGCAAACGACGACGGGGCCGAATCAGCCGGTGACGGTAGGGCATCAGACGACGACCTATCCGTATCCCGTGATTGCCGGCACCGTGCAGATCCCGATCCATGTGGTGTCGTTGTTTCAGTTTCAGTGGTCCGCGACGCTCGCGGAGTCCTTTGTGCTCCCTTTGGCCGGTCGGGAAAATCCGACGACCATCCGGCCCTTAGGGTAGCGGCGCGTGACGTGCGCCGACAGACGGTGAACACTATACTGCCCGGCGGCCCTTTTGGGGCGCCGGGCCCTATCTCAAATCGACGGAAGGAAGGAGTGTGAAGGGTATGATTCACGGGTCGGTCGCATCGGCCTCCCCAGCGAAAGCACAAGCGGGACGCCGTTCACTGGGACGGGTAGTAAAATTCGTAGCCAGCTTTGGAGGCGGCCTCGTTCTCTTAGGCATTGCGCATGCCATCACATTGCCGCCGCACCCGCATACGGTGTGGGTGCTCAAAACGGCGGTGAGTCCCGGCACCCCGATTACGTCACAGAATGTCGCGCCTCTGAAAACCTTATCGGCATGGCCGCACGCTTTGACCACACTCCCTACGGGCTGGGTCGCCAAAACGGCGTTAGCGCCAGGCCAGCCCTTGTTAGCGTCCTCCCTCACCCCCGCCGCGGGCTTTCGGGGCTTAAAAGCGGGCGAAGCGGTGTGGACGATTCCCGTGAGCGCTGTCGGGAGTGGGATGGTGCACCCGGGGGATCGCGTGGAAGTCTGGAGCGATCCGCAAAGTCAACCGACGAGTGGCAATACGGCGTCGACGGGCTTTGCCTCCGAGTGGGCGACTGGGGTGCGCGTCTTAGGCGTCTATTCCAGTTCAGGCACTCCGGTCTCAGGACAATCGGCCATTGGTATCGTGACGCTGGCCGTGCCGAACTCCGCGTTGTCTATTTTACTCACGATTGCCAATCCGGCCCTCGTCATTGATCCCGCGTCCCATCAGTTTGCTCTCGCGGTGAGTACGGCCCCAACCAAAACCGTGGCGGGCTCGGCATCCCGGTCGACATCCCACACGAAAGCGCATACCCCATCATGATCCCAGGCATCTGGACGCTGGTGTTAGCGGGTCTCGCCTGGGCCGATTGGCGCAGGCGGAGCGTGGCGCTCAGTACCCTCGGCGGCGTGATGCTGTTGACACTGATCGTCTTCCCCCCGTGGCGGGATGGTTCGGCCTGGGGGGCGGCGGGGCTGACGTGGCTCGTCTGGGCGGGCTACGTGGGGCTGCGCCGGCTACGTCCTCCGCATTCCGTGATTTGGGGCGGCGCGGATTATACGGTGGCCAGTTTGTCGATTCTCTGGATGCACGGCGCTTGGGTCTCCGTGTGGTGGATGACCCTGGCGGGCTTTGGGGTGCAGATTCTTGTGACCGGTCTCTATGGGCTTCGCCAGCGTCCGGTGCCGACGCCGTGGCCGTGGCTGGTGGGGTTCAGTGGGGTCTGGCTGCTCTGGCACGCCGTCTCCGGCGTGCTTAAATTTTGAGTGTACTCTCTCAACATGCTAGGATAGAGAAGGTGAAGACAATGAAACCAGTCAAGTTCCCTGCCCCGCTGAGCGCCCGTTTTTCGTGGCAATGGGTCGGGGGAGCGGTCATCTTAGCGGGAGTAGTCGGCAGCGGGTATCTCTGGTATCAACGGGACATCGCCGCGATTCATACCGCGGCCCCGCGCCGTGTTCAGACGCGCCCTCTCCTGAGCAAGGAACACACCAGGCATAGGGCGACGAAGTCCACCCAGACTCGCTCGTCATCCGCCCCACACTCTACAACGACGACTGCCCAGAAGCACTCTGTCCCACCCTCTGCGCCAGCGACAACGCAGGCCGCCCCGTCACTCTGGGCCACGATGGCTATGATTGACACGCATTACTTGACGCAACTCGTGGCGTTGCAACATCAAGCCTTGCCGTGGCTCACGACCAGTGTGGCGAATGATGCGACCGTCGGGGCCAACAACTTTAACAACCCGATGGTGCTCCAACACGATCATGTGCCGCCCTTACCGGTCTCGTTAGCCGCTGCGGGCGTTTCGACCGCAAAGTTACCCGCGCCGAACGCGATCATGGGGATCACCCCCACGCATATTGCGCAATGGCAGGAAGAAGCTGCTCACGGTCCCATCAGTGATCATTTGAGTTCTGCTCAATTGACTCAGGCGGTTACCGTAGCGACGCAGTATTTGTTAGATGTGGATGGGAATGGATTTTCCGGGGCGTATTTAGCCAATCCGTTTTCGGCTCCTGTCAGCGGCTCACGCACCTATGAGCTCAGTTCTTCTGCGGTGTCTGTGAGTGCCTTAACGGGTTCTCAAGGGCTATTCGCGCAACGGCAGTACGTCTATCAAGAATGGGCTAATGTCGGTCAAGTCACGATTGGTTTTTCTACGCTTGATTCTGAACCTCCTGGTCATATTGTGACCACGCTTTTGGTGAATCATATTCAAGTGACCTTGGTTATGGGGGGCATTGACCACGGGGATGAGATTATTGGAAGTTATCCCACACCACCTACTAACGTTGCTGTCGACCTCATTCACGATCGCGGACAAACCCGTTGGTATGTCTCATGGGCATCATCAGGAAACACTAATAACCCTAGTCAAGTGCTATGGGTTGGCCCTACAGCCTCTTAAGTAAAGGAGATACAGTGATGCTACGACACATCAAACGTTTAGGCGCCCTTGCCAGTACCAGTGCTTTGTTGCTCAGCAGTAGTGCCTTTTGGACAACGCTTCCCACCTATGCCGCAACCCCTGTGACGATTACCGCCTCGACCACGACGGCCACGCCGGGGACGGCGATTACCTTGACGGCGAGTAATCCGGGCATCAGACAACCGGAGTATCAATTTTGGGTGGAATATCCCGATGGACAATGGCGCGCTACGCCATATCGCGCGAATAATCAATGGACGTTGCCAGCGTCTCAACCGGGCGATTACCTCGTGACCGTGTATGTCCTAAGTCGCCAGCAAGTCGCGCAAGGCGATTGGGCGCAGGCTCAACATCCCGTCAGTCCGAGCGTGATTTGGGTGCAAAGTCACGTCGGACTCTCCTCCATAACCCCTGCTCATGCAGGGATTCCGGTTACAGTCACGGCGCAGATCCAAAATATTTATGACCCGGTCTATCAATTCTGGACGGAAGCGCCCGACGGGAAATGGACGGCGAGCGGAAATTATACGTCGGCGTCGACGTACACTTTTACGCCATCGACAACAGGCACCTATCATGTCGTCGTGTATGCCAAGTCCCCCGACGCCCCCAATAACTGGCATGGGGCACTAGCGGAAAGTGAAACCATGACCGTTACGGCCGCTACGTTATTTGACCAACTGAATGCAGAAAACCAAACCTATTTCGACCAAAGCGCGGCCGCCTCACATGCTATCTTTTCCGCGATTCCTGCGACAGGGCCTAATGCTGGCACGGTGCCCGTATCCCTGTTTAACCAACCGAACATTCTTAGTCAGTATCACGTCCCTGCACTTCCCACGTCGCTGGCGGCTGCTAACATCACTGTGAATACTCTCCCAGCAAGCCAGGCGATTCTTGGCGAGAACTCCACAACTCTTGCACAATGGACGCAATCAGTGCAAGCCATTTCGGGGATATCCTCTATCACACAAGCACAGGTGTCTCAACTTATCACGACGGCGGTACAGTATTTATTGGATGAGGATGGGAATGGGATGAATGCTACGTTTCTGCAAAATCCCGAATCACCTACCATATCCGGCATTCGACAAGCGACATTGCAAGACATTAAGGCTAATCCCGCTGACGCGGTCAGTGCTTTAACTGGCTCTCAAGGGATACTCGCTCAGCGCGAATATACTTATCAAGAATGGGCGAACTTGTCCCACACAACGATCACGGCGCTTCCTGTGGCGGACCCTTATCCCGTAAGCCATGTAGTCACCACCCTTCAGGTGAACAATATTGTCGTCAATCTGATTATGGGTGGCATCTATCAAGGGCATGAGATTATTGGTGTGTATCCTGCGCCAACAACAGCAGTTGATGTGGATCTCATTCAAGATAACGGGCAAGACCAGTGGTATGTGTCGTGGGCTTCCTCTGGAAACACGGGTAATCCTAGTCAAGTCCTTTGGACTGGACCTGTCGTACAATAGATACAGGGTCACCACCTCAAGAGTCTAGCAGGCCAGTGCTTGCTAGACTCTTATTTTTATGAACAAAGGAGGAAACAACGTGACAACCCCTGTGATGCCGAAACGGAAACGCTGGTTGACCGCTATGGGCCTTTTTGTGATCGCCTTTTTGTTTGCTTTTCTTAGCGGCTGGCATGTGGCTATGGCAAAGGGCACTGGAGGCAATGAAAACGGAGGCACCGGAGGGAACAATCCGTGCAGTGGATCGCATCCCCCGTCGTATTGCCATAGTTCTAACTGGCAGTGTACGGGAACAGATGTGGGCGATTGCGAGAACGGCCGCCAAGAAGTGTCGTATCCTGCGGGGTGTTCACCGTCCACCAAATATTTCTCCTGTGGAGGAGCAGCATGTCAAGGCTCGTCTATTGGACTCGGATGTTATGGATGTCACACCGGTCTTTTTGAACCGATCAATTCCTGTACAGGAGGCCGCAACGGAGCCAATTATGTCGGTCCCGCAGAAGGCTGCACGGCCGGATGCCCGACGACCACGACGACGTCTTCACCCACAACAGGATCGTCATCGCCATCAAGCGGAACCTCATCCAACACGCCAAGCTGCACGCCGCCTGGTTCTAGCAGTTCCAGCAGCCCCGCTGGGTCTTCTTTTGATCCCACAGGCTGTGCGGGCAGTTGTACCACAAGCGGTTGTACGGGAACGGGCACCGAATCCGGAATTGAGACGTCCTCTACCCGCCATTGCACGACCAGCTATTCGTGCCCTGGCCCCACGGCCCATACGTCCTGTTCGACGTCCAGCAGTAGCGTTGCCACCACGCAGTCGTCCGCGACACAATGTCAGCAAAAGGAAGTCTTACTGGATCAGTGCATGCCCGAAGAGCCAGGGAACCGGGAAGCCGAATATTGTCTCACTTTTAATGGGGGGACCACGAACTGTTCGGCTCCGTTTGGCGTGTACGATCCCACGAATTGCCCGATTCCCGTGGGGATTGGCAGTGGTTCGTGACCTCAAAGGAGGGATGACATGGCTCGTTTAACCGTATCGGCCCGTCTGTTTGGCGGGCTTTTTTTCTTCGTCTGGCTCGTCGGGCTCAGTGTCTGGACGGGGCTCTTTGTGCGTCTGCATCATCAGTGGCCGAGTCTGACCGTAGGCGGTTTAGTGGTCATTGGCGGGATTAACGCGTGTGCCTTCACTATTTTACGGACGCCTGCGCGGTCAACGGTGCGCCCTCGGGGCTTTGCCTGGCTCACGGTCGGCACGAGTACCAGTACCGGGCTTGCGTTAGCCGGAAGCTGTGCCGTTGGGGGGTGTGCCGCGCCCGTTGCGGCGGGCATTTGGGGGCTCCCGATCCTAAATGCGCTGGTGGCGTGGGATGCAGGATTGGCCCCATGGCTTATCGGAAGTCTTACCGGCATAGTGGTTGTCTTTGCGTGGCGGCATTATCGCCGCCTTGTCGCCTGATCCTCCTATCTAAAACACACAAGGAAAGGTAGGCAAGAACCGCTTCTGTTGAGACAAGGAGTGGCAAGGGGGGGTCTACCGACGCTTCAGGTCGTCTAAGGGGCATACCCTCGCCAATATTATAGCCGCCTCTTTACGAGACGGGCTATTTGCATAATGGCGACGAGTTTTGTATAGTATACGTAAGAACCGCTCCTGTTGTAACCAGGAGCGGCGAGTGAGGGCTTTAGCGTGACTTCTTACGATGCCGTGTTATGCGGCGGCGTAGAAGACGCCACATCAGATAGAGGCTTAGCCCACTGGGAATGGTCAGCGTAATCTGAATGTGCAAGGCCCACACCCCCTTTCTAGGAGGTTGCGTGTGAGCATGCCCTCACCACCATTATAGCCCGTCTCGTCATGAGGCGGGCTATTTGTGATTCCCCGCCGGTCAACGAAATGACAGAACCTAGGAAAATCCCCGCTCCATCCTCCTTGAAAGCTGCGTGCAATATGGCCATCTTTTACCATCTTCTAGAGCTAGACAGAACATTCATGGAAGAGATGGAACCCGCCTACTGCGGAACCCGTCTCCGTGTGCAAGCCTTTGTCGAGCGTACCCTATTGCCACCCTATTCTGCACCGGTCGCCGTGGTCTCCGACCCGGCCACACCGAATCACTGGATTGCGGGCCGTTGGCGCGGAGATCTCCCGATGAACGCGTATCGACAGTCCTTGGGGCAAACGCTCATGATCCCTTGGGATCAGGCTGCTCAGTGCATCCAAGTGTTTTGTGTCACCGGATCATTTCTCTATGCGCAGGCCCGCTGAATCACAACACGGGCTATTTCCCTATCCCTGAGGAGGCATCTGGATGTCATCACCCAATCTCCCGAATCTTCCCGAATACCGGGGCCGCAATCGCCGGGATACGATCTTCTGGCTGGCCATTGGTCTGGCCTTTGTCGGGGTTGCCCTCTATGAAATCGGACCCCGAGCGTTTTGGCGCCAGCTGACCACGTCCGCTCAGACGTTGTGGCGCAATATTCCCTTGGTCACACGGGCTGTGCATGTCTATCGTCACGGCCACCTCACCACCATTCAGCCTCATGCGACGTGGCTGCTGACCACAGGCGTCTTCCTGCTCCATCTCCTTACCCCGCTGGTCGGGCTGATATTGCCCGTGTTGCTGGCCATCGGGATCACCCGCTGGGCCTTGCGCCGCCAGCGTATTCGCACGATGCAATGGGCGGAAGTCATCTTGTTCCAAAATGACGTGGTGACCCCGCAGGTCATGCGGCAGCTCTTTGACCAGCTCTGGGACGCCTTATGGCCCCGCTCGCGCTGGGTCGGCTCGGCCTGGTGGTATCGTCTCTTTGTCACCGCCCCACCCTTTTCGCTGGTGCTGGTGCGGGACGCGGCGGTGGACGACCAGATGCACTGGCTCTTAGGCATTCCCTCCGCCATGCACGACCGGGTGCTGGCGGCCTGGCAGAATGCGTACCAGAATGTCCGCTTCCAGCCCTGGACGCATCCGGTGACGGCTCCGCCTCATCCGGCCCGGCGTTGGGAACGTTGGGCTGAGCGCCAGGGAGCGGTGCTCCATGCGGCACGCACGCTCCCCCGTCCCCCGATCTGGCAGGTCGCCGGCTGGTGGTTCCACTGGAGGCAGAATTGGCAGACCGCGCGGGAAAGGCAGACGCCCGTCATGCGGGTCGGGGCCCCGGTGCGTCCGCCCCGGCCGCAAGTGGTGCGCTGGCGCTTGAAGTACCGCACGGCCATCCGCATGGTGGATGTCGTGGAGCAGTACAAAGCCTTGCCCTTGGAACTCCTGGTCCAAGCCGTGGCACGCGAAGCCTGGCGGGAAGACCGCCCCTTGCCCAATTTCGTCTGGCAAGCCACCTGGACGCCGATTCCCACCGGACGGGCCTTGCGCCGGTTGGAACAAGGCGCACAGAACGCCACGTGGGAAGAGAATGTGGCCGCCCAGCAAGCCGCCGACAGTGCCCTCGACCAAATGGGCCGGGGGCGCTGGATGACGGAAATCCGGGCCAGCGCTCCGACGTATGACACGATGCAGCGTATGGTGTCGGCCTGGGGCACCCAAAACCGCTGGGCCATCCTCCGTCCCCGCAACATCATCGTCTGGCGGCGGGCCTGGAGCCGCTGGATTACCGAAGGCGTGCCCCGGATCTGGCCGCTGGCGGGCGGCAATCCCTTGTGGTCGGGCGAGTGCGCCGCCTTCTTTGCCTTGCCCACCGGCCGCTTGCGGGTGGCCGATCTGCCCCGGTCCATGACCCGCCGC
>DAHWJO010000006.1:0-55936 GCA_027344105.1 Sulfobacillus sp.
CACGTTCGAGTGCCGTGCGGGCTTCCGCGACCCATTGCGCCATCAGGTCATGGTCGCGGTGCAGGGCACTCATGGCGGGGATGTGGCGGTACAGTTCAGCCTCTTCGGCCTGCGCGTGCCACAGTTCCCGCTCACTCCAGATAGCTAAGATCGCTCCTGCCAGTTCATACGCTTCACTGTGCCGTCCTGCCTGCAGGGAGTTGCGCAACAGGCGCATGGCCGCATCGAGGTCGGCTGTCACAGAGTTGTGGATCGCTTGGTGGGTCTCCACCTTTGCCAATCCGCAGAGGCTTGACATGGCAGGCCATCCTTTCTGGGCAGTTGCGCCCCGGGGACTTATGACACCCCGGACTTGAAGGTCATGATCCACATCGACATTCCGACCAGCCCTATCGCAATCACAATGCCCAGTCCCAGGGTCACAATGTGCCAGGTAGACCCACGGCTTTCCCGCAGGTGCATGAAAATCCCCAGCTGCAGCGCCGCCTGCCCGACGGCTAAAACGAGGATGACCACGAGAAGGCCGAAGGCCGGCAAAATGTGGTCGACGACCGCGAGCAGGGCGGCGATGGTAAGGAGCAGGGAACCGACATAGCCAAAAATTTGCAGCCACGGGAATCCGTCTGATTCAAAGTGGGGGGCCAAGAACCGGGCTTCCACTTCGTCGCCGTTCCCGGTGGGGCCGTTCGGCGAGATGGCAATAACCTTGTGCCTTTTGTTATCCCCGTTGTTGAACATGATTGTCATCCTCCCTTTGAGACGCGATAGCAGGCTAAATCTTTCCGTTCAGGTACACGACCGTAAAAATGAAGACCCAGATGATGTCGAGAAAGTGCCAGTACAGGGCAAACATGTACATTTTACGGGTCGTGACCGTGGTCAGGCCCCGGCCCATCAGCTGGATAATGAGGGTAATCGCCCACAGAATGCCGAATGTCACATGGGCGCCATGCGTGCCGACCAAGGTGAAGAAGGCGGACAGAAAGGCGCTGTGGTGCCAGGAGTCTCCCATCGCGATATAGGACACAAACTCCCGGACCTCGGTGGTGACGAATCCCACACCCAAGAGAAGGGTGACCGCCAGCCAGATGATGGTGCCGCGCTTGTGGTTGCGGCGCATCTGGTAGACGGCAAGCCCGCAGGTGAAGCTGCTCGTGAGCAGCAGCAGCGTCTCGACAACGGCGGGACCCAGTTTGAACAGCTGGTCCGGCGAAGGGCCGGCCATGCCCACGCGGCTCTGATACACCGCATAGACGGCGAATAGACTGGCGAACAGGAGAAGGTCTGTCGCAAGGAATGACCAAAATCCCAGGATCTTGAGACTTTCATGATTGTCCGTAAATTCTAAGGGCAGCTTGGCGGTTGAATCGGGTTCGACGGGTAAATTCATCCTTGTAACCTCCCGAATGCAGATTCCGTGTTCTGGATTTCCTGACGCGGCACTTCTTTGTGGTCATCGTAGTCGAAGGTTCCCACCAACATGCAGACGACGAATCCCAAGAATCCGGCACCGGCAATCCACCACCAGGAAAACACCATGCCTACTGAAAAGACGAAGAAGCTGAGTCCCATCAGAAACGGAATGCCCGAGGATTTGGGCAGTTCAATGTCGGTGATTTCCTGGGGTTTGATTTGCACCACATTGGTTTTTTGCTCCTGTTTCATGGCCCACCAGGCATCACGGTCGGTCACCACGGGAATGCGCGCAAAGTTGTACTCGGGTGCCGGCGAAGGTGTCGACCACTCCAGAGTGCGCCCGTTCCAGGGATCGCCTGTGACATCAATCTCGCCATGAATCTGGCTCCAGACGAAGTTGTACACCATGACCACAAATCCGGCTCCCATGACGAAGGCGCCAATGGTGGATATCAGGTTCAGGCTGCTCCACCCGAAACCGTGGGAATAGGTGTACATGCGGCGTGTCATGCCCATGAAGCCCAGAGCGTACTGGGGCATAAACGTGACCCAGAAGCCGAGGAAGAAGAGCCAGAAGGCCCACTTGCCCTGACGCTCATTGAGCAGCCGCCCCGTGACTTTGGGCCACCAGTAGTAGACACCGGACATCAGCCCGAAGACCGTGCCGCCGATGATGACATTGTGGAAATGGGCAATCAGGAAGTAGCTGTTATGGAACTGGTAGTCGCCCGGCACTGCTCCCAGCATCACGCCGGTGGCGCCGCCGACGACAAAAGTGGGAATGAAGGCCAGAGCCCACATCATGGCCACTGTCATCTTGATGCGTCCGTTCCACATCGTAAAGATCCAGTTGAAAATTTTAATGCCCGTGGGAATCGCGATCAGGATGGTGGAAAGGCCGAAAAACACGTTGACGGCGGCGCCAGCCCCCATCGTGAAGAAGTGGTGCACCCAGGTGCCGTAGCTCAGGAAGGTGATGGCGAGCACGGAATACACCATGGTCGAATACCCGAATAGTTTCTTGCGGGAAAATGTCGCGACCACTTCGGAGAAAATGCCGAAGGAGGGGAGAACCAAAATGTACACTTCAGGGTGTCCGAAGAGCCAAAATAGGTTCACATACATCATCGGCATGCCCCCGCGCCCTATAGTGAAGAACGCCGTGCCGAACAGCCGGTCAAACAGCGTCAGCACCATGGCCACGGTCAGGGGAGGGAAGGCAAACAGAATCAAGACCGACGTCACCAGGGTAGTCCAGGCGAACATAGGCATCCGCATCAGGGTCATTCCGGGCGCCCTCATGCGCAAGATGGTCACCAGGAAGTTGATGCCGGTGGCCGTCGTGCCGAGTCCGGTCACCACCAGCGCCATCAGATAGTAGTTTTGACCGACTCCGGGATTAAAGGCCAGCTCGGTCAGTGGAGGGTAGGCGGTCCATCCCGCATTGGGCGACCCGCCGATGACAAACGATATATTGAACAGGAACGCTGCGAAGGCAAAGAGCCAGAAGCTGATGGCGTTGAGCCGGGGGAAGGCCACATCGCGCGACCCGATCATCAAGGGGATGGCGATATTGAACATGGCGAAAATCAACGGCATGGCCATGAAAAATATCATGATGGTTCCGTGCGTGGTAAAAATTTCATCGTAATGCAGGGGGCCGAGGAGATGATTGTTGGGGACGGCAAGCTGGGCCCGCAGCAGCAGGGCGTCTGTGCCGCCCCGGAAGAGCATGGTGACGGCCCCAATGAGGTACATGATTCCGATTTTCTTGTGGTCGACCGTTGTCAGCCACTCCCGCCATAAATATTTCCAGCGGTGCCAGCGAGTCAGGTAGAAGATAATGGCGGCGGATGACAGGATAATCAGCACGTCGGCGCTCAGTTCCATGTTGCGGGTGGTGCTGGGCGGGAATAGCAGTGCGAGAAGAGATGACATGAATGTGTCCACCTTTCTGTCAAAAATGCCTCAGGGGCTCCACGTTACTTCGGAGTCGGCTGCATTTCCATATACATTCCGCCTTCCAGCGTAAATCCGTGGGTTTCCGCGGGGAATGTGGCGGCAGGATAAGCTGAGTAGTAGCGGGGCGCAATCCAGTTGAACTTCAGAAGCTGGCGGTAATCGGCCATGGTCATTTTAGGCTGGGTCGTTTTCACATTCGTGACCCAGGCATTGAAAGCGGACGCGGGGACTGCATGCACATTAAACGTCATATGCACGAATCCTGAACCCGAGAAATTTCCGCTGCGTCCCCAGTAGAGGCCGGGCTTGCTGGCTTCTAGCCACAACGGCAGCACCTCGCTGGGCATGGTGTACTCCATGCCTCCAAGCTGCGGCACCCAGAAGGTGTTCATGGGCGAGTCTGCGGTGAGCTCAAACAGGACAGGCCGGTTGGTCGGGACATCGATATAGTTTACGGTCGCGATGTGCTGGCTGGGGTATTCAAACAGCCATTTCCAGTCCAGGGAGGTGACGTCAATCACGATGGGAGCCTTGCCTTTGGGGACATGGGCTAACGCGAATGTCTTGTTCCATGTCGGCACGGCAATAATGACGGCGGCAACGACGGATACGGCGATGACGCCGAGCTCCAGCTTTTTGTTGTGGTCCCACAGGGGGCGGTAGGGAGCTTTGTTGCCCGGGGTGTCGCGGAACCGGACGAGCGCGATGCCAAAGAGAACCCAAACAATAAGGATAATCACTATCATTGTCGCGGCTGTAATTTCAATAAGATTCAGCTCACTGGCGGCCACCGGACCGGCAGGATGCAACAAGACATAGTCATTGCCGCAGCCAGAGACTGACAAGCCGATAGCCAGTGCCATGAAAATAAAGCGAATCGCTCTCTTCGAGCGCTGAAAGGACATCGGGAACAACTCCTTTATACAGTCGTTGTTGTGAAAGCGAATACTAGCAACCCCAAGAAAATAGAGAAAATTAAGTCATTAACTGGATCCACTCATGCAGCGCAACGTCCGCTTTGAATAAACATTTGGATCTGCCAAAAACCTCGGCTCCAAACACTCATGCAATAGGTGTTAATCACCAAGTGAGTAAACTTCGTTATGAGTATAATGCAGTTAAATAATGAGATCAATAAGTTAAAAGAGGATACAGCAATTATAGTTGCTTATATGTACTGATGTTGGCCGATATATTGACAGACTTGTCGGTTAATTAATCGGATCCTTGACTTTGTGGAATAACAAGCGTGGACATTTAGATGTGGAGTTAAACGAAAAAGGACAGCTATTTCGCGTCCAAAAGCGGCTTTACGGGAGCATGAGTGATTCAGACTGCTGCACCCAAAGGTGGGGCGCGTTCCATTTCGTGGAGTGGGTGGGGGATTTCAGACACGTCCGGTCCCCGGAAATATTTACAGGGCCCTCACCCTAAGGAGTCATGCGCGGACGGGGGAAAGGTCTTTGGAAGGTTCCGGATCTTTTATGACCACGAAGCGCCAATAGAGCGCGGTGGGGTGGCCCGTGTTAAGATAGCAGGGAATCCAGGGCCGCCCGGACCTGCAAAAGTGAAAAAGCGCGCAGACGCGTGCTGTAAAAGGAGAATCGGCATGGAAAAAGATATTTCCCAGCTGTTGTCGCTGGTGCTTCCAGATGAGCGGACTGCGGGGGAACCTTACTGGGCGATTATGGAGTCGGTCCCGGCAAAGGGCAAGCTTACGGGAAAATTTTGGACGATAACCCAATCGGGGCGAACGGTGGTGCCTCTCTTTAGCCGTGCGGAGGACGCGTCGTCAGTGTGCGCAATGCTGCCTGCCCGCCAGAATATGGTTGTCAGGGGAATCACGAGGAGACACTTGCAATTTCTCCGCCGCCGCCCTCCCCAGGGCGCTGAACTGGGAGTGGTCAGTGCCTTGTCGCCTACGGGCGAGTTGACCTTGGCTTTGCTGCCGCCAGTATAGGGGCGCCGCCGCAGAAATTTGGCCACGGGACTGCCGGGTGAGCAGTGGCCATGCGCAGACAGGGGTCCTGCATTTTAGGGACCCGCCTTCCATTCATTCCTCTGCCCGGCCCGGCGAAAAGAGGTGCGACCAGCCGCAGTGTGGTGGGAATCAGCCCTTAAATCTCCGGAACACTGAAACGTGATATTAATGCATTCTTCATAATGGCGACACCGCGCCTTAACGATGCCGCGGGATAATGGGCATGCCGCTTCGCGATCTGCCTGGTGCCTGGAAACAGGGGGGCAGGTCTGGCAGGGATCCGTTAGGAGGAATTCACCGGTGCGCCTCATCGGTTTAGTTGCCAATGATCCGGAAAAATGGAAACAGGATGTGCGGTGTCCGGTGCGCTGGAAAGAGTTGTCGTCGGTGCACCAGGTTTTCGAAGTTTTGCGCAGCCAGACGGTGGACGTGCTGGCTCTGGAACTGAAATGGTTTGAGGATACAGCCTGGATGGCCGCCATACTGGAGCAAAGCTGGACAACGCCGGTGGGCATCGTGCTGCTGGTCGAGTATGAGCAGCGCCAGTGGCTTCCCGTAGCCCGCAAGGATTTTTCGGCGGAATTGTGCTTGCCGGAAGCATTTGGCTGTGTGCGCATAGATATCGAGCACCACACGGTGTGGCACCAGGGGCGCGAACTCTCCCTTCCTTGGCGGGCGGCGGAGCTCTTAGCCGTGCTGGGCCAGCGTCCCGGGATTCCTGTGACTCTGGACGCGGTCAACCAAGTGTCGGCCGAGATTGGCTGGCCGACTTGGACAGAATCCACCACGAAAGTGGCTGTCCACCAGATCCGCCGTGCTCTGGGAGAGTCTCATGTGGAAACCATCCGGCGGCACGGATATCTCTTTGCGCCCTGCCAGCCCTGATGCTGTTCTGAGGTGGCCGCCAGATATTTAACACAATCATCACCCGAGGTTAACCGGGAGCACATGACGGGTTAATACATCCTTGCGACAATGAGTGCAGGTCTGCAGACACCATCAGGCCAGACCGCAAGGGGGTCAGCGATGTGGATCGGATCATTATAACCAATGACGACGGATATCAGTCCATGGGAATTGAACTGCTTACCGAAATTGCCAGTGGGGCCCGCTACCAGGCGCATGTGGTCGCGCCGGAAGAGAATCACAGCGGGCGCGCGCACTCCATCAGCATGGGACCTTTGCACGTGCGGCGCATTGCCAGCCGTGGCGATCAGCGGTGGTTTGCAGTGAAAGGGACCCCGGTAGACTGCGTGCGCTTGGGTCTGTCCGAGTATTTCGCACACCGCCCGGTGTGCATCTTGTCGGGAATAAACTTGGGTTGGAACATGGGCCGGCACGTGATGGCCTCGGCGACGGTGGCGGCGGCCAGGGAAGCGGCCGCCCACAAGGTGCCGGCGATTGCCTTCTCCGCATCCCAGCACGGCTCGTGGGACCATGTAGCCCCCATGATCGCGCGCCACCTAGATGGCTGGATCGCCTATGCTGTCGCGCACCCTGGCGACTACCTGAACATCAACCTGCCGGAAGTCTCGGGAACGCAATGGCGCTGGACGGCGCTGGACAGCCGTCCCGTCAGGATGCGCGTGTCGAGCGTCTCTCCCAACACCTTAGGAGACCGGGTGGAATTTGAGTGGGTGGATGCAGGCCCGGATTATGAGCCCGGAGTCCTCTTGGACCGTGAGGCTGTGGCCAACGGCTATATTTCCGTGACGCTTCTCAGCACGGGGCAAGACGATAGGGCGTCCCGCGGTTTAGACAGCCAGGCTGCATCTGGATCCTGACGGTGAGCAGTGGGATACCGCAATAGGCGGTCCGGGTTCTGGGGGAGGTCGCTGCCGCCTGCGGGCGGATTTTTTTATTGAGCGCCTGGCTGCTCATCTTTGGTGAAGCCGCCGTCCGGCAATGGCCCGGGCAGCCAAAAATCCACTTAAGGACGCGGAGAGGATGCCGGGCCCGGGAAACACCGTGTCCCCGGCCTGATACAGGTGGGACTGGGGAGTGAAAGATCCGGGCAGTTTCCGGAAGCCGGCGGCAGTTAGGGGGACACCGCCTACGGCAAATTTATGGAGGAAACGGTAATACGTTGCCGGGGTCGCGATGTGAAATTGGCTGGAGAGCTCGCGCAGGTGTGGGACGACCCGTTCGCAGGCTGCGGCGAGGCAGGCTCCGGCCTCCTGTTTCTGCGCGCGGTATGCGGCCTTGGCCATTCTCGGCTGCCAGTGCCGAATCTCAGTGTGGGCCGAAGCGGTCCACAAGATGTCTGCAGGGCCAGCGCAGAGTCCGGGGTGAAAACTGAGATAGACGGCGCCTTGGAGATACTGTAAGCCGTGAGGATCCGGCGGCAGCAGAATCTGAAAGGACCGGGGCAGATCCCGGACAATGGCTGCAGGGAGGCTGCGGCGGGAGATCACGCCATCGATGCGGAAAGCGCCTAATTCGTGCGGTCCGGGCGAGGAGGCGGAAGGCAGGCGGAGCATCCCGTCCGGACAGGACGGCAAAGGGCGCCCCGTCGCATTGATCAGTCGCGAGAACTGCTGTGGAGCTTCAGAACCGGCACTCACAGCCCACTGCCCGGTGGCGCGGCTCCACTGGCAGTTCCTGACGACGGTGCGGTAGTGAATGGCGCCGCCTTCTTCCTCAATGCGCTCAGCCAGGGCCTGCGCCACGGGCCTCAATCCCCCTGGCACTCTGAAACTCCCCCTGCGGTACATGTCCAGAGCCACTGCTGCCATGAGTGCCGATGCATCCCGGCCTGTGGTCTGGATGCTGTCTATCAGAAGACCATCCAGCATTTGCTGGAAAGCCACTTTCTCGGCAGAATCCGCCCCATCGAGACGGTGCGCAGCCAGAACGGCGCGCCAAGGTTTGGCAAAATACCACAGCAGGCTGAACCATGACTGGGGGTAATCCCAAAGGGCGGCGGCAGCGGACCAGGCGTCGCCTAGAGACCGCACTGGCCACCGCGTGCGGGCTTGAGCCAGAGCATAGACGGCATCGGCCATAATGCGGACGTGGCGCATCAAGCGGGAAATAGCAGGGGCAATGGTGGGGAAGCGGGCCACCCACTCGGCTTGCTGGGCAGCCACGTCGGCATAGATGCCGACGACCCGGTCGTGCAGCACGACATCGAGCGGGTGGCGGAGCAGATGAACGGGGACAGTGATATGCAATTCCTCTAGAAGAGTCCGCAAAGCTCCCCGACTTTCCATGCCGAACGCCAGAGTGGCCCCGGTCGGAAAGCGGCAGTCTCCCAAGTCGTAGTCGCTGGCGCAGCCCCCTGGCCGGTCTGCCTTGTCAAACACGTCCACGGCCCATCCTGCTCGGGCCAGAAAGGCTCCCGCTGTCAGACCCGCCAGTCCTCCCCCGACAATGCCCACTGTCTGTGGTGTCCGCAATCGCATCCGCCCCGTTCCATCCGGAAAATTGTGGTGGTGTGGCAATCGCTGCCACGGCCATTTTCACGTTTCATTATACTGTGCGGGCGGCCGCGGCAGAAATCTGACGGCCGGTGAATGGCCACCGCCTTTTTTGGGGATATGGCCCTAGAAATTCCGCAGATTGACCGCTATGCTCAACGTATTTAGGAGGGAAATTATGCTGTTGAGTCCCAGTGAGCAGGAAAAGCTGATGATTGTGGTGGCAGGCGAGGTGGCTGCCAAGCGGCTGGCTAGAGGGTTGAAACTAAACTACCCCGAGGCTGTGGCCTATATAGCGGCCGCCTTAATGGAAGGCGCCCGCGACGGCATGAGCGTGCCGGAGTTGATGGCATACGGTGGGACGCTGTTGAACAGCAGCCAGGTGATGGAAGGCATCCCGGAGATGGTGGGCAGTGTGCAGATTGAGGCGACTTTTCCGGACGGGTCCAAGCTGGTGACCGTTCACCAGCCTATTCGCCAAGGGAGCGGGGAGCAGGCATGATGATACCGGGGGAGATCCGCTGTGAGTCCACAGAGATTGTGCTGAATGCGGGTCGTGAAGAAATCGTTTTGACCGTCCACAACCGGGGTGACCGCCCTGTGCAGGTGGGGTCGCACTTTCACTTTTTTGAGAGCAACCCTGCCCTGGGATTTTCACGGGAAAAGGCCTTTGGCATGCGTCTCAACATCCCGGCGGGCACGGCCGTGCGTTTCGAGCCGGGGGCCAGCCAGGTGGTGCATTTAGTCGCGATCGGCGGTGCCCGGCGCGTTTTTGGACTGAATGGACTGACCCAGGGCCTGCTGGATGACCCGGCAGTCCGCGGCGCGGCATTGGCCAAAGCGGGGCGCGAAGGGTTCCTGGAGGAGAAGCCATGAGCCGGATCAGCCGGGAACATTACGCCCATCTGTACGGGCCTACGGCGGGGGACCGGATACGGCTGGCGGACACGAATTTATGGGCGAAGGTGGACGAGGACTGGACTGTGCCGGGTGAGGAGGCCAAATTCGGGGGCGGTAAAGTAGTCCGCGACGGCATGGGCCAAGCGGGGTGGAAAACCTCCCGCCGGGGGGCGCCGGACCTGGTGATCACTAATGTTGTGGTGATGGACACCTGGGGGATAGTCAAAGCGGACGTCGGGGTCAAAAAGGGACGGATTGTGGCGATAGGCAAGGCGGGCAATCCCGATATCATGTCCGGTGTCGACCCCTCTCTGGTGATTGGGCCGGGCACGGAGGTCATCTCCGCGGAAGGGATGCTCCTGACCGCGGGGGGCATCGACAGCCATGTCCACTGGATTACCCCGGCTCTGGCCCGCCATGCTCTGATGGCCGGACTGACCACCCTTATTGGCGGGGGGACAGGGCCTGCCACAGGCACCAATGCCACAACAGCAACGCCCGGTCCGTGGAATCTTGGCATTATGCTGCAGGCCATGCGGGACATGCCGGTCAATATTGGACTGACGGGCAAGGGCAATGCGTCTTTCCCCGGTCCGCTTACGGAGCAGGTCGAGGCAGGCGCCATCGGTCTGAAACTGCACGAAGATTGGGGCAGCACTCCGCAGGCGATTGACACCTGCCTCGGCGTGGCCGATGCGGAGGACGTCCAGGTCACAATCCACACCGATACCCTGAATGAGGCGGGATTTGTGGAGCGGACCATTGCTGCCATAGGAGGCCGCACAATTCACACCTACCACACCGAAGGCGCTGGCGGGGGCCATGCGCCAGATATTCTGCGCATCGCCTCTTTCGGCAACGTTCTGCCATCTTCCACCAATCCGACCCGGCCTTACACGGTGAACACCTTGGCCGAGCATCTGGACATGCTGATGGTCTGCCATCACCTGGATCCCCGCTTGCCGGAAGATGTGGCGTTTGCGGACTCCAGAATCCGAGGTGAGACCATCGCTGCGGAAGACGTCTTGCACGATATGGGCGTGCTCTCCATGATTTCCTCGGACTCCATGGCAATGGGGCGCATTGGCGAAGTCATTTTGAGAACCTGGCAAACCGCGCATAAAATGAAGGAGGAGCGCGGATCACTGGCCGGGGATGCTGCAGACAATGACAACGGGCGGATTCGCCGGTATCTGGCCAAATACACCATAAATCCTGCCATCACTCACGGTATTTCTGCACTGGTGGGATCCGTGGAGGTAGGGAAATGGGCCGACCTGGTGCTGTGGCACCCAGCATTTTTTGGCGTCAAACCAGCTCTGGTGATTAAGGGCGGAATCATTGCGGCCGCAGCCATGGGAGATGCCAACGCATCGGTGCCCACGGTGGAACCCCTTCTGATGCGGGAGATGTTCGGGACCCAAGGGTCTGCTCCCTCGCGGCTGTCATGGACTTTTGTGTCCCAGCATGCTTTTAACAGCGGGCGGGCCCATTCCTATGGGCTGAACCGCAATCTGTATCCTGTCAGCGGCTGCCGCTCCATCAGCAAGCAGTCTATGGTGCTCAACCACGAGACCCCGGAAATCAGGGTGGATCCGG
This sequence comes from Sulfobacillus sp., assembly GCA_027344105.1. Taxonomy (GTDB): domain Bacteria; phylum Bacillota; class Sulfobacillia; order Sulfobacillales; family Sulfobacillaceae; genus Sulfobacillus. The sequence continues at coordinate 11,278 of DAHWJO010000006.1, forward strand.
AAACTTACCGGGTTTACGTTGATGGGGAGCGGGTCACTTCGCGTCCAGCAGCGGTGTTGCCTATGGCGCAGCGGTACTTTCTGTTTTAGCCGGCTGCCGGGATTCCGAGGAGGAGAAAGGGGGGGAGAGGTTGAAGCCGCTTGCAGTCACTGGGGTCATCGGTGTCTATGATCCGGTTGGGGCGGTGGGCAAAACCACCGACTGGGTCGATATCGACATAGATTTGTGTGAGAAGTTGCGCTGGAAGAAAGAAACGGTGAACGGGCGCCTGCTGGTAGTGGACTTGCCCCGCTTCAGCCATATCGGCCATCATGATATCCTCTATGATGATGGCCGCCACCAAATTGTAGCGCGCATGCTGCCCCTGCCGGTGTGGGTTATGGAACCTTCTGATATGGCAAGCATGGGAAGTTTGTGCTACCACATTGGCAATTTGCATCAGCCCTGCCTGGTGGAAGGGCCTTGTGTGATGGCCCCGGCAGACCCGAGCCTGGAGGCGCTGGCCCAGTCGCTCGGAGTGCCGTGCCGCCAGGAAGAGCGCATTTTGCCCCGCGGATTCTCCACCCGCAGCCGTTCAGCGCACCGCCATGATCTCTGACGGCGGGCTGTGGGATATGCTTCAGTTTCTGGACGGACTCTTTCCGTCGGGAGCGTTTGCCCACTCCTTCGGACTGGAAACTTTAGTGCAGGAGGGCTGGGTGGGCGACGAGGCTGAGGCGATGGAGTGGCTGACGGAGATTGTCGAGGATAGCTGGGCGTGGTCCGACGGGATGGCCGCCACGCAGGTCTGGAGCGCCGGGGACCGCAGAAATGCGCTTGAGCATGCGGCCTCAGTCGATGCGTTTCTGAGCGCGAGCCGCGCCAGCCGGGAAAGTCGGGAAGGGTCTTTGATGATTGGGAGGAGGATACTGCAAGAAGCGGCACGGCTGTTGGCCGACCCTGAGCTCGTGGGCTACCAGAGCCTGGTGCAGGAACATCCGTCCCTGGGCAATGCTGCGGTGGTGGTTTCTCTGATAGGGCTGGTGCGGGGCTGGGGGGAGACTGCCACCCTGGCAGGATATGCGTATTTTTCGGTTTCGGGGATGGTGCAGGCGCTGGTGCGCCTGATACCACTTGGGCAGTCGTCGGGGCAGAGGCTCCTGCACACCCTGCGCCCTGTCGCGATGGCCGCACTGGACACGGTTCACGGGAAGAGTTTAGAAGACATGGGCAGCCGGATGCCCCTGTGGGAGGTGGCGGCCATGCGTCACCTTGTTCTGTATTCACGGCTGTTCCGGTCTTGAGGCTGCCGCCAGACGGATGGCTGAAGAAGAGGGGGAGATGCTGGTGAAACCTGTGCGTATTGGCGTGGCCGGTCCTGTTGGATCGGGAAAGACCACCGTGGTGGAATGGCTCGCGCGTGCCCTCAAGGACCGGTATAGTCTTGCGGTCATTACGAACGATATCTATACGCGGGAAGATGAGCGGATTCTGGTGGAGAGCGGAGTGCTTCCCGCCGAGCGCATTCGCGGGGTGGAAACAGGCGGCTGCCCGCACACGGCGATCCGGGAGGACGCCTCGGTAAACTTAGACGCTATGGACCAGCTGTGCCGCCAGTTCCCCGATCTGGACATCTTGCTCATCGAAAGCGGGGGGGACAATCTGGCGGCAACCTTCAGCCCGGAGCTTGCCGATTTTGTGATTTATGTGATTGACGTGGCGGCTGGCGAGAAGCTGCCCCGCAAGGGAGGACCTGGCATTCAGAAGTCGGACCTGCTGGTGATCAACAAGACGGACCTGGCCCCTTACGTGGGGGCGCGGTTGGAAGTGATGCGCGAAGATGCGGAAAAAATGCGGAGCAGGCCCTATGTTCTCACCAATTTGAAGACGGGAGAAGGCTTCGCGGAATTGCTCGCTGTCGTTTTGCGTGACGGACTGTTCGAGGGTCTGGCTACCGTTTCCCATGACGATTAGCCGCCAGCGGATCCACGTGTTTCCACAGAGGGTGGACGTTTATGCCGAGCCCCCGCTTCATGTGTTTGTGCTCAGCCACCAGGCACCGGCGAGGGTCATCACGGCAGAACTGGGCGGGGTGCTGGAAGGCGACAGCTTCGACACCGAGATTATCGTGGAGCCCGGCGCGCACCTGGTGCTGGCCGCTCAGGCCGCCACTAAACTGTTTGCCATGCCGGGGGGTGAGGCCCGCCACCAGCGGCGGGTGCACGTGAAGGACAATGCCTCCCTCATGATGATGCCGAATGTGGTCATCCCTTTCAAGGACAGCGAGTATCGCCAGACGACCCAGTGCACTTTGGGCCGCAACAGCCGCTTCATCACCGGAGAGCAGATGATGGCCGGCCGCACCGCCTCTGGAGAGCATATGGCGTTCCGCGCGGTTCACAGCACTCTGACAGTGGCGCGGGAAGGGGAATTATGGCCCCTTTACCGGGAGCATCAGTGTTTTGAGCCAGCCAGCGGGCGCCTTATGCGCGGTGGATACTGGGGTCGATTCAGCGCATGGGGTTCACTGGCGGCTTTCGGGTGGGGGCCTTTTGTGTTCGCGCCGGAGGTGGCGGCAGATGATATAGTGCCCGGGCCGTATCATGCCGGGACACCAGAAGGACTGCGCGGGGGGCATCGCATTTACTACGGAGCTTCGGAGGTTGCGGGCGGCTGCGTGCTGCGCCTCCTCGCTGACGACATGGCGCTGATCCAGGACCGCATCACGGCTGTCATCCAGGACTTGCTTGGCCGGGAACCAGGCCGCTAAGGCCAGACGAAGCAGACGGCCAGACCCGCAGTGGCTGCCGACAGCGCAGAGGCCCACCATGATCCGCCCCCTGCGGCGACGATGGCCGCCGTGCCAGACGCCACTATCCAGGCCGGGAGACTCTGGAATCGCTTGAACCCGGAAAGGTTTGGCTCTCTCACAGTTCCTTGCCTCCCGCGGACACGGGCAATGCCCAGTGCGGGATTTTTGCGAGAGGCCGGTCCTGCTCGCTCGGGGAGTGCCGGACGGGGGAGAGGGATGGGCTGAGCAGCCAGAGCGGGTCATCTATAAGGATCGCGCTGACCCCCTCCCACTGGGTCCGCTCGAGGGCAGCCGGATTCTCAAATCCCCCGAGAGCAGCTGATATCCCGCTGCCCATAGCTAGCCACAGGGCATGGTGCCGGTAATGGAGAGACACCCCTGCCGGACGGCACAGATTCACGAGAGCGCGCCACCGGGACGGGTCAAAAGAGTCGAGGATTAAATGGGTGGGGATTCGGGGCATAGTTTCAGCGAGGCGGAGTAGTGTCGCCGGATCGCTGCTGGAGAATTCGACGGCGGTTTCGGGCAGATAAGAGTGGACGAGGTCACGAATGCGGCTAACCATCTTCTCCCGCGAGACCGGCAGGGACTGCAGGTTGAAGCAGTAACGGGTATTGGAGGGCATCCGCCGGAGGAGGTCAGCCAGCCGCACCAACTTGTGTGAGGACAGGTGTCCCTGAGGCCAGCGCAGCCGGATACCGGCCAGTTCCGGCCAGGTATAGTCGGCAAACAGACCGCAGGCGTTGGTCACCCGGTCGAGATAGCGGTCGTGGAACAGAACGGCTTCCCCATCGGCTGTGAGTTGGACGTCACAGGCCACGGCATCAACCCCCTCGGCTGCGGCGTAGGCGCATCCGATCCAGCTGTTCTCCGGATACAGAGCGGGAGTGCCTTGGTGAGCCCAAATTTTTATTCCGGAACTGAAAGAGTTAGGCCGCATGGCAGGGACTCCTTTCCCAGTAAACTCCCATCACTTGTTATTGTGGACAGTCCGAATTCCAAGGGAAACTTCAGTGGCTGCCCCTTGACCTTAGCAGGCCCATGTTAGAATTGTGGGATCTTCGCGGGAAAGAATCATGAAGATTGGGTTAGGCAGGGGGATGACGAGTGGGTTGAGGCTGCTGTGACCTGAAACAGGCCCGCCGAACATATGCAGACATTGTCTGGATGACTTCTCGCCGTAACTGTGTTAGAGTTAGGCAAATATCAAAGGGGCGAAAATATCGTGAGCCATCTTGACAGTATTCTGGATACGTTGTATGAACGTCACCTGGAGCTCAGCAACAAGGTTGACTGGGGATATCACAACCTGTTGCCATGGGAACGCGGGCGGAACTTCAATGACGACCCATGGAGCCCCGATCAAGGCACCATCAGTCCCGAACTGACCGTCGCCGTGGAAACAGCCATGCTGACGGAGGTCAATCTCCCCTGGTTTACGTCGGGGCTTAATGCCGTGTTTGCCGATGCGCCTTCCGCCTTCAGAAACTTCGTCCATACGTGGACGCGCGAGGAGGACCAGCACGGGCGCATTTTGGACGTCTATCTTTTGCTGAGCCGCAACGGGGAACCGGAGACGCGTGACCGCATCCGGAAAAACGTTATTGGCACCGGATGGAACATCGAGGATAGCGACCCTTTCTCTGTGATGGTCTATACGAGTTTGCAAGAACTGGCGACGCGTGTTTTCTACCTCAACCTGGCCCGGGCGGCAGAAACTCAGGATCCTGTGCTTTCCAAGATCTTGCGGGTGATTGCCAAGGACGAGACCTTGCACTACGCCTTTTACCGGGATGCCGCCAAAGCGTATATTGACGAGGACCCTTCGCGCATTGCCACCGTCTGCCGGATTATTCCCAAGTTTGTGATGCCCGGGTTTGGTATGCCAAATTTTCGGCAGCGCTTGCAGGTCATTGCGAAATATGCCAATTACGGAATCTACGCGTATTACCAAAATGTCCTGAAGGTTGTTCTCGAGTTCTGGGGCGTGTTGCAGTATGACGTCTCTTCAGGGACCCGTGACGCCCGCCACACGCTGGATCAATATTTGACAAAGCTCCAGCGGATTGCTGGACGGCAGACTCCCGCCGCCGAATGAGATTTTGCAGTCACCACCGAGGCGGTCCGGCATAGTCCTCAAGGCGCCCCGTGAAGGGCCGTGTCGGTGGTGTGGCGGATGGCCTGGGATACCGCGTAGGCAGCAAGTGCACCTGTGCGCCCCGTGTCTGCTGGGTGGTTTCCATAGGACACGGCAAAGATGGTGTCCCCGTCCCATGGAGTGTGGACGGGGTCGATGGCGCGCGCGAGACCGTCATGAGCCATGCGCGCCACCCGGGCCAGCTCGGCTTTGGAAAGATAGCCATTGGTAGCCACGACGCCCAGTGTAGTGGCCGTGCCTGGCCCCAGTTTGGGAGAATGGTCTGTGAGCCACTGCGTGGTATCGACAATCTTTCCGTCATCTAGCTGTGGGCCCGCTATTACCGTGCCCGATGCGTTTTTAATGCTGCCCGCCGCGTTGACCACAACCAGGACAGTGATTTCGAGGCCGTCTGCCGTGACGAGGCTCCAAGCAGCTTGACCAGACTTCATACGGAAGTGGGATCCCAGCAGCTTGCCTACGGTGGCGCCCGTGCCAGCGCCCAAAGAGCCATTCAAGGGTGGGGGCAAAGCACCGGCCAGCGCCTGTTGGCATGCGCTTCGGCCGTCCTCGGCGGTCGGCGGCTCGGGGAGTCGGTAGTCCAGATCGAAGATGGCTGCGGCGGCGACAACCGGAACGCGCACGGACCCGACAGCGAATCCCCGGCGGGCGTGGCGCAGTGCCTGTGCCGCGCCATCGGCCGCCTGCAGGCCAAAGGCGCTGCCCCCGCACAGCACAATGGCATCGGGCCCGCTGACAAGATTTTCCGGCGCGAGAGCCGCCGTTTCCCGGGTAGCGGGAGCGCCTCCGGACACATCGGCTGCCCCTCTCGCGCCTGCTGGGAATACGACAACTGTAACTCCCGTGCCCTTAAGAGAGTCGGTGGCCATTCCGATTTGCAGCGCTGTAAATGGCACCGCTCCGGGAAATTCTATCATGTCTCCTCCTCTGAAAAATAGTCTTAAACACTACATATGGATGTGCTATATATGGATGTGCTATATATGGATAACCCTACATGTTGACTGAGGCAGCCCTGATCGCGGCCGCGCCCTTTTTCATCTGCGTGTGCGCCCAGCGAGGGGCATGGCCGGTCTCCTCTGAACAATAGTCTAAAATACTACATCTCGGATTAGTTTATTTGGATAACACGATGTTTTCTCCAGTGACGAGGCAACTGATGATTGATCTTAGCGCACGGGCCCTGCGTGTGTCTATCCCAATTCCGGCTCCGAAGAGCCCAAGACTGGACGCCGGCCGCAAGCGACATGAGGCGGCCGTACCGACGTCTCTGAGACGAGGTAGGGGGAGCGCGAATGCCCGGTCCTGTGCGCCTTGGCGGCCCGGTACGGCATCGAGCGGGCCGCCATTATTTGATTTTCCTGCACCAAAGATTTATGATGCCACGGCCGCGTGGCTGGATACGCCGCTGTACTAAGGTTCTCTGATCCATCCGAGAATTGAGGCAAATACGGTATACTGCTGTGAAAGGAGAGCCGCTATGCCCGAATCCCTCGACGTGTTACTCCAACGCGTGACGATGCAGCAACAACAAATTGCCCAGGCGCGGCCTCTGCCTGGGGCAACGCTGCGCAGTTTGTTGGATGATTTCCTCATTCGCTTCGTCCATGATACCACTGCCCTGGAAGGGAATACGCTCACCTTGCACGAAACGCAAGTGGTGTTGGAACAGGGCATTACCATCGGAGGGAAAACGATTCAGGAACACCTGGAAGTCACGAATAGCGCAGCGGCGTGGCATGCATTGGAACAATGGGTGCAGTCTGCTGAGCCTCTGACCGAAACAGTGATGACTCATCTGCACCGACTGACGGTGCAGGGGATTCTTGACGGCGACGCAGGCCACTACCGGACGGTTCCCGTTTTTATTCGCGGCTCGCGTCATGTCCCTCCCAATCCCGTCCGAGTACCGGAGGCCATGGCAGACTGTGTGAAGCGGTTTGCCCACCGTCCCGAGTCCTTGCATCCGGTTGTCTTTGCCGCGCAAGCCCATATTCAGCTGGCGGCTATCCATCCGTTTGTGGATGGGAACGGGCGGGTCTCGCGTCTTCTGGTGAATGGCTGTTTGTTGCGTGACAGCTATCCGCCCGCATCGTATCCTGCCACGTCCCGAGCGGAATATCTCACCACATTGGAACACGCGCAAATCACTGGGGATGTCGATCCCTTTGTTCACGTGACGGCGGAAGCGGTCGACTGGATGCAACAGCGTTATCTCCTCGCTATTCGCCAAACCTTGGATCCGGGTTGCCCCCGTTCGGGGCCTTCGCTCTGAAGTGCGCGCCCTCCGCTATGGGAGTGGGGGCGCGATTCGCATCGCACTGGCTTGGGCAAAGTGCCCCGGATTTCTCCCGCAGAATCCTTCTGCGGCATTTTTTATGCCAGACGATGACAGGAGATTCCCACATGCCGTCTCACCCGTTGGATCCCCACACATGGAATGATGCCGCTCGCTACGTCTTCGCCGGGCTCTTTCGCAAATTTGGTGATATAGCCGGAAAGTCTCTGGGATTTGCGGGTATGGCAACCGGCCCATCTCCAAAGTGCAGGAGGGAGGCGAATGCGCCGGGATGGAGTTCCTTTCTGGCTCTTGTGCCGAATTCGGCATAAGAGCCAGAAGCCATTGGGCTCCTCAAGGTAGAACCACTGGGAGAGGAATGTAGCGCTCTTTGGGCCCAACTAGTCCTCTATCAGAGACCATCGCCAGTGGCAGAATCTCCACCCGCGGGCCATACGGCCCGGGACTGTCAATGTCGGGGCAGGATAATGACAGCCGGGAAAGAGTGGGATATGCTTGGAAGAGCGTTGCGGGCTAGCCGGGGGGATGAACTGGGGTGGCAATGAAAGTGCCAACATGGAAAATGGCTGCCTACAGCGCGAACCAGTTGGGGGTCAATTTGCTCTGGCAAGCCTTCAACACCGTGGCGGTATTTTATTATGTGACAGTGCTGAAGGTTCCCGGCGCCACTTTGTCGGAGGGGCTCATCGCCTTTGGCATCATCAACGCGTTCTTTAACCTCGCGGCAGGCTATGCCAGTGACCGCACCAGCACGCGCTGGGGCCGCCGCATCCCTTACGTGGTGGCGACAGCCCTGCCCTTTGGACTGGCTTTTTACTTTTTGTTCCGGCCCCCTGCGGTGAGCGCCTCGGCCCTGATTGTGTATTTCGTTGCGCTGACATTTCTCTTCGATTTCTTTTTCACGGTGACGACTCTGAATATCATGGCCCTGTTCCCCGAAATGTACCAAGAACCCCGCCAACGCAATTTTGTTTCGGCCCTCTCACAGGTTTTTGGCATCACCGGCCTGATTTTAGGAGTGGCCCTGTCCAAGTCGTTGGGGCAGACTATTGGCTGGAGCGCGATGGCTCTGGCTTTTGGGCTGTTGGGGGCGGCTTCGGTCTATGTGGCGCTGCTGGGCAGTTTCGAAAACCCGGTTTACCGGGCCGTTCCGGCTTTTCCTCTGAAGCAGGCCCTGACCGCGACGTTTTCCAACCGCCGGTTTGTCCACTATGTCGTGGCCAGTTTTCTGATTCAACTGGTCACGACCATGCTCACGACGATTGCCGCGTTTTATACCAAATACGTCGTGCCCCTCAGCGCCCTTGATTACAGCCTCTTTATGGGGGCTATTTTTGTAGTGGCTGTCCCCGTGTCTTTTGTCTGGGCAAAAATAGCGAACCGCCTGTCCAATGCCGTGGCCGCTCTGCTCAGCACGGCCCTGTGCGCGGTGACTTTGACGGCATTTCTGTTTGATCGCACAGCTTCGTCTGTCATTGTCACCGGGGTCGTGCTGGGACTATCCATTTCAGGATTTCTGGTGTTGCTAAATGTGCTGCTGGCCGATGTCATTGATTACGACGCCCAGCGTACCGGCCAGCGCCGCGAGGGTATGTATTTGGGGATGAACGGCTTCATTGTGCGCATAGGGCTGTCGGTGCAGTATGCCATCATGGCGGTATTCTTCTCTGTCAGCGGATTCAACGCGGCCCGTACGGTCCAGAGCGTCCGCGCCGTCTGGGGTTTTCGAATATTGCTGGGCGCCCTGCCCGTCGTCTTCCTCATCATTGCCCTGATTTTCTTGGTGGCGTACCGCCAAGACACCCAAAGGGCGTGATATGCTCCTCATTCGTGGGGTGGCTCCTGGTTATGGGCAAGGCGCGGAGCCATGATGGCCCAGACCATCCAGACGACAACAAACAGCGTGGTCAGCGCGCCGCTCCCCCAAATGCTGGAGAGGCTGGGGTTGGCTGTGACCGTCAGCAGCACCAGGAGGTGGCGGGCTGAGGCCAGGGACAGCAGGATGATTATCAATTCCGGGCGGATGTGGTGGGTCGACTGCATGACCCTGGCGGTATGCGCCAGCTCAGCAAATAAAAAGGCCAGCATCAGGGGATCGACGCTGGTGTGAAGTGCGCCCAACAGATTAGGGTATGCCGTGACCCACTGCCATATGGCCGACCCAATGGCGAGAGCCGTGGCCAGAGTGAAGGCCGCGGTCATGGTGCCCCACAGCCAGGATTCAAATTCATAGCGCATCGCGGTCTCCCCCTCTATATAATAGCGTTGATGATACACTAGAATCCTTGCCTTGTACAAGTGCAATGAGCCGTCCGGACCATAATTGGGCATTGTGGCGGTGCGGGGCGAGACTGGCTGCGGGCGGTTTTGGGTTTGCGCGCTTGCGGTGCGCTGGCAATAAAAATCTGATACCGTTAGTGCAGGAGGGTTTGAAGGCGGAAAATACCGAGGAGGGGTCCGCAGCAATGGGGATGGACCGGGAGGCTCAGCAATTCTGGAAGCAGAGGCGCCGCGAAATGCTGCGCCGCAGCCACCATGGGCGCGGGGGGCAGGGCACCCCTGTCACTTTTGCCATTATTGCGCTGATGGTGCTGGGGTGGCTTGTGCAAAACTTTTTCCCTGGCTGGCTGTTTTACGCATCGGTTTACGGGGGGCGTCTGGGATTTATCCTGGTGTCCACCATACTGCCAGGAAGCTTGATTGGACTGCTTTTTGACGGGCTGTTTGTGTGGCTCATCGGATCGGAATTAGAGAGGACTATGCGGCCATGGCAATACCTCATTGTGTTTTTCGGGGCAGGTATTGTGGGTGGCACGGTGATGACCGTAATGGGAGCAGGCGCTGAGGCTCTTTCCGTGTTTGGCCTGGCCGGGGCCTATGTCTATGCGATGTCCCACTTCAGCTATCAGGGTGCGGTGCGGTGGGCTCTGGTGCTTCTGGTGATCAATGTGGTGCTGTCGGGATTTCACCCCGCTGTCCTCATCGGCATGGCGGGAGCATTCGGCACGGGGCTTGGCTTGGCGTGGAGCATGGGGGCGGGCGGGCGTTAGCCGCGAGCGCCTGGAAATTGGGGGATATGGGGAGTGGCGAAAATGCTTCAAGTGCGTCCGCCGGGAACGCCGGAAGACGGTACGTGGGCGGGTGCCTTGTGGAGGCAAGAGTGGGGCGGGGACGTCATGATGTCCAAGGGACAGCCTCACCATATGGGGGACCTTCACCTGCTGATTGGCTGGCGGGGCAGTGAACGGGTGGGGCTGGCTGCCTACCGCTGTGAAGCCGCCGGGGCCGAACTGGTGAGCATTAATGCCGTGGAGAAAGGAGCCGGCATTGGGAGCGTGATGCTTGACGCCGTCGAGCGCTTCAGTTTGGCATCTGGCTTGGCCAGAATATGGCTTGTGACCTCCAATGACAATCTTGACGCACTGCGGTTCTATCAGAGGAGAGGCTACCGCATTGTGGCGGTCCACAGAGGTGCAGTGGACCGTGCGCGCCAGCTGAAGCCCTCCATTCCCCGCGAGGGATTCTACGATATTCCCGTTCATGATGAGATGGAACTTGAGAAACTCCTGACATGATTGCCTGCGGACTTGCTGCTGCGGATTGCGAAAATGCTGCGGAGCGTATTTTCATGGGTTCGGTTTAGTAGCAGCCTCTCCTGAATGACGGGTGCCGAAGAACCCTGAGTGGGCGATACCTGGTTCACTTAGGGCTGGGCTCTTAGGACCGGAGAAAGTCAATCCAAAAGGCCGGGCCGAATTGGGCCGTATGACGGTCGTGGCGCCCTGCGCGGACCTCTATCATAGTCATCAGGTGAGTCAATCGGGATGATACGATAGATGTCGGGGCGGGTGAGCATATGGTCGCAAAACACTATTCAGAGGAACTCAAAAGCAAAATTCGCCGGGATCTATGCCGGCTGCCTTCTGCGGCTTCCATTGCCCGGGCGTACAGTGTACCCGTAACCTTCGTGCAGAATATCGCCCGCCAGCTTCCCTGCCGGCAGGCGCAGTCCGCAATTTACGACGAATATGTACATGAACTGCACCAGTACAAAGCACAGATCGATGACTGCATGCATTACCAGAAGCACCTAGAGGCGCAACTCGAGGAACGGGATATTGAGTTGGCCCACATGTTGGAGATGAGCCGAATTCACGCGCCTGCCGGGCCATGCAAGGGCAAGGAGCGCCGTGTCTCTACTGACTTGCCGCCTGCCGCCAAATAGAGAATCCGCCGCAGAGCAGAGCTCTGAAGTTTAAGAGAGGGGTTCTGGAATCTGCATGAGTTCTATGCCGGCGGACTGGGCCAGGCTCCAGGTTTCCGGACTGTCATAGGGGCGGAGAAAAAATATCCGCTGGATTCCCGCCTGGGCCAGAGCGCGGGCACAGAAACGGCAGGGCAGGTCGGTGCAGTAGAGGTCGGCTCCTTCAGTGGCTATGCCGTAGCGGGCACACTGCAAAAGGGCATTCAGTTCGGCGTGAATGGTGCGCACGCAGTGACCGTTTTCCATCAGGCAACCGACTTCGAGACAATGGGGCTGCCCGGAGGGTGCCCCATTATAGCCGGTAGCGATGACCCGCTGGTCACGCACCAATACAGCTCCCACTGCGCGCCGGGGACAAGTGGAGCGGGTGGCTACGAGCTGGCTCATGGTGCTGAAATATTCCGTCCATGAGATGCGCGGAGAATTTTCTTCGGCAGGCTGTTGTGGCGTCATAACTCTATTGTACCTGAGTGGGTGGCCGGAGGTCCATACCGCAGCATAGCCGGGAGAGATGCGCTGCGGGCGTGGGTCACGGGCCTTGCACAGCGTTGAGAGACAGCCCGTTCATATAACTGTTGGGGGGCGCGCGGAAATGGCTTACGCTCTGCACGTACAAGGATTCCGACAGTGGGGTGAGCAGGTGTGCGTCAGCCTGACGGGCGCTGAGCATGGGGTTCATGCTCCACGGGGTAGGTGAGGCTAACGGGAGGGGAACAAGGCCGTGGACGGTCGGCATCGCCATGCCGCCGTAAGACCAGGGTGTCACGTGCAGCCCTTCGCTGCTGCCCGTGGTGAAACTGACTGTGTGGCGTGGGCTTGGGGCAATCGACCCCCATATCAGTGTCTTGAGCGCTGCGGACTGCGCGCCCGATGGTCCTAAAGTTTCCGGAATGCCGGGGGTCGTCGCGGTCCACAGGATGCGGCCGGAGGGTGCCTTGAGAATAATGGTCGCCGTCAAGTCCGCAAAGTTTTTCGGCCAGGGATTTCCGCTCCAGTGGAAGAGACCGTGGCGGACCCGCAACGTCTGCTGGAAGATCGGAGTGTTGTCCCCGGGCAGCGCCTGGATTTGCATGGTGACGGCGCCGGGATCCGGACTGTATCCCCACAGCGTGAGCGAGGACAGGGGAGTGTAGGCGAGTCCGGTTTGCAGCACGGCTGCGTAAAATCCGTGGTCTTCCGGCAGACTCGGCACCAAGAGAGTCAGGGATTGGGGGCGGCCTGTCAGGGTATCGGCCGCTGCCGCGGCCACGCGGCTTCTTCCGGGATTCACAGCCAGGATGGTGTACACTCCCTGCCCGGGCAGTGTCAATTGATAGGAGCCGTGTGCAGCGGACACGGTTTGGGCGGACTTTACCCCATTGGCAGCAACCGGGAGCGCCAAAAGCAGGGCGTGCGCATCTCCCAGGCCATTCTCCAAGACGTGGCCGGCAAGGGTCGTGGCATGCACCGGAAGGCTTTGGGATGGCACTGTGACGGCATAGGCATGCACTGCCCGCGAAATATTGACGCGGAGCCGGTAGGCTGTGTCCGGGCCGAACAGACCCAGCTCATAGTGGCCCGGGACCAGTGCGGTGTGGACAGCCACCAGGCCCCGTTCCATTTTGAAATAAGTGAAAGACTGCTGGCTGAATAGGTCTGTATTTCCGGTGCGCACATTTTCCAAGACAGCCGCGGAAATATTCTGCACCGCATTGGGGTGCCCGCTCACGGTAAAGGTGGCCATCACGGGTTTTGTTTGGGGCGCCTGCGTCGCTGTTCGGTCCGGGGGCACGGCGGCCCGATGCGCAATATCCGCGCCGCACCCTCCCAATAGGGCAACCGTGCCCAGAGCCAGCGCGGCTTGGGAAATTCTTCGGACTGTTGAGACCATGGTTTCTCGCCACCTCGGTGCTTAAGAGTATCATGAAATATAACGCCGACAGCCCCCTTCTGGTCACGGTGGGTGAAGATTCTCCCCCATAACTGCGGCACCAATAAGAATGCCCTCTCCGAGCAACTCGGAGAGGGCATTCTCGCATCCCAGCGGATGAGCTGGCTAGAAAATTACTTGGCGCTATGCGCCATGGTTGGCGGAACGTACTTGATAAAGTCGAGCATGTGCGCCCACACCGCGTCGTAACCCGTAAACAGCCAGATTAGGGCCGCCACTCCCAATACAATCGCGGTACCGATCACCAGACCCCGACTCTTGTGCCAATAGATTGACGGTACAACCAGAATGCCGCCAAGACCCGTCAAAACAAATCCTACAAAAGCCACTCCCGGAGCTGCGCCCATTTTCAGGTCCAAAAGCCGGAACCCGACAATGATTGCGTAAATGCCTCCAAACAATCCGTAAATTGCGGGAATCAACGGTTCCCACTCTAACATCAATGTCAGTCCGGCCGCTAGAAACACCATGCTCAAGAACAGCATCGGCCCGGCGTAGGCAACGTTGAAGCTGCTCGGCAAAGGCCACATGATCAACATTGGCAAAGACGTCACCAGCCCGAGAAAGCCGACGGCAAAAAATCCAGCTGCCCAACTCCGCCGATTTTCTTTCGCAGGGTTCACGTACAGGTAATGAGCCAGCAGGGCCAACCCAGCACCCAAGTTCAGCAACATTACAGCAAGGTAGTCAACAAACATTTGAACCGCTCCCCTTTGCTAAATTGCCCCAGTCTACTCACTGTGTCGTCCTGTGAGTACAAGCGTAATATTGCGGATCGCCGACTCCCTATGAAGAGTCGCCATACACCTGTAGACGGTCAGTCGCTTTCCATTAAACCGTTATTTAGAGTCCATTCTCATGCCCAATCATCTTAAAAAATTCCACAAAAGCCTGATTTTGAGAGTGAACGCTACCCGCATCATACGTAAACGCTGCTGCCTATGTTCAACCTACGGCCTTGTGTCCCGCCTATTTCCTCTCCGCAATACCATCCGCCTTTCAATGTCATTCTGCAGTTTCCTGCGATTTCCTTCGTGGGCCATAAGGACCAATCTCTGCGGCGCCGAACGGTCCCTATTGATTCAGCCACATGGCCTGAGCCTAGCTCGGAGGGGCACACTGGCCGCGCGGTAACCCGTTCTTCCAAACGCACACTTTGACTTAGGCCGGACCATGCCAATTCCATGCGCACAACGATGCGTGGGCCGGGGTGATTCCCAGACCTGCCGCCGTATTTTTGGGGCAGTTACCCATGCCGCCGTGGGCGGCACCCGCGGGCATGAAAAATGGGAGGTTTCCGCCCCGCGCCACGGGAGTAAGATGAAGTGGCACCTGTCCCGCCTCGGATCACTCTGTGCTGTCGCGAACGCGCGGGAGCAGTTTGAGGACGGTGCTCCGGGCACCTGCGATTGTCGCCCCCTTCGGGGGAGCACGTGGGGCAGACTCGAGATCATGCCTCCGGACGGGCGATGATCGAAGGCCTGATCGCGGGGGACGCCTCCCCGGAGGCGCTCGCGGACCTCGCCCGCGGACGCCTCAAAAAGAAACACGCGGCGCTGATTCCGGCGCTGACGGGCGCCGTCGGAGCCCATCAGCGCTTTTTGCTCCGGCAACTGCTGACCCATATTGATCAATTGGACAAGATTATTGCCGCCACTGATGCGGAGATTGCGCGCCGCGTCGACCCGCAGCAGGCGACGATTGACCTCCTCGACACGATCCCGGGCATCGACCGCCGCACGGCGGAGGCGGTGCTGGCCGAAATCGGGACCGACCTGTCGCGCTTTCCCGACGCCGATCATTTAGCCGCGTGGGCGGGATTGGCGCCTGGGCAGAACCAAAGCGGCGGGACGCGACGCAACAGCCCCACTCGCCAGGGCAACCGGGCCCTGCGGTCCGCGTTAACGCTGGCCGCCTGGGCGGCTAGGCACACCAAGGCCACGTTTCTGGGGGCACTCTATCGGCGGTGGATCAAACGCCTCCCCAAAAATAAAGCGATCATCGCGCTGGCGCATCGGATCCTGATCATCATTTACCACGTCATCACGACGGGCCAGCCCTACCAAGAACTTGGACCGGCCTACCATGATGCCCGCGATCGGAGCCAGATTGTGCAACGGGCCATCCGCCGGTTGGAGCGCCTCGGCTATCGGGTGACCGTGCAGCAGCCTCCGGAACCGGGGACCGACACGGCCTAAGCCGCATCGGAAGAGGCAGCCGACCGCCCGCTTTCACGGGATCTGGGGGGTCTTAAGGGGGCAACGTGCTCCGGGAATCGTGATCGTCGGACCGACACTGTCCAGTGCGGACGCGTTGGCCGCGATTCCCAGAGAGCCCCGCTGTGAAAGCCCCCGATTATACCCCCAACGGTCTATTAGTTGCTGTTGTCTTGTCGCTGAGACACGCGGTTCGGGCATGAACGTCATACCTCTTCGATCATTTCCACAGTAACCTGTGCGGAGTTTAGGATGTGTTTGAGTGTACCCGGAGGAATTATGTGCTGACTGTGGATCGGAATAATAGCATAACGGTGCGGGTTGTTCGGGTCATGGATTAACAAGTGGCTACCTCGTTGCCGAACGTCAATGAACCCCAATCGGTGGAGCTTTTGGAGCAATTCGCGAGCTGTGAGGCGGGGCAAGGGAGGCATTAGTTCACTTCCACCTCAGCAATCGTCTCCACCGATTCAGGCACGGACATCCCCTGCTGCGCTAGATATTCTAGCGTCAGTTCGATTGCCTCGGTAACATTATCCAAGGCCTGCCCACGAGTCTGTCCAACGCTGGTGCAACCTGGCAAGGCGGGAACATAGGCGAAAAACTCACCGTCGCCACGCTCTACCACTACGGTGTATCGGGCCACTCCATTCATCTCCTTCTCACCATTATACCATAGGCGGAGAACGAGGTTACGGGCTGTGTTGGTCCACCCCTTCCGTCGTTTGCCCAGAGGCCTCTTAACCTTCTTGTCTCTGACCTGGCAATTAGTGCAAGTCTCTCCCCCTGCTACCGAAAGCCGACATCGATTATGGGAATAAACTGCCCGTTAGTCCATCAACAACTACCCGATTATAGTGTACACGACTGCTATCAGCGACGCTCCAATTAACGCAGAATTCCCCGCTATGGGCGCGGTGATCAATCACACAATATGATTTGACATCCACTTGACGATCACGTTGGATCAATCACACAATACGATTTTGCATCCGCATGACGACAACGCCGAAAACCGTCTGATCAATCACGAACTACGGATACCCCTATTTTTCAGAGGAGACCCGCCATGCTCACACGCGGATGATAAAGGGGGCGGCCGCGATGCCGGAGTTAATAGAATCAACATCTAGTTGTATATCTACTGCAAATGACCAATATATGGCGTTTCACGTCTTTTTCAGAGGAGGACGGCTGGCGCTGTCCACTCCCGGGTTGGTTTGGGGTCGCCTGTTGCCAAGCCGTCGGTAGGAGCGGTTCCGCACCTGGTCAAGACTCGTGGCCCTGGAACAGACAACTTCGGACATAAGTGGCAGGTCGGCATCTTTGTCGGCTAGGTATTCCTAAAGCAACCCTAAGGTCGTATGGAGCGGGCCCGCAAGGCACGCGCAGGGAGATGGGCCGCAAAAAAGACGGAGCCGCAACCACTTCCTAGGTTGCGGCTGAAAATCACCCGTCGGTGCTCCATGGACCCAATTATTTTCATACGTGATTGGTTAACTCAGGTGACAGGGATCGGATCTTAAAATCGCTCGGGTTATACGGCCTAACGTGAGCTATAGCCTGCCCAAATCGCCGCATTTTCGCTTTTTTTCTCCCACCCGCCGCATCCAATCTGAGTTATCTGGGGATGTATGATTATTTTTGATTCCATATCCTTGTACGCCCTCGACCCCAGCAACGCGCTGCTGGCTGACAAGACTCTGCGGTTCCCCGGGAGTTGTCCGCGAGAGGACTTTGGCCTCCGAGGTCCGGCCTTAATCCTTGCAGGCCGTTTCCCAGTCGGCTTGGCGCCCTCCCAAAAATCCGATGGCTGCACCGTAAATAGGGGCCATCCACCAATATCCCATCACGGAGGGAAAGCCTAGGATGATAATCGTCACGATCATCAGGGAGTAGCGCACCCAGCTCTTTGCCAAATAGTGAGGCATCTGCCAAATGGCAAAGGCTTTCCGCTGCAGATAGGATCCGACAAACACAAAAGCCAACGCCAACGCTAATGCTTCCCACGGGGCTACCTTCACTGGCATCGTCTCCTTTGAATTGATCATATCACCTGGGACGGCGAATGATCAAATCGTTGCCGTTCGGGGAATGAACGGGACTAGCCTGCATAGGATGGTGATATCGGGCCGCACAGGGGGAGGGAGCGCCAATGACATCCAAAGAGCCGGTTCATGCCAAGCGGGGGTGGCTCCGCTGGACTGGGGCGGGTCTTCTGGTGTGCGCAGTCTACGCCAGCCACTTCCTTCCCGGCCCTGCACGCAGCCAGGCGCTGTCTGCGGAACGCCGGGCCATTACATCGACATTCCATGTCCCACACTGGACAGTGCCATGGCCCCCGGGCGGAGCAGCGGCCCCGGCCCACCAGGCCACCTCTCCCGGGGCCGCCTGGACTCCTCCTGTGGAGCCGGCGCGGGTGGTGCAGGCGTTCGGGTGGCATCACAGCCAGTTTGCGGGGAACATCAGCCTGCAGACGGCCCCGCATGCGCAGGTGCGGGCCTTTGCCCCTGCCGTTGTCGCGACCGCAAACCAAGATGAGGTGAGCCTAAAGGCGGGGGACACGCTCATCGTATTCAAGGGACTGACGCAAGTGGCTGTGCGCGGAGGGGCGAGTGTGGCGGAGGGGGAAGTCCTTGGCTACTCAAAGGGCCGACTCATCATAGGGGTAACAAAAGACGGTCTGCCCCTCAATCCGCTCAGCCGGGAGTTCTTTGGCTCCAGGTGGGCGCGCCGCTAGGAGGCCTACCATGTCCATGTGGCGAAAAATTTCAATAAATCCGTGGTTCATCGTGATTCTAGCCCTCTATCTGGCGGGAGGGCAGGGGATCCGGATAGCGCTGGCTTTCTTTGTCATCACGCTGCATGAACTCACCCATGCCATCATAGCCGATAGCTACGGATGCACGGTGGAACGCATTGAACTATGGCCATTCGGCGGGATCGCGCGCATTTCCGGGATTAGCCAGCAAGAACCCTATGTAGAAGCCATGATTGCGGTGGCGGGCCCCTTGCAGAATTTTTTCCTCGCCTCGGCCGCATGGGGAATGGCACAGTGGCTTCCGGTCAGCCCTCAGTGGATTCATCTTTTCATCGAGATGAATCTGGGGTTGGGCCTGTTGAATCTCCTCCCGGTGGCTCCCTTGGACGGAGGGCACCTGGCGAGGCTCTACCTGTCCCGCACGATAGGGTACGACGCGGCGGAGAGAAGAGTGGTGCAAGGAGGGCTGTGGCTAGCCCGCGGGCTGTTCGTGGTCACGATTTTGTCGTTTCTCACACCACGTCCCCTGATCAGTGTGGGAGTGTTCGCGGTGTTCATCTACTGGGGGGCCAAACACTCCCCACGCCCGGCAGCTTACCTGATTGTGCGGGACCTGGCGCTGCGTCCCATATGGCTGCGAAAAAGGCCCGTGTGGGCGCTCGACGACTTTGCCGTACATTGCGAGACTCCTCTGGGAGACGTGCTCCGGGTAATGCGGCCCATGAAGTATCACCGGGTGATCGTGCTGTCCCCGGATCTGAAGAAAATGGGCACCCTATATGAGGAAGACCTCTTAAGAGGCCTCGAGGAGTGGGGGCCGACTGTGGCGTTGCAGGAATTGCTCGCTGCGCGTTGACCGTCATTTTGGTCGTGGTATGATAGAGGAGAGGCGATAATATCCCAGACAGTCAAAATTTTGCCCAAAAGTTTGAGCTTAGTTGCCACTGTTTCAGAAAGGGGTCCATTCATGACACGGCGCAAGCGTCGCCGTTGGGGGATTCTTCCTGCAGAATCTGCTGGAGCGGCTAATACAGAACCTGGCGCCGAATCCCCAGGGGCCGCATCCATAGAACATGAGAGCGCCCCTCTGGTGCCGGAACCAAAAATTTTCAAGGAACTTCTGGTGAATTACGAGTCACACGAAAGTCGACTGGCAATTTTAGAGGCGGGGCAGCTCGTCGAATTTTATATTGAGCGGGACGATGAGGAGCAATCGGCCGGCAACATCTATAAAGGACGGGTCGAAAATGTGTTGCCCGGAATGCGTGCAGCATTTGTAAATCTCGGCCTGGAAAAAAACGGATTTTTGTACGTTGACGATGCTCACGCGGAAGAGCGTGACCACCGGAAATCGCGTCCCATCCAGGATGTGCTGAGAGTAGGGCAGGAAGTTGTTGTGCAGGTGGTGAAAGAGTCCATCGGCAACAAAGGCGCGCGGGTGACGACGAATATCAGCCTGCCCGGCCGCTATCTGGTTTTCACACCGTATTCGGAGACGGTGGGGGTGTCTCGCCGGATCGATTCGGAACGGGAACGGGAGCGTCTCCGGGCTATCGCCGACAAGATCCGGCCCAAGGGCATGGGACTCATTGTCCGGACGGTAGCGGAAGGAGCCTCGCAAAAGGCTTTGATGCGTGACTTGGCGTACTTGCGGCGGATGTGGGCGAAGATTCGGCACAAAGCGCGCACAACCCGGGCGCCTGCTTTGCTGCACCGCGAGGCCAGCCTGATTGCGCGCACGATCCGGGATCACCTGGATGAGTCTGTAGACCGCTTTGTCATCGATGACGAGCAGGCCTACTACCGTGCCCGCGAGATTGCCGAGACTATTTCACCCGGTTTGAAACACCGGATTGAACTGGACAGCGGGGGCCTCCCCCTATTTGAGCTCCGGGGTGTCGAGGCCGAGTTGGACCGTGCAGTGAAACGGCGGGTCTGGTTGAAGTGCGGCGGCTACCTGGTCATTGATGAGACAGAAGCGCTGACGGTCATTGACGTGAATACCGGCAAGAATGTGGGCTCCACGGATCTGTCCGACACGGTTCTAGCCACGAATCGCGAGGCGGCGGTAGAGATTGCGCGGCAGTTGCGTCTGCGCGATATCAGCGGGATTATTGTCATCGACTTCATTGACATGGAGAATGAGGAAGACCAGCTGGAGGTGCTCAAAACATTTCAGAGGGCGCTGCGCCACGACAGGACCCGGGTCACCGTGCTCGGCTTAACGCGGCTGGGACTATTGGAGATGACGCGCAAGAAGGTGCGGGAGTCCTTGTTGAATCAACTGACCCGGGTATGTCCTCAGTGTGACGGGCGGGGACAGGTGCTCTCAGAAGAGGTGATCGCGCGCCGGCTCCGCCAGCGGATTGCCGAAAGGCTCAAGGAGAGCGGGGCCGAGGCTATCTTAGTCGAAGCAAACCCGACAATTGCCAGCCACTTGATCGGTCCCGGAGGAACCAATCTCAAGGACCTGGAGCGTGCCACCGGCCGTGCTATTTTTGTTCGCGGGTCCCACGACTGCGAGATGGACGATGTCAAATTCCAGAAAATCGGCACGCGCCATGAGGTGGAGAGCGCTGCTCTCCCCGTGCACGAGGGCCAGCGGCTCGAATTGGTGGTGCAGGAGCGCCACGCCAGCAACGCCCGCGATGGCATTGCGCGCCTGGACGGCTATGTTGTGGATATTGAGGCGGCAGGGTCCCGCGTAGGAGAAACCGTGCTTGTGGAAATTCTGCGGGCCCTGCGCACATTTGCCACGGCGCGCATTATTGACCCGCCTACGACATTTTTGCCGGAGCAGGTGTCTCCAACCACTCAAGCCGAGGTTTGACGGTGCCCAAGATTCGTGGTAACATACATTGGATTAATGCCACGGTGATTCATGGAATAGGGGGATTTATGTGTACGCCGTAATTGAGACGGGGGGCAAGCAGTATCGTGTGTCTCCCGGACAGGAATTGCTGATAGAAAAACTGCCTGTTGACGAAGGCAATGAATATACTTTCGATCGGTTGCTGATGGTTGTGGACGACAATGGTCAGCCAGTAGTCGGTCAGCCTTACGTCAATGGAGCCAGTGCAGTGGGCACAATTGTGCGGCAGGAGCGCGGGGAGAAGATTTTGGTGTTCAAGTATAAAGCCAAAAGCAATTACCGCCGCCGCCAAGGGCACCGCCAGTATTTGACCCGTGTTCGCATTGACCGCATTGATGCCACTGTTTAAGGCGGATCATGATTAGCATAGAAGTCGAGCGGGAGAAGAGTGGCGCAGTCCGCCACCTATCGGTGGCGGGACACGCGGGCCAGGCTCCATACGGGAAAGATATTGTCTGTGCGGCGGCGTCGGCGCTGTCAGAGACGCTCGTCATGGGACTGACTCGTGTCATCCAAAGCAAGATCGCTTATCGTCTTGATGATGGGGTGTTGGACCTCGCAGTCACTGAGGACCTGTCTGAACCGGCGCAGGCCGTAATGGACACTATTTGTTTGGGTTTTAAAGATCTAGCGGATACCGAACCGGACTTTGTCCGCTACCGTGAATTCGCCAAACCCTGAGGGAATTTCTTTACCGGGAGGACATACGATGCGCTTACAGCTTTTTGCTCATAAAAAAGGGGGCGGAAGCTCCCGCAACGGCCGCGATTCCAAACCAAAAATGCTTGGAGTCAAACGCCACCAGGGACAACTGGTGAGTGCTGGCAGCATTATTATTCGTCAGCGCGGGTCCAAGTTTCATCCCGGACTGAACGTGGGAATGGGACGGGACTACACACTATTTGCAAAAATTGACGGCACTGTGGCATTCGTGAATCGCGGGCATGACCGCCGCGAGATCCGGATCCTGCCTGTTAATGAAGCGTAGTGTAGAACACAAACGCGCAGGCCATTTTTATGTTATGAGTCTGCGTATCCTAATATTTCTCGCGCTGGGAGTGGGAAGCTTTCTTAGCCCTCACTTTTGGCGCGTTGTTTTTTTGGCGTTGTTTGCGGCTTATACGGCGGGGTCGGTGCGGCTGATAGACCAGTCGGAGGCGGTGGACATGATCCGGCGTTACCGCCACCGGTATGCCAATCACCTTCAGATCATCAGCGGGTGGCTGGAGCTGGAGAAATTCTCACGGGCCGAGCGCTATCTGAACGAGCATGCCCTGTCTAGCGTGCAGCCGGGAGTATTTCAAGGGTTGCCGCTGCGCTGGGTTTACCGCATGATGGCGCTCGATGCCGCCGCCGAAGCGGCAGGCGCCGAGATTCGGTGGGAGCGTCCCGAGAACAATCCCGGAACCTACACCATGCTGTGGAAGCTGAGCGCGGTGCTCAAGGAAGTGATTCCGGCGGCGTCGGGGGTCATTACCGTGACTTTTGTGCACGGGGGATTTCGTGTGCAAGCCGGGGGAATCAAGAGTCATCCTCAAAAACATATTATAGGCGTGAGGTGGCAGCAAGAGCGGGACAGCCTAGACGCATTTTGGGGTGTCAGGCAGTAGGGAGGCCATGCAGTGTTTGTCGATGAAGTGAGAATTTACGTGGAAGCGGGCAGCGGCGGCAACGGAGCGGTATCCTTTCGCCGGGAAAAATTTGTGCCCAACGGAGGCCCTGACGGGGGTGACGGCGGCCGCGGGGGCGATGTGCTGTTTGAGGTGGACCCGGGACTGAACACCTTAATGGATTTTCGCCACCAAAAGCACTACCGGGCTCAGAACGGGCAGCCGGGCGGCATTAAGAACATGTATGGGCGCGACGCGCAGGATGTTGTGGTCCGGGTGCCTCCGGGCACGATCGTGAAGAAGGAGAGCGGAGAGGCGGTGGCGGACCTCACGATTCCGGGTTCTAGGACAATCATCGCCAAGGGCGGCCGGGGCGGCAAGGGCAACAGCCATTTTGCCTCGTCGCGGCACAGGGTGCCTAGGGTAGCCGAAAAGGGGCAGCCGGGCGAGGGATTTTGGGTGACTTTGGAACTCAATCTGCTGGCGGATGTCGGTTTGGTGGGGTTTCCCAATGCAGGCAAGTCCACGCTGATTTCGCAGATTTCGGCGTCCCGCCCTAAGATCGCGGACTATCCGTTTACCACGCTGGTTCCCAATCTGGGAGTGGTGGGGGATTACGGCGACCCTTTTGTCGTGGCGGATGTTCCCGGACTGATTGAAGGCGCGCACACAGGGCTGGGCCTGGGCGATACCTTCCTTAGGCACCTGAACCGCACCCGGGTACTGGTGCACCTGGTGGATGTGAGTCCCCAGGTGGACCATGAGCCGGCTAACGATTACCGGATTATCAGCCACGAGTTGCAGGCCTTCTCACCGGAGCTTGCCGGCCGTCCTGTGATCGTTGCGGCCAACAAAATGGATGTGCCAGGCAGCCAGCAAGGCCTGCAGCAGCTGCAGGACGCTGTGTCGCCTCGGGCGGTTTGGCCTATCTCTGCCCTGTCCGGACTGGGCGTGGGCGCGTTGATGTGGGAAGTGCGGCGCGTGCTGGACGTGACACCCAAACCGGTCATTGAGACGTTGGAGCCGGTCATGAAACCGGTGGTGCATGGATACTCTCTGACTCCGGAACCCGCCGGCGGCTTCCGGGTGGTGGGTGATGTGGAAGAGCGGGCCAGCATGACTTTGTGGGGCAACCCGCATGCCGAGGAATATTTTCTGGAATATCTTCGGCGCCGGGGGCTGGAGTCCCTATTACGCCGCCAGCGGGCTGAAGAGGGCACTCCGGTTTATGTCGGACAAGGAACATTCTATTGGAGAGAGGGAGAACTCGTGTTAGAATGACTCTATCATTTGGAGGAAATTTGCGGAGATTCTTAGAAATCGGCAGGAAAATTTCAAGAGACCGCGAATTATTGATAAATGGGTAAAGAGACTGGAGCCATCGGGCTCATGGGAGGAACATTCAACCCGATCCACTATGGACACCTGGTGACCGCTGAAGCGGCTCGGGATGCTTTTCATTTGGACCGGGTGATTTTTATCCCCTCTGGCCAACCTCCGCACAAGCGGCCGGAAGTGCTCGCCAGTGCGGAGCACCGGTACTTGATGACCTTTCTTGCGATCGCGCCTAATATGCACTTCGAGCTCTCCCGGGTCGAAATCGATCGCCAGGGGCCGTCGTATACGAGCGACACTCTTGCCTATTTTCACCGGATGGACTCGGCCGTGGACTGGTACTTTATCAGCGGTGCCGACGCAATTCTGGAGATTGCCTCGTGGCACTATCCGGAGGATATTTTTCGGTATGCTCACCTCATTGCTGCCAGCCGCCCCGGCTATTCCCTTTCGAGGATCCAAGCAGTGGCTTCGGACCTCGGCGCGGAAAAGGTCGACCGGATTCATCAGCTGGAGGTGCCGGCGCTAGCGATATCGTCGAGCCAGGTGCGTGAGCGGCTGCGCTTGGGACTGTCGATAAAATATCTGGTGCCTGAAGCGGTGGAGCACTATATTGACAAGAATCAGCTGTACGAACATGCCCTCTAACGGGAGCGGTCGCATGTTTTGACACGCAAGAGTTCATAATAGCACTTGATCGTAAGGTTTCCCAGCATCACGGGGTCGGTGTTCCTCAGGTTTAGAGGTATTCCCGGTGCCTGGGTCCCTGGTCAGGTACCTTTGTGGAATTACAGGGAGGATGCAAATAATGGCGAAGACGCTGTATATCGGAAACTTGCCGTGGTCCACGACCGAAGAGGAACTGGCCCAGGCTTTTGCGGCGCATGCGAATGTCGTCAGTGCCCGTATTATCATGGACCGCGAAACAGGACGTTCACGGGGGTTTGGCTTCGTGGAGGTGGCTGATGAGGATGTGGACCAGGCGGTTGAGGCAATGAATGGCACCCAGCTGAGTGGCCGTGATATTATTGTCAACGAGGCGCGTCCCCGTCAGAACCGCTATTAAGATGCGGGTGCAAAGCTGGAGGCAGTCCCTTCAGCTTTGTCTTTTGTCGAGGCCGGTGCCGGGGGGATTTTCTCAGCGGGCCATTGCCTCAATGCGGCGTGCAGGGGAATATCGCTGTCTGGGAGTTGGGAGAATCATGAGGTCACCAGAGATCACATGATTTATAGCAGAAAGGAGAAGCGGGAATGGGGAAGGCTTGAGCCTGCTGCTTTAGTTCGGCGCAACCTGAAAACTGTGGTTTCCCGCGCACACGGATGGAGACATATCGAGAACGGTTTGCCCAGTTGAGCCGGCACCGCCAGGAACATAGCTTGCGGGTGGCTGCGGTCATGGAGGAGTTGGCTGTTCTTCACGGCCTGCCGGCAGACCAGGCATTTTTGGCAGGGTATGCCCATGACCTGGCCCGCGAAATGTCGCGCGATGCGCTGCTGGCCGAGGCTTTGCGGCTCGGCGTCAGGGTAGGCGGGCCCGAGCGGCAGGAGCCTGTCCTCCTGCATGGACCCGTGGCCGCGGCCTGGCTTGAAGAAGAGGGGGTAGGCACCCCGGAGGTCCACCGAGCTATCCGCTACCACACCACCGCGGCTCCGGGACAGGACGCAACCGGGCAGGCGCTGTTCATTGCCGACGGTGTGGAGCCCGGACGCCAGTATCCCCGGCGCGCCGCAATTGAAGAGACAGCCCGACACTCGTTGGCGAAAGCTTACAGAGCGTTGCTGGAAGAAACTCTTGACTACCTGAAGGGGCGTGGGCTGACACCGCATCCCTTGATGCTGCAGGCGCTCCGCGACACCCAGGGCGAGGAAGAATATGAGGAGGAATGCGTTATCCCTGAGACATCACGGCAGTGGGCCGAACTTGCGGCCCGCACAGCAGAACAGAAAAAAGGTGAACACGTCGTAGTGCTCGACATGCGCGAGGTGACATTGGTCGCGGATTATTTTGTCATTCTTTCGGGCCATACCACAATTCAGGTGGCGGCGCTGGCTGAACATATTGAAGAAGCGTTGAAAGACGCAGGAGTGCCTTTGCTGCACAAGGTCGGGGGCAACAAGTCTCATTGGGTTCTTCTCGATTATGGAGCCCTGGTTGTGCATGTCTTTACCGAAGAGGAACGGCAGTACTATGATCTCGAACGGCTATGGGGCGACGCGGATATCGTCCAGTTCTCCTGAAGATCTGAATAAGGGCGTGACTGGGTGGGCATACCTGACGGCATGACAGTCAGGAGGTCGACCCATGGCACTTGTGGTGAACTATTACCAAACGCTGATTGATGTCGGTTTGTTTCTCTTTTTTGTGATTGGCGCCAAAGTGGTCATTCTTTTTACGATTCGGGTGCCCAAGCCCTCAGTGCCCCGGGCCCGCCGTATTTTATGGACAGGGTTCGGCGTCTGGTGGCTGCTGTCGGGTGTGCTGCAAATTTTCCCGTGGACCGTCACCCATTCTCCCGGAGCGCTCAGCCATGCCCTATACCGCTACCAGCCCCTCAGTGTCATCCGCGCCTATCACTTCTTTCTGATCCAGTGGACCTCACAGCCTGTCACGTGGAATATCCTCGCCGTGATCTTCCAGGTGCTGTTTGGCATTATGCTGCTGACTGAAGCGGAAAACATCGCCGGACGCATTACGCTCGCCTTGGCCGCTGTCTTCGCCGGGATTGTTTGGGTGATCCCTGAAGCGTTGGGGGGGATGCTGTCATGGCCCGTGAGTGCAGCCGCCGGCGCCCCCGGAGCGGGGCTGGTGGCGGTGGTCACCGCAGTGTTGCTGCTTCTTCCCGCTGGGCGGTGGAGCGCATCCCAGACGCCGGAGCGGATCCGCCAGGGGCTCTCGGCGTTTTTTGCGGTCGCAGCTGTGGTGGAGGCGAATCCGTGGTCGGGGCTCTGGGGGGAAGGCATCGCGAAAATATTTGCGGTTTCTCCAGTCCCTTGGGCTCAAAAACTCATTGGCAATGCGGCCCAAATGGCTCATAATGGCTCGGTAGTCTATAACGGAGTCCTAGCCGCCTGCTTTTTGTCGTTGGCGGTCGTATTATGGAAGAACACGGGCCGGTGGCTGACGCTCGGGTTTGCTGGTGTGCTGTTGCTGTGGATATGGGCAACGGGCGAAGGATTTGGGCTGGTCCCTTCAGTCGGAGCCAACGCCGGTACGGCACCGTTGCTGTTCGGATTGATTATGATAGCGGCAGGGAGACCCATGGGGATGACCGAGGCGCATACGGGTCCCCAGACGCAACAATAGCGTATGGACCTGCGGGTCGGCGAGCCTGCCTAGGGCACAGACAGACACAACAGAGATTTGCATAAGCAGGCCGCCGACTCAGGTTGTTGTTGCGGTCCAGTCGGGTGGTGAGTATGTGAAATTATGGAGTAAAGTGTTCGGCCGTCCTTTGAAAGACCGGGAGGAAGAATCCATCCGCGTCGGCGTGATCGCAGGTCTGGCGGTAATGGCTCCTGATGCCCTGTCGTCGGTCGCGTACGGCACCCAGGAAATATTGATTGAACTGGACAGGGCCGGTGTGCAGGCTTTATGGTATGTCCTGCCTATTTCTGCGGTCATTGTGCTGCTGCTGATATTTCTTGTGACAAGCTACCGGCAGATTATCCGCTCCTATCCCGGCGGCGGGGGGGCGTACATTATCGGGCGGGACACGCTGGGGTCCACCGCCAGCCTCATCGCCGGAGCCGCCCTGCTGATTGACTACACCCTTACGGTGGCAGTCAGCGTGACGGCGGGAGTGGCGGCTGTGGTGGCGGCGTTCCCCGGACTGGCTCCGTGGACGGTCATCCTTTCTGTGCTGATTGTCGGGCTTCTGGGACTCGTGAACCTGCGCGGGCTGAGAGAGTCCGCGCAGGCATTCGCTTTACCCACATACCTTTTTATCGCCATGGTGCTGATAATGGCGGTTGTCGGCTTGAGTGTGCATGCGCCCCACGCTCCCGCCTGGCATATGTATGTGACGCCCCCGGTCAGCTTTGTCAGCCTGTTTGTCATTCTGCGGGCATTCAGTTCGGGGTCTTCGGCCCTCACCGGAGTGGAGGCGATTTCCAACGGTGTGCCGGTTTTCCGGGGCCCGTCTCCCGTCAGGGCCCGCATGACCCTGCTGCTTCTCGGACTGTTTTTGGGCAGCATGTTTCTGGGCACGTCCATCATCGCCTACCGGTTTCACATTGTCCCCTCGATGAACACCACAGTGCTCCAGCAATTGGCCAGCGACATTTTCGGCCGCGGAATTTATTTTTACCTGCTGTCTTTTGTAACCATGGCTATTTTAGCGATTGCGGCCAATACCAGCTTTGCGGGATTCCCCTTGCTGTCCAGCATCATGGCCCGTGATCAGTGGATGCCCCGGATGTTCCTCAGCCGCGGCGACCGTCTGGTCTACCAAAACGGCGTGATTATTCTGGCGCTGACAGCTATCCTCCTGATTGTGATCTTCCGGGGAAATACGACGAATCTTATTCCCCTGTACGCTATCGGTGTCTATATGAGCTTTACCGTCGCGATGCTGAGTCTTGCCGTGAAGACATGGCGGAACCGGGCGAACATTCCCGCGCAGCAGAGCTGGCTGCTAATTGTGATGGGTGGCGTGGGGGCGACCCTGACGGCTATTGTGGTGGTCGTGTCGCTGATTACCAAGTTTACTGAAGGCGCTTGGATTGTGGCGGTGGTGTTGCCGCTCTTGATCCTCGGCATGCACCGCATCCGCCGCCATTACCGGGCAGTGGCCGACGAGTTGCGCGTCACGGACTTGTCCATCAAGCCGGTATTGCTGCACGTGGTGGCGGTGGTGCCCATCAACAGCATCAACCGCCTGTCGATTGATACGCTGTCTTACGCTCTCAGTCTTGCGGATGAGGTCATTGCCCTGCATGTGGTGCGCAGTGTGGAGCCGGGACAGCAGTTTGCCGAACGCTGGAAGAAGTGGGCTCCCGACCCGCGCATCAAGCTGGCGGTGGTGCCGACCCAGTACCGCTCCGTTGTCCGCCCCATTGTGCGCTATGTAGACCTTGTCGCGCACCAGAATCCAGACCAGCGCACGCTGATTATCCTGCCGGAGCTAGTGGTGAGCCACGTCTGGGAACACTTCTTGCATAATCAGCTCTCCCTCACACTGGAGACCTCCTTCATCTTCCGCAAGGACATTTCGGTCATGATCATGCCTTACCGTCTCAAAAGCTACTAGGTCGTGGGATCCGCCCTAAAGATCAGGGAAAACGGGGACTCCCGAGTCAGGAGAGGGGCCCATGGAAGCAAGGTTTGAAGAAGAGGATTTCCGCGGCCAAAACTGGCGGGGGCGAGAATTTGAGGATGCCAATTTTCGCCACGCACTGTTTGGCGAGGCCCAGTTGGATGGATGCCGATTTATCCACTGCGATTTTACCGGGGCTCAATTCGGCAGCGCCTGCATCGTGCAGAGCGTCTTTATTGGATGTGAATGGCAATGGGCGGCATTTTTTGCGCCGGAACTGAACCGGGTGTCCATGATTGCCTGCACCTTGGACGAGGCGGACCTGCGCGGGGTGCGCATTCACCAGGGCGACTGGTTGGGATCCACTCTGCGCTACCAGAACCTGAGCAAATATGACTTTTCGGGCATGAAACTCCAGGATACGGACTTCTATGGTGCCAACCTCGCGCACTGTAAATTTCAAAACGCTGACCTCAGCCGGGCAATTTTGGCGCAGGCGAATCTGACACATGCCGACCTGCGCGGCGCCAATGCCGCGGGCATTGACTGGACGGCGCTGAAGCTGAGCCGCACGCGCCTGGATAGCGCTCAGGCTTCTCTTTTGGCACAATCTTATGGAGCAATAATCGACGGATGATGTTGCTGCCCCTCAGCGAAACTGCACCCGGTTTTTTCCGTGCTGTTTGGCGTCGTAGACGGCTTCATCGGCTTCCTTAAATAGTTGTCGCGGCTCTTTCGTGCCTTCAGTGTCTGTCGCCACCCCCAGGCTGATGCCGATAGTCAGGGATGTGTTGTTCCAGGGCACGGGTTCTTGCACCCGGGTGAGGAGACAGCCGGCAAGGCGGTGGAGGGTCAAAGAGGGCAGGGCAGATTCGATGAGGATGACAAATTCATCGCCACCGTAGCGGCACAGGGTGTCTTCAGCGCGCAGGCATCCCTGCAGGCGCTTGGCGGTGACTTGCAGGACGTAGTCTCCCGCAGCGTGGCCGTAAGTGTCATTGACCATCTTGAACGTGTCGAGGTCAGCCATGATCATCGTGGCTGGTATGGGAACTTGGCGCTGTTTCCCCGCCAATTCATCGAGGGCCCTCTCAAAGTGCGCGCGGTTGGGAATCTGGGTCAGGGCATCGTGCGAGGCTTGATAGGCCAGCTGCGCTTTGACCGTTTCCTCTTCCTCCTCAGCGCGCAGAAATCTCAGCTTAGCGGTGAGATTATAGGCTAAGGACTTTAGCAAGGTGATAATTTCGCCAGAAAACAGGTGGGCAGCACCGTGTACGGTTAACACCCCGCTTTCGCCGGTGCCATTGGCGATAGGGAATGCGGCCACCGCACCAATAGACCCGGCTAGCAGGTACGGCATGAGATGCGGGCCGGGATACCGGGTCTCTGCCGCCAGATCATTGACGACAACGGGCTTCTTTGTGGCCAGGACATCGCTGATAACCGTGGGTCCTGCCGCCACGGAGTCTTCCAGAGAAATCTGCTGTATATCCCGGTCGAAGAGGACGGCTGTGGACGCATCTTGAAAAATCCGGGTTTTAATGTCCAGGCGGGCGCCATCGGAAAATGCGATCCAACATCCCAAAGCTGTGGTCTGGGCCATGATGAGTTCTGCCAGCGATTCGTACAGGGTCTGGGGATCGTCGGTATACAGCAGCAGTTCGTTGGCGTGGGCCAGAGCTTCATAGAACTGGTGAAGGCGGTGCAATTGCGTTTCATTGCCCGCATTGGTGAGGATCTGTCCTACCAGTTCAGCCAGGCGAATTCCCAACTGAATCAACTCCGCGTCGAACACATCTTTGTCGCGGTGATACACCTCGAGAACCGCATACGGTTCCTTGCTCCGGTAAATGACAAAGTCAGCGCTGGACTGCCACGGCTGTGCTGCGGGCCCATCCCAGTCGTTTTCGACCTGGTACCTGCCTGTGCTCCAGGCGCGGGCAGCCGCTGATTCTGTTTCGCTATTGTCCTTGTCTCCATAAACGAAGGGCCCACCGCCGCGGTAGGGAAAGTGGAGGATCCCGTCCGCGCCGGGAATGCCGATTCCCACCGCTGCAAACACCTGGCTTTCGGTAAGCAGCGAACATACATCTTGTAAAATCACAGACTCATCCATTGTCTTCTGCGCCACTTCCCCGATGGCTCCCAGAACATGGTGAAAGGTGAGAATCAACTGGTTCCTTCGACGCACCTGCGCTTCCAGCTGTCGCAGGTCGAACCGTTCGAGCGCATCTTGCAGGGACCGTCCAATTTGATCGGCGAGGGGCAGGATGTTCTGGTCGAAAGCTTTCGGGCGGTCACTGATTAGATTCAGCACCCCCCAGACTCTGTGCTGGCGCATGATCGGAATGGAAATGCCTGAAGCCCAGCGATAAGTTTTGATAAACGAGGCATAGCCCTGGTGCGTGAGCGCCGTGGTGATGTCGTTGTCATACAGCGTGCGCTGGGTGAGGACGGCCCGTGCGGCCAGAGACTGGTAGGTTGCGTTGTGGCCGCCAATGCTGAAAGGCAGTTGCTGCAGGGCATCGGAACCTGGCCCTGCAGCAACCAGGACGCGGACGCTGTCAGCCTCGGCGATGCCGATCCATGCTGCGTAGAAAGCCTGGGCGCACAATGCCGGCGCGAGAGCTTCCAGACAGTCGGATTCGGTGGCGGCGGTGCTGGTGATGTGGCTGACCTGCGAGAGCACATTATAGAGCTTCAGCGTAAAAGCGTGGTGTTCGCGGGACATGTGCAGACGGTAAATGATAAAGAGGATGCTGCCGTCCGAGAGGATGACGAGACACACGAAAGCAATCAGCCCCAGCAGCATGGTGTGCAGCCACCCGGCAAATACCGCGTGCACCGGCACGCTTTCCACCATATACAGCGGGTAGTCATTGAGTTTCGAGAACGCGATGAGATAGGAAGGGTCCCGGGGGCCAATACTGCCCGTCCCCATTCCCGACGCGAGCTGGGGGTCTCGTGCTATCTGCTGCGAGAACCAGTCAGGGCGAACTACTTTCGAGGTCCCGGGCGGGAAAGCGGGGGACTGGCTCTGCACCAGGCCACTGCGGCGCAGCAACTGCAAGATCACGTCAGAATAAGGGGACGAAGCCAGCTGGCGACCGAGTACGGGAAGGAAGGCCCCGCGCCCAATAATGAGGTAGCGGTGGCCCGGCCCAGAAACTGGCGAGCCTGCCAATACCCAGAGGTGGTTTCGCTGGAGCGGGTCGGCAAAGGGGAGCGACAAAAAGAAGGAAGGCTCGCGGAATGCGCTTTGCAGGAGCGGCGCCAAGGTCCCCAGACCGGCCTTCCCTGCTGGAGGAGAGGGGAGAGGCACGAGAGGTCCGACGCGCGAGACGTACTGGCCGTGACCGGTCACCACCGCAGCGAAAGATGCATTGCTGGGACCTAACTGATCTAATAAGCGGATGAGATCGGAATGGATCATAGAAGGAGATGTGGCCAACGGCAAGATGCTGGCTGTCTGCCGCAAAAAGTCTTGGTCAGTGGTCAATTTGCTGTCCAAAAGGGCGGCTGACCCGGCTGCTTGAGCTCCTAAATTGCGCTGCGTGCTGCGGACATTGGTTTGCCAGTATACATGGGACAGGTAGACAAACAGGACTACCGCCAAGCTGTTCAGCAGCAACAGGACTACTGTATATTTCGTGGTAACAGAAGTTCGCTCCCTTATAGGCAGACGGATATGGATTCCCATGAGTCTCCTCTCGGCTCAAGCGAGTTCCAATGCACCCGGGTAGAGGCGGTGAAAGCGCGCAAACTCAGGAAGAGCCACCACTCGCTAATCATCATAGTAGCCACTATACCAGAATTCGACCAAATGCGACGCCCGTAAATTTGGCATGGCAGCTGTCTTGCCTGATACCAATCTGAATATTACGAATTGGTAAGGGCGGAAGAGTGACGGAGATATTTGTATTATGATAAAATGACTAAAGGAAAGTTTATTGCCTGACGGTCTCTTGCGCATCGGCCGACCGTCAGCAACTCAGCAGCCTCGCGGTTTTTGCTGAAATTTGTGAACCATGGGGAGGATTTATCATGTTTGAAGCTGTCATTGTGGATGCAGTGCGGACGCCGCTCGGGCGCCGCAGGGGAAGCTTAGCGCTAACCCACCCCGTGGATCTTCTAGGCGGGGTATTGAGCCAATTGGTGGAAAAGAATGCTCTCGACGCCGCCAGCGTGGACGATGTCATTGTGGGCTGTGTGGATCAGGTGGGTGAGCAGGGTGGCAATGTCGGGCGCAATGCGTGGCTATCGGCGGGACTGCCGGAATCAGTGCCTGCCGCCAGCTTGGACCGCCAGTGCGGGTCAAGCCTGCAGGCGCTGGCTTTCGCGGCCCAAGGAGTCATGTCGGGGTCTTATGATATTGCCATTGCCGCCGGGGTGGAGTCGATGACGCGCGTGCCCATGCTCAGCACCATTCAAATTCAAGGGCATCCCATGACGGAGAATTTGAAGAAGCGCTACCGGCTCGACCGCTGGAACCGTGACTTTTTTGACCAGGCGCTAGGCGCCGAAATGATCGCCAAAGAGTGGGGACTGAGCCGGGAGGATTTGGACCGGTATGGATGGCGGAGCCACCAGCTAGCCGCCGCGGCGAGGGCACAGGGACTCTTTAAGAGTGAAATTCTTCCCTTGGAAGTGCCAGTCGAGGAAAATAGTCAGACTATGCGGCTGTTTGCCGAGGATGAGGGCATCAGGCCGGATACAAGTGTGGAGAAAATGATGGGCCTCCGGCCGGCATTCCCCGATTTGGAGCTGGTCACCGCTGGAAATGCCAGCCAGATTTCCGATGGGGCCTCGGCGGCCCTGGTGATGCGCAAGGATGTGGCCGAACGCCTGGGCCTGACACCGCGGGCGCGTTTTGTTTCATTTGCCGTGGTCGGGGTCGATCCCATCACGATGCTGACCGGGCCGATTCCTGCGACCAAGAAGGCGCTGGAGCGGGCGGGTCTCAGTGTGTCCGACATTGATCTGTTTGAAGTCAACGAGGCCTTTGCTTCAGTGGTGCTCGCCTGGCAGAAAGAGATTGGCGCGCCGTGGGATAAGGTGAATGTGCATGGTGGGGCGATTGCCCTGGGGCATCCTCTCGGCGCCACGGGCACCCGCATTGCGGCAACTCTGCTGAACGCCCTGGAGGAGAGGCAAGGGCGGTATGGGCTGATTGCGATTTGCGAAGGTGGCGGCATGGCCAATGCGGCCATTATCGAACGGATTGCGCAATAATTGGAGACTGCGGGAGGAATGGCCGTGAAGCACCCGTACCTGACCCCGGAGCATGACATGTTCCGGCAGTCTTTACGTGGATTTCTCGAAGCGCATGCGGCGCCCTTCTTTAATCAGTGGGAAGAAGAGCGCCGAATCCCGAAGGCTTTTTGGCGCTCGATGGGGGAGCAGGGGTTTCTGTGCCCCATGATGCCGGAAGCTTACGGCGGCGCTGGCGCCGACTTTGGATTTTCCGTGGTGGTGAATGAGGAGCTCGAGCGGATCGGGTCCGGCATGGTGGGGATTGGGCTCCATAACGACATCGTCGTGCCCTATCTCACCAGCTACGGCAGTGAGGAGCAAAAACGGCGGTGGCTGCCGGGGTGCCTCAGTGGGGAAACTATTACGGCGATTGCCATGACGGAGCCCGGAACAGGATCGGACCTGGCCGGTATCCGTACGACGGCAGTGCGTGACGGGGATCAGTACGTGGTCAACGGGCAAAAAACTTTTATCACGAACGGTATTCAGGCGGGACTCATCGTCGTCGTGGCCAAGACGGACCCAGCGGCTGAACCGCGCCAGCGCGGCTTCAGTCTGATCGTTGTGCCCGAAGATGCGCCAGGCTTCAGCCGGGGGCGCCAATTGAATAAGATGGGGCAGCACAGCCAAGACACGGCGGAACTGTTCTTTGAAGACTGCCGGGTGCCAGCCAGCTACCTGCTGGGGAAAGAGGGTGAGGGTTTCCGCTACCTTGCGGAGAAGCTCCAGCAAGAAAGGCTCCTTGTGGCTATTGCCGCGCAAGTGGCCATGGAGGAAGCGCTGGCGGAAACCTTGGCTTACGTGAAACAGCGCACCGCTTTTGGCCAGCCGATTGGAAAATTTCAAAATACACGGTTCAAAATGGCGGAAATGACGACGCAATCTTATGTCAGCCGGGCATTTTTGGATCAACTCATTGCCCGCCACATGCAGCAGGAGGATATCGTGACCGAGGTGTCGATGGCGAAATGGTGGTCAACCGATACCGCCAAGGCAATCATTGGCGAGTGCCTGCAGCTGCATGGAGGGTACGGGTACATGGAAGAGTACCCCGTAGCGCGCCGGTACCGTGACATTGCCGTGATGTCTATTTACGCTGGAACCAATGAGATTATGAAGACCATCATCGCCAAGAATATCGGGCTCTAGAACTGGAGACTGGGTGCGATAAGACTGCACCGGAAGGGGGCAGAGCTTGAGACCGGTTGCGGTATTGTATCAGGCGGCGGCCGCTCCCCAGTCCGGGGAAGCCTCACGTGCTGCAAGGTGTCCTGAGGCGCCGTATACCCATGAGGAGAATCCTGCCGTCCATGGGGGCATCATTCCTTCCCTGTTTACGCTCCCGACTGGCCGTGCGGTTGAGCGCACGAAAATCTTCCTGAGCGGTTCACAGCTAAGAGGACATCCCTTGGGCGATGTCCTCTTCTTCATAAGGTCCATAGAACGGGCACAGGGAATTCCAGCTCAGCGCCTAATAAATGTACCAGGAATGCACGGGACCAATCATTACGGGGAGAGCCTCGCTGACATCCACCGTCAGCCGGAAGACCTGCCGGGCAGTATTTTGGCGCCGCTGGGGATTGAAAAACGACAGCACAACATCACGGCATTCGGAGCCCGGCCGGCACAAGCCGCCTGCTTCCACGGTAATGCTGTCCAGCACCAGATTTTCGCGCGCCGCTTGGATCATGATGTCGTCGAGTTGGAATGCCTTGGTGGCGGCAAAGTTGATCGCGCGTTCTTCCGGCGTGACGCCAGCGTTGCGTAATTCGTAATAGACCCGGTCCAGAAAGTTTTGATAAAGTTCCTGTGGAACCGTCCCGTTTTCTGGACGATTGGTGGAGGCCATTGCCTCATGCAGCGCCTGAGTCGTCCATGACGTGATCCCTTGGCCTTTGGTGGCGATGACAGGCACAGTCATGCCATTCATCAGACGCATGGTGCCCGACAAGTGGCCCGGAACGGCCATTCGCTCTACAGGCGGATCCGCCTGCTGAGCCAGCACAATCGTCCTCAGGTGCTCATACCCGCGGAGGGCAAAGGGCCCTGCCGGTTTAATGGCATAGAAGGGGATGCCGTCGATGCCTAAGGTCCAGACGAGCAGTGTCTGAAATTCTGGATTATCAGCCAGAAAGGCCATAAGAGCCTTCGCATCAGGCGGAGCCGACACATTCATCGCCTGCATGATGCCGTCTCGGCGGGCTGCCGTGCCGAAATCAAATCCCAAGGTTCCTAGCGCGTAGACCAAGGCGGGTTTCTTTGTTGTGGGGGCGTTTTCTGTCACAAGATCCGGTGTCAAGTCCAAAGGAGCCGACTCCTCTTGCTCGGGGTTTGCTGCAGTGGTGATGCTGTCATCTGCGTCCATTTCCATCAACCTTCTTCGGTTTTGTTGCTGGGGAGACAATTGTCTACGGCCCAGGTTTTTCTTTTGACTGCCTGGATTAAGAGGGGAGGCCGCGGCAACCACGGCTTTCTCTCGACCCGCTCTCACTATAACGGGAACTTCCAACTGGTAAGGACCATATGGGTCGCCGTGCAGGTCCATATGGATATAGACATATATCTATATGGATCGTATCATGGGCTATCGGTAGGAGGTGTGGTTGACGGATGGGTTCATTTCGAGACTGGGCGGAGTTTTATAAAGTTCTGGGAGATGCCACGCGGTTACACCTCTTTGCGCTGCTGGCGAGGGGACCGCGTTGCGTATGTGAGCTCGTTGAGGTCTTAGGAGTCTCCCAGCCGACGGTGTCTCATCACTTGAGACGCTTGCGAGAAGTCGGGTTGATCTGCGAGCAGCGGGCAGGCCAGTGGGTCTTCTACCGGGTGGCGGAGGACCGCCTGCCATTCAGCAGCTCATTCATGGCGGTGTGGCCCGATGTGGCAGATGAGGTCGCCGCGCTGGAAGCGAACACGGTACTGGCCTGTCACGTGGGGAAAACTGTTCCGGTTCATCCGTGGAAAGACGCTGCGGTATCCGCGGTTCCCCTGCAACCCGGCTCCTAGCATCACCGCAAATAAAGAGAGGATGGAAGAAGAATGGGTTTGGTGATCACTCCAGAAGATTTGCAGGCTGCGCAGGCTTTTCATGGAAATGTCTGTTTAGGGCTGCCCCTGGGATTGCGCGCAGGCTGGGAAGCTCTGGCGGCGCTGGAAGTCCCGCGGTCAGCGGACAAGGAACTGACCGCCATCGTGGAGGTCGCGCCGGAGCAGTTTTCCCATTGCTTTGTAGACGGCATCCAATGGATTACCGGCTGCACGGTCGGGAAAAACAATTTGCAATTCGCGCGCCTTGGAAAATTTGCCCTGACCGTAGTCGATGTGGAGTCTCAGCAAGCGGTGCGGGTCAGTTTCCGCGCGGAATTCCTTGAAGAATTCTTACAGTGGCCGCCAGTAGCGGCCAAGAGTCAGCACCAGAAGGGATATCACCCAGCCCCCGGGGAGGTGGCGGGAGACATCCAGAGCATCTTGGATCGTCCTGTGGAAGTTTAGGGTGCAGCGGTTTGCCACGTATCCCGTGATCGGGTCTCCAATGGATTGGACCCATGTCCGCTGCACGGACTGTGGGGAACTCGTGATCGGCAGCTATGCCCACCAATCCGGAGACGGGGCATGGTGTCCGGCCTGCTGGGACCATCATGTGCACAGCAGCGCACAGATCTGAGAAAGATGGGTGAGGGAGATGGGCGGTTTATTCGGAGTCACAGGCGGCGTCGTAGGCATTTCCTTTATCTTTTCCATGCTGGGGCAAGGAGGCGGCATGATTTATATGCCGCTCTTTCACTGGGTGGGCTATGATGTCAAGACCGTAGCGATTCCGCTAGGCATTTTATTGAGTGCCACCGCTAAGATCTTTTCTTTGCCGCAATATCAGCGTCAACACCTCATTGATTGGAGGGGTGCCTGGCCGATGATGATTGCCGTGCTCATCGGGGCCCCGCTGGGGGCCCTGGTCACAGGCGACCTGCCTGCGCGCTTTCTCCTCTGGGCATTTGCCGCGATACTGCTCATCGCCGCGGCTCGGACGCTCTGGCTGGTACAGCAACCCGAACCGGATACGGAAATACCGTGGGCCCGCCGGGCGCTCTTAGGCGCACTGGTGGCGGGCGGGGCAGGCTTTATCGGAGGGCTGTTGGGCATAGCGGGCGGGTTCATCATCAGTCCGATGCTGATTTGGATGGGATACCGTGCCAAGACGAGTGCGGCCACCACGGCAGCCGTCGCGACCGTCTCCAGTCTCGCCGGGTTTTCGGGCCACATGGCCCATATGGCCATTCCGGGCCTCATTCTCGTCGTGACCCTGATAGCGGCGAGTGCGGGCAGTATAGCGGGCTCCTGGTTTATGGCGCACCGTGCGAAGCCCTCATGGATTAAGGCCTTATACGGTGTGATTCTGCTCGCGGTAGCCGGTGAGTTGATTGGGGAGACATGGCATATGGGCACACTGGCAGCGGCCGTGGCAGCGCTTGCGGGCATCGCCCACGTCTGGTGGCACACGCGGCACCATGCACGTCCCCCAGTGCCTCGCGTCTCTGCCTAAAGAGCCCACCCGAGGGCCGATTGGAACGGCAACGAAACCGCGCCGCCCGCTGCGATGCCGGCATTAGAAGGGAGAGGAACGTGATGCTCAGGCAAAGGGACCGTCCCGGCAGGATGAGGCGACCCCATTTATTCTGGTTGCAGCCATGCTGATGGGACTCGGCCTCAATTGGTTAACCCCTGGCGCCTTAGCATTTTTGCACCCGCTGGTCGGCATCGGTATCTTTTTAGTCATTCGACAGTCATGTTCGGCGTTCGCACGCCCGACTAGCGGGGGGGCATTGAAGAAGCGCAAGGCAACCGTTCTGGCTCTGACGACTAACTTAGTGATCATCCCCGGGCGTTGCCTGGCTGTTAGGATGGCTGTTTTTGCGCCATAATCCGGACTTGTGAATTGGCTTGATTTTATACGCGTTGACCCCCTGCGTCGGCTGGTACCTTATTTTTATCGGCGCAGCGCAAGGCGATGTGGCTTGGGGAGCGACGCTCTTGCCACGGAACTTGGGACTGCAAATTCTCTTGCTGCCCCTCTATTTGTGGTTACTGGTCGGCCACGTGCTCTATTTAAACCCATGGACCTTACTCCAGAGTGTGGGCATCTTTTTTGTGGCCCCATTTGCGGTCGGGTGGGGACTGCAATGGTGGGTGCTCCATCGCCGGGGGGAAGGGTCTTTGCAGGTCCTGTGAAAGAAGTTTTGGGCCCTTTCAAGCTCTGGGCGCGTTGGTGGTCGCCATAGTGGCGTTGTTTGCGAGTCAGCCACCGCTTAAAATCCAGGACCTCGTGGCCCTGCTGACGATGGTGGGCGGAATTTTCGCCTTTTTTGTCATCATGTTCCTGCGCGCGCTGTTCAATAGCGCATGGGCGCATTTGAGCTGCGAGGACAATGTGACCTGACGTTTACGACGACGGCCAGGAATTCGGAAGTGGTGATTGGCGTGGCCACGGCAGCATTTCCTGGCCATCCTCTCATTTACATGGCCATTCTGGTGGAATTGCCGGTGCTGTTGCTGATGGCGCAAGGGGTAGTGCGTTTGCGTCCCGTGTTGTGGGCTCGGCAATTTTCCCAAAAGGACACAACGCTCAATGGATCTTGATTGGGGCGCCTTCAAGCATGCACCTGAGTATGTCTGGCATATAAACCGTCTCAAAAGAGAGGGGCCGGCGCCCAAGCGGAGCCGGCCCCTGCTATCTAACAGGCGGAAAGCTATTCCTCGCCAGCAGGAATGTGGGGCTGTTCCGGGGCGGGCGCGTTCAGCTTCTGCAGCGCCTCCAGAATTCCCTGGGGGTCGGTGACCGCCGGGGCGCAGGTCTGTCCTTGGCACAGGTATAGCGCCGGCATGGGAATCTCAGGGTATCCGCTCTGGCTGAAGTTCTCGGATCCCACGGGCCATGTGCGCACAATGCGGTTGCGGTCGAATAGGCCAAAAATGGCCTGGCGCAACGCTGTGCCGGAGCGGTGGTGCGATTCCACAACCGTGGCGGTCAGCAAAGGGGCCTGGGCGCGGTCGGCGACAATAGCCCACAGGGCGCCAAAAACGCCTTGTTCTTCTGCCACAGGGGCAAATGCCGCAATGAGGGACCGGCCGCGTCCGGTCCACTGGTCATCTTCGGTGATTGTGCCGAGACGCAGAAATGCCTTGGCCATCAAGGCATTTTCATTGATGGGCTGCTGGCGGTGCTGGAGGCGGCCCGGTGCGTGCGGATTGTCGACCTGATCATAAAAGGCCCCGTTATCGGCTCTGAGGACGCGGTCCGCATAGTCGATGAGGGTCCTGGCCCGGTCGAGATAGACCGTGTCACCGGTGAATTCGTACCCGTCAATGCAGGCGTTGAGAAACTGGGCCACGTCGGTGAGCAGGCCAGCCAGCTCCGCATCCCCATTTTCGTAGTGGTAGAGACCCGCTGTCTCGTCCCACATCCGGTCCCATAAAGCTTCCAAGGCGGTGAGGGCAATGGGGGAGTAAACCGTGGGATTGATGAGAGCCGCGGCCATCAACTGGGCGGAAATCATCTGCGCATTCCAGCTGGTGTGAACCACCGGGTCGACAAAGGGCGCGGGCCGCTTGTCCCGTTCCTCCTGGGGCAGCCGGTAATATTCTTCGTCGGCATCCTGGGAACCGCCCCACAGGCCGTTCATGTTCAGCAAAAACTTGTTGGCCCAGGTGAGCACCTGGTCAGCCAGCTGACGGTAGGTTTCGTCGCCCAGCACCTGGTAGGCGTGCATGTAAAGGCGCGCCAGCTGGGCGTTCTCCTCCAGCATTTTTTCAAAGTGGGGAATGGTCCACTCGCGCGTCGTGGAGTAGCGGAAGAATCCTCCGGCCACAGCGTCATACAGCGCGGAGCCAGCCATGGCATCCAGTGTCCTGACGGTCATTCCCGCAGCCCAGCCGTCGCCGGTCGCCGTGAAAAAGATCAGGGACAAGTCCCACACATCCACTTGAGGAAATTTGGGAGCGACTCCCAAGCCGCCGTAAGCACGGTCAAACTGCTGGCGGATGGTATCCATGATCTTGGTGATGGACTCCGGTGCGGGCGCTTGCGCCTGAAGATTCAATTTGGCCGGGGCCGGCGGGGTCAGTTGATCACGGATTTCTTCCTTGTGTTCTTCCCAGTACTGGACAACCTGATCCAGCAAAGGACCCATCTGTTCCGGGGCGACATACGTGCCGCCCGTGATGATTTCGCCCGACGGGGTGAGAAATGCCGTGGTGGGCCACCCGCCCATGTTATAGCGCTGATTAATGTCCGGCCTCTGATCATTATCAATGCGAACTGGTATAAAATCAGAATTAATGCGGGCAATGATCTGCGCATCTGAATATGTGGTTTCATCCATCATGTGGCACCAGTGGCACCATACAGCGGAGATGGACAGAAGAACCGGCTTGTCTTCGGCGTGTGCCTGCTGAAAAGTGTCCTGGTTCCATTCGTGCCAATCAATCTCCTGAGCCCGGTTGGGCCGGGGACTAAAACGGAAAGTGGGTTCGGCCATGATTTTCATCCTTTCTCGACATCAACAACACACTGGCTATCATACCAATCTTTACCCCCGGTTGGCGAGACTATGCTCCATTGGAGACAAGCGTGGCTGACACACGTCCGGTTTTGGTGGCGACGGGGCTGACGAGCGGGATTGGCCACGCCTTGAGCGAGTTGCTGGGAGGGACCTGGCGAATTGTTGGGGTCAGCCGGAATCCTCCCGCGGAATACGGAGACGATGGGGACTGGATCCGGACGGACCTGTCTGTTCCGGGCCTTGCCGCTGCCGCTGTGACAGAGGCTCTTCACTGCCGGAAGATAACCCGGGTCCATGGAGTGGTTCACCTGGGCGGTGTGGTGTTCAGTGACGAGGCGGTGGCGACCACCGGATATGAGTGGGAATACACCATCGCTGTCAACCTGCGCTCGGCTTTTGAATTGACCACCGCGCTGAAACCAGTGTTGGTGTCTGGGGCCAGCATTGTGTTAGTCTCGAGTGTGGATGCCAAAATGTCCAGTACAGCGGGACCTGCGGCAGCATACGGTGCCGCCAAGGCTGGACTTAACGGGCTGATGAGGCATTTGGCCGCTGAGTGGGGGCAGGACGGGATTCGTGTCAACGCCGTGGTGCTGGGAGCATTGGGAGAGGGGATGGGTGTGAAACATCCCGCGACGGAAGCCGAACTGCTTCCTCATATTGCGCTCGGCCGTTTGGGCACCGCAAGAGACGCCGCACAGGCCATTCGGTTTTTGCTGGATCCTGAGGCCTCTTCTTACATCACGGGCACAGAGATGGTCGTCGACGGCGGGCTAAATATTTCCTACTAAATGGGGTGGATAGGCTTGGTGCAGGTTGAAAATGTTCGGGCGCACTTGTTTGCCCCGAAATGGGAGCCGTGGATTGTCAGCGCGCTGGCTATGGTCACCGGAGTGGTCGGTGGACTGGGCGCAGTTGTGTTCCGCTGGATGATTCAAGTGGTCCATACTTTGTTGATAGGGGACACTCTGTCCGCGGGCCATCTGGGCCTGGTGGTGTTGGGGCCTGCCATCGGGCTGGTGATTGTGAGCCTGATCACCCATTATGGTGCGCCGGAAGTGAAAGGGCACGGTGTTCCGCAAATTCTCGAGGCGCTGGCGCTCCATGGCGGGAAAATCCGGCCGCGGGTCGGGATATTTGGAATTATCGCCCCGGCGGTGACGATTGGGAGCGGCGGCTCGGTTGGGCGAGAAGGACCGATTGCCCTCATTGGAGCGGCTTTCGGGTCGACAATGGCCCAGGCTTTAAAACTCTCGGAGAAATACACGACTCTTTTGCTGGCGGCGGGGTCCGCAGCAGGCATTGGCGCTACCTTCAATGCGCCTATCGCGGGCGGATTTTTCGGTCTGGAAATCATTCTCGGCAGCTACCAGATTGGCGCCGTGGTTCCGGTTTTCCTTGCCTCTGTCACTGGCACGACAGTTTTTGACACCATTATGGGCAGTCAGGCTGTCCTCCAAACGCCTCCTTATCACGTCATCAACCACTTTGCTCTGTTGTTTATGATGGGTCTCGGCCTGATTATTTCGGTAGTGGCTGTGCTTTATACCAAAGGCCTGACATTTTCCGAGGACTTTTTCAATCACTTGAGAATTCCTTTTTGGCTTAAAGCTATAGCAGGTGGCTTGGTGGTCGGGATCATCGGTTTATATTTGCCCCAGGTGCTGGGGGTGGGATACCCCACCATGCACTTGGCCCTCACCAATCAGATTTTATGGGGCAGCATGATTGTGCTGTTTATCGCCAAATATGTGGCCACGCTCTTAACCATTGGCGCGGGAGGGTCTGGGGGAGTGTTCGCTCCCTCTTTGTTTTTGGGGGGGATGGTTGGCGGCGCTTTTGGCAATCTCCTTTATGCCATCTCGCCGCAACTGGCGCCTCACCCGTCCATCTATGCCATCGCGGGGATGGCTGCACTGTTCGCGGCGGCGGCGCAGGCGCCTTTTGTCGCCATTACCATACTGCTGGAAATTACCGGAGACTATCACCTGACCGCGCCTGTGATGGCATGCGCCGTGATCAGCTTTCTAACCTATACATTTTTCACCCGCGATTCCATGTATACGGTCAAACTGCATCGCCGGGGAATCAAGATTCTGCGTGGCGATGACGTCAGACCGATGGCCGCCATATCAGTGCAGGCAGCGTTGGAGCCTCTTGGGGAAACGTCTATCCGGCCCGCGGCGGCTGTTTCGGAAGCGTGGCAGAAAATGACGCGGCTCAACCGGTCATTTTTACCCGTAGTCAGCCGTGCGTCGGGATTGGAAGGGATTGTCACCATGCGCGATATTGTGGCGGCGATGCAATCGAAGGAGCGGAACACGACCGTGGAGAATATTATCCAGCCGCTTCCCAAGCC